>NZ_JBFTKU010000001.1:0-349637 GCF_056665975.1 Caulobacter sp. 05T431 | reverse complement strand
GGTCTTCGCCGAGGTTCGTCTTGCGCCTTGGGACCTTCTGAGCCCCGCCGCCCAAGACCTCCCCCCAGCCAAGGCAAGCGGCCCCGCTCGGTTCCATCCCCATCGCCTGCTTGGGCCGGTACCAAGAGCCCTCCCCGTGATGGTGACGGTTCTGATTGTGCGGGAGGTTTGAGTGCTGGCGCGTTTGTGATGCTGATTTTTCTTTAAGGTGTTGAGACGGCTAGGATTCTTCTCGGCGTTCGCGGGGATAGAGGCGGCTCGATCCCCGCGCCGGGGACATGCTCTCACGGCAGGGCGTCTGAAGTCCGGCCAGGGTGATCAGGGTGAGTGCGTGTCCCCACCTTCGCCCCGAGCGCCTCCGGCAAGTCCACGGACGACTTGGGGGACACGCACTCACCCCGAACGCCGCGTAAACCTGGCCGCCGCTTCGTCGTGAGTGCGTGTCCCCAGCCAAGACCCGCAAAACCCGCGCCCAAATCGCCGCAGTCGACCCCAGCCTCTGACTCGCGCGCGGTTTTCCACTATATAGCCCGGCCATGAGCCGCACCTTCCTCAAGATGAACGGGCTCGGGAACGACTTCGTCGTGATCGAGACCCTGACCCAGCCCTTCAATCCGACCCCGGACGAGATCCGCGCGATCGCGAAACGAGGGGACGGCGGGATCGGCTGCGACCAGGTCATCGCCATCGACCCGCCGCGGGCCGAGGGCGCCAGCGCCTATGTGCGGTTCTGGAATTCGGACGGCGAGGAGACCGGCGCGTGCGGCAACGGCACCCGCTGCGTGGCCTGGCTCTTGATGCAGTCAGGCCGGAAGGACGCCGTGGCCTTCGACACCGTGGCCGGGCGCCTGTCGGGCGTCATGGCCGGCGACAAGCTGGTGACCGTCGACATGGGCCGTCCGGGCCTGGCGTGGAACCAGATCCCGCTGGCCGAAGAGATGGACACCGTCGGCATCGAGCTGCAGGTCGGTCCGATCGACGCGCCGCTGGTCCACACCCCCGGCTGCGTCTCCATGGGCAATCCGCACGTGGTGTTCTTCGTCGACGCCCCGGTCAGCGACGACTTCGCGCGCGGCACGGGCAGCCTGGTCGAGCATCACCCGCTGTTCCCGGAAGGTGTCAATGTCGGCTTCGCCCACATCGCGGCGCGGGATCACATCCAACTGAAGGTCTGGGAACGCGGCGCGGGCCTGACGGCCGCCTGCGGCACCGGCGCCTGCGCGGCCCAGGTGGCCGCCGTGCGTCGCGGCCTGACCGACCGCACCGCCAAGGTCGAGTTCGAGAGCGGCGCCCTGACCATCGAATGGCGGGAGGCCGACGGCCACGTGATCATGACCGGTCCCGTGACCATGGAGTTCGTCGGCAAGCTGCCCGAGAAGGTCGCGGCATGACGGCCATCCACCCCGCCATCGGTCCGGGCAAGACGGCCGTGGTGACCGGCGCGGCCGACGGCATCGGCCTGGCCGCCGCCCAGGCCTTCGCCGCCCAGGGCATGAACGTGGTCCTGGCCGACATCATGGGCCGGGCCCTGAAGAAGGCCGCCGACGCCATCGGCGACAAGGCCCTGGCCGTCGAGACGGACGTGTCCGACCGCGCCCAGGTCCAGGCCCTGCGCGACGCGGCGGTCGCCAGGTTCGGCGCGATCGACGTGCTGATGAACAACGCCGGCGTGGGCGGCGGGGGCGACGCCTTCTCGGGCGAGGACCCGTGGAAGCGCGTGCTGGACGTCAACCTGTGGGGCGTGATCAACGGCGTCCAGGTGATCGGCGAGGAGATGGCCGCCAGCGGCCGTCCGGGCCTGATCATCAACACCGGCTCCAAGCAGGGGATCACCCAGCCGCCGGGCGCCACGGCCTACAACGTGTCGAAGTCGGCGGTGAAGGCCTTGACGGAAGGGTTGGCCCACAGCCTGCGCGAGATCGTCGACTGCAAGGTGGACGCCCGCCTGCTGATCCCCGGCTATGTCTTCACCGGCATGACCCGGCGCGGCGGTCCCAAGCCGGACGGCGCCTGGACGCCCGAACAGACCGTCCAGTTCATGCTGGACAGCATCGCCCGCGGCGACTTCTACATCCTGTGCCCCGACAACGACGTGCCGCGCGCCCTGGACGAGAAGCGCATGGCCTGGGCCATGGGCGACGTCATCGAGAACCGCCCGGCCCTGTCGCGCTGGCATCCCGACTGGAAGGACGCCTTCGCGGAATTCATCGCTTCGGGCGTTGAGAAGCCGTGACGACCTATACGCTCATCTCCCGTCCCCCCACGCCCACGCCGGCCGTGGGCGAGGAAGGCGGACCGGCCACGACGATGTCGGGCCCCGACGGCGTCGACGTCGTCACCTTCGGCTGCCGGCTGAACGCCTACGAGTCCGAGGCCATCCGGGCCCGCGCCAGCGCCGACGGCCTGGCCGACGCGGTGGTGTTCAACACCTGCGCGGTGACCAACGAGGCCGTGCGCCAGGCCCGCCAGGCGATCCGCAAGGCCCGCCGCGAGCGGCCGGACGCCCGGCTGATCGTCACCGGCTGCGCCGCCCAGATCGACCCGGCCGCCTTCGCCGCCATGCCCGAGGTCGACCTCGTCCTGGGCAACGCCGAGAAGGCCGCCCCGGGCGCCCTGCTCGACACCTCCACCCGCGTGCGGGTCAACGACATCATGTCGATCAAGGAGACCGCCGGTCACCTGATCGCCGGCCTCAAGGACCGCGCCCGGGCCTATGTCGAGGTCCAGAACGGCTGCGATCACCGCTGCACCTTCTGCATCATCCCCTACGGCCGGGGAAACTCGCGCTCGGCCCCGGCGGGCGAGGTGGTCGAGCAGGTGCGCCGCCTCTCCGCCGAGGGCTATCGCGAGGTGGTGCTGACCGGCGTCGACGTCACCTCGTGGGGCGCCGACCTGCCGGGCCAGCCGACCCTGGGCCAGCTGGTGGGCCGCATCCTGCGCATGGTCCCCGACCTGCCGCGCCTGCGCCTGTCGTCGATCGACGCCGCCGAGATCGATCCGGACCTGTTCAAGCTGCTCGAGACCGAGCCGCGCCTGATGCCCTATCTGCACCTGTCCCTGCAGGCCGGCGACAACCTGGTGCTCAAGCGCATGAAGCGCCGCCACAGCCGCGAGGACGCCCTGAAGCTGGTGTCCGAGGTGCGCCGCGTGCGCCCCGACACCGCCTTCGGCGCCGACCTGATCGCCGGCTTCCCGACCGAGAGCGACGAGGCCTTCGACAACACCCTGAAGCTGGTCGAGGAGGCGGGCCTGGCCTTCCTGCACGTCTTCCCCTACAGCGCCCGCCCCGGCACGCCCGCCGCGCGGATGCCGCCGGTCAAGGGTCCGGTGATCAAGGACCGCGCCCGGCGCCTGCGCGAGGCTGGCCAGGCGGGCTTGGAGCGCCACCTCCAGCGCCAGGTCGGTCGCACCCTGTCTGGCCTGGTCGAGCGCGACGGCGTGGCCCGGGCCGAGGACTTCACCGAGATCGCCTTTGAAGGCGCAGCGCACCAGGGCCAGATCGCCGCCTTCCGGGTGGTCGGCCACGACGGCGCGCGGGTGATCGCGGAGCTCGCCGCCCAGGGATGATCGTCCGTCGCGTCCTGATCGCCGTCCTCGCCGCGACCCTGCTGTCGCCGGCCGTGGTCCCCTTCGATCAGGTCTGGGCCCAGGACATCCCGATCGTCCCGGCCATCCCGGCCCCGACCACCGAGGAGACGCCCCCGACGCCCTTCGCGCCGAGCGGTCCGATCCAGCCGGTCGAGCTCAGCGTGATGACCTACAATGTCGAGGGCCTGCCCTGGCCGGTGCGGGCGGGGCGGGGCTCCAAGCTCAAGGCCATCGGCCGCGAGCTGGCCGCCCTGCGCGAGCGGGGCCTGCAGCCCGACGTCGTCCTGCTGCAGGAGGGGTTCCGCGACGAGGTGGCGGACCTGATCGAGCTGTCCGGCTATCCGTACGTCGCCAAGGGCCCGCGCAAGAAGCAGCGCGACCCCAACCCGTTCGCGAAGGACGACCGGCCGCGCTACAAGAAGGTTAAGTACATCCGCAAGGGCGAGGGCTGGGGCAAGTGGGGCTCCAGCGGCCTGTGGGTGCTGAGCGATCATCCGATCAACTGGGTCAAGTCGCACGCCTATCGCTACTGCGCGGGCCTGGACTGCCTGGCCAACAAGGGCGTCATGCTGGTCAGCCTGCAGGTGCCGGGCCTGCCCACGCCGGTCGAGATCGCCGACACCCATCTCAATTCCAAGGGCGCCTCGGGCGTGCCGCGCAATCGCAACCGCATGGCCCACCACCTCCAGGCCGAGGAGCTGGGCCACTTCATGGAGACCGACCGCACGCCCGGCGCGCCTCTGATCGTCGGCGGCGACTTCAACGTCATGCACGCCCCCGACCGCTACGACTACGTGATGCAGCGCTATCCGTTCGACGTGGTCAGCCAGGTCTGCTTCCAGACGCCCGACAGCTGCGACGCCAAGATCAGCGCCGACGGCGACGCGCCCTGGCTCGACACCCAGGACCTGATCGGCTTCAAGCAGGGCGACCGGGTGGCGATCCGGCCGGTCCAGGTGGAGGCGCGGTTCGACGGCTCGACCACCGGCGGGCCGGTGCTGTCCGACCACGACGCCTATGAAGTGACCTTCCGCCTGACGCCGATCCCGGTGCTGGCGATCCCTCCGCGCAAGCCCTGAGGTTCGCCATGTCCGACGCGCCAATTCTGACCGGGACGTCCCTGACCGGAGGCTGCCAATGCGGCGCCGTGCGTTTCCGGGTCGAGGGCCAGCCCGGCCGCGCCTCGATCTGCTGGTGCCGCATGTGCCAGAAGGCCTTCGCCGGGCCGTTCGGGGCGCTGGTGACGGTGAAGGTCGCCGACCTGACCTGGACGCGGGGCCAGCGCTCGACGTTCCAGAGCTCGGACGCCGTCAGGCGCAGCTTCTGCGCCGCCTGCGGCACGCCCCTGACCTTCGAGTGGAGCGCCGACAAGATCGACCTGGCGACCTTCGCCTTCGACGATCCGTCGCGGGTCGAGCCTGGCGTCCAGCTGGCGGTCGAGAGCCGTCCCGCCTGGACCGAGCACCTGGCCGACCTGCCGGTGCGCCCGCCCGCCGGCGGTCCGGCCGTGGCGGTGGTCAGCCGCCAGCACCCGGATCACGAGACGCCCTGACCCGCAGGCGCTCCAGCCGCTCGATCAGGTCCGGCGGGACCCAGCGGTAATCGTCCAGATGCAGCGTCCCGATGTGGACCCGCCGGGCGGTCAGCGGCGACTCGACCGCCCAGAACCGTCGCCGCAGCTCGAAGGTGAGGTTGTAGGGCCGTCTCCAGCCCGTCTGGCGGATGCGGCGGACCGCCGACCAGGGCACGGTCTCGCGGCGCAGGGTGGGGTCGAACCGCAGCCCCTCGGCGTCCGCGACCAGCAGCGGCCGACGATCCAGCGCCCGCAACAGCGCCCCGAAGCCCCGGGCGCAAAGCCAGATCACGAACCAGGACAGGGCGAGGGTGACGACGACGCGGTCGGACGCGGCCGGCGACAGGAACGGGATCCGCACCCCGGGAGCGGCCGGCGCGGCGTCGGGAAAGATCAGGAAGTAAAGGCCGAAGCCCAGGGTCACGACGGCCAGCGGCAGGGCGGCGGCGAACGTCATCACGTTCACGACCGTCCGCGCCGGGATGACGACTTCCGTTTCCCCGCTCACTCCGGCTCTTCCTCGCCCTGCTGGAAGCCCGGCAGGCTCCAGCCGAACTTGATGGCGCAGGCCCGCAGGCCGAAGGCGGTGGCGAAGCCGGCGATCCCGGCGGGCCAGAAGCCGAGGTTCAGCAGGGTCATGCCGGCGAACACCGTCGCGCCGGCGAGAGCGGCGGTGATGTAAATCTCGCGGCGCAGAAGCAGGTTCGGTTCGTGGGCCAGCACGTCGCGGATCACCCCGCCGAAGGCGGTGGTCAGGACGCCCATGACGATGGCCGTGAACGGATGGACGCCCAGGCTCAGGGCCTTGGCCGTGCCGACCACGCAGTAGGCGGCCATGCCCAGGGCGTCCAGCCACAGCAGGGCCCGGAACCGCCAGCCCCGCTGGCCCAGCATCCAGACCCCGACCGCGGCCGCCAGGCAGACGATCACGTAGCCGGGCCGCTGGATCCAGAACACCGGGGCGTCGATCAGCAGGTCGCGCAGGGTTCCGCCCCCCACGCCGGTGATCGCCGCGAAGAAGCCGAAGGTGATGATGTCGTGCTTGCGATGGGCCGCCGCCAGCGCGCCCGTCGCCCCGAACACGGCGACGGCGGCGTAATCCAGCCAGAATAGGGTGGTCGAAAGCGCGTCCATTGGCGTTTCATGCCACGCCCGATAGAGCCTGTCCCAGGCTCCATCTCTATTAATTGGAGCGTGGCGGGCGCTGAAACCGCTCACACTTTCAGCTGCCACGCTCTAAAGGAACGCCATGAGCGAAAAGCCCGAGCAGAAAAAAGGCTGGTTCCAGCGGCTGACCGCCGGTCTGGCCCGGTCGTCGCAGCAGATGACCGAGCAGGTCACCGGCGCCTTCACCAAGAAGCCGCTGGACCAGGAGCAGCTGGACCAGCTGGAGGAGATGCTGATCGAGGCGGATCTCGGTCCCCAGATCGCCGCCCGCATCGCCGACGCCTTCGGCAAGGCCCGGTTCGGCAAGTCGTCGACCGACGTCGAGGTCAAGGAGGCCCTGGCCGAGCTGGTCGCCGCCGAGCTGACCGACCGCGAGGGCGTGTTCGACCCGCTGTCGGGGCCCAAGCCCTATGTGGTGCTGTTCATCGGCGTCAACGGCTCGGGCAAGACCACCACCCTGGGCAAGATCGCGTCCGACCTGACCGCCAAGAAGGCCAAGGTGCTGATCGCCGCCGGCGACACCTTCCGCGCCGCCGCCGTCGAGCAACTGAAAGTCTGGGCCGACCGGGCCGGGGCCGACTTCATGTCTCGCCCGCCCGGCGCCGACGCCGCCGCCCTGGCCTACGAGGCCGTGGAGCGGGCGCAACAGGAAGGTCACGACGTCGTCCTGATCGACACCGCCGGCCGCCTGCAGAACAAGCAGGGCCTGATGGACGAGCTGCTCAAGGTGATCCGGGTGCTCAAGAAGGTCGATCCCGACGCCCCGCACGAGACCCTGCTGGTGCTGGACGCCACGGTCGGCCGCAACGCCCTGGCCCAGGAGAAGATTTTCGGCAACCAGGTCGGCGTGTCCGGGATCGTGATGACCAAGCTGGACGGCACCGCCCGCGGCGGGGTGCTGGTGCCCGTGGCCCGCGCCAGCGACAGCCCGATCAAGCTGATCGGCGTGGGCGAGGGTGTCGACGACCTGCAGCCGTTCGACGCCCGGGCCTTCTCGCGTTCGCTGGTGGGCCTGGAGGACTAGCCGATGACCGACACGCCTCCCGCCCCCGCCAAGAAGAACGCCGCCTGGGTGCGCACCGCCATCGACTACGGCGCGCCGCTGGCCTTCTTCGTGACCTGGCTGCTGACCAAGAACTTCCAGACCTCCACCTGGGTCCTGGTCGGAGCCTCGGCCCTGGCCTTGTTGCTGGGATTCGTCATCGAGCGCCGCGTGGCCCTGCTGCCGCTGTTCTCGGGCGTCATGGCCCTGATCTTCGGGACGCTGGGCCTGGTGTTCCACAGCGACGTGTTCGTGAAGATCAAGGTGACGGTGGTGAACGCCTCCCTGGCCGCCTTCATGATCGGCGGCGCCCTGACCGGCCGCGCGCCGCTGAAGGCCCTGATGGGCGAGGCCGTGCACCTGCCCGACGCGGCCTGGCGCACCCTGACCCTGCGCTACGGCGGCTATTTCGCCTTCGCCGCCGTCGCCAACGAGCTGGTCCGCCTGACCCAGTCCACCGACATGTGGGTCAAGTTCCGCATCGGCCTGCTGCCCCTGGCCCTGCTGTTCTCGCTCAGCCAGGTGCCCTTCATGATGAAGCACATCGCCAAGGGCGACGAGGCCAAGACCCCCGAGCCGCCGGACGCGGGTTTCTGATTTCCTTGATCCGCTCATCCCGGCGAATGCCGGGATGAGCGGATCAAGGAAACCTAATCGGCAGCCCACGGACCGTCTGTCGTCAAAACGACGTCTAAGCGTGGTACATAAAGGTCCGTCGGCGGAAACGAAGGGCGACGGACGATGGCCAAGACCAAGGGCGACAAGGACGGCAAAGCTGAACACGGCGGGGCCCTGGCCCGGTCGCCCAGTCACCTCCTGCACCGGGTCCTGCAGCTGGCCCTCGACATCTACGCCGAGGAGAGCGGCGCGGGCGGCGTCACCCAGCGCCAGTACGCCGTGCTGGCCGCCGTGGCCGAGAACGAGGGCGTCACCCAGACGGGTCTGGTCCGCGCCACCGGCATCGACCGCTCCACCCTGGCCGACATGGTCGCCCGGATGATCACCAAGGGCCACCTGGAGCGCCATCGCTCCGACCAGGACGCCCGCGCCAACACCGTCAGCCTGACCCCCGCCGGCGCCGCCGTGCTGGAGGAGAGCCGCCCCAAGGTGGCCATGGCCGACGCCCGCATTCTCGCGTTGCTCAAGCCCAGCAAGCGCGAGGGCTTCCTGGAGCTGCTGGCCGACATGGCCGTGTCCGACGTCCACGCCGAACCGGAAGCCAAGGCCAAGAAGGCCAAGGCCCCGAAGGCCGAAAAGGCCGCCCACGGCAAGAAGGACAAGAAGCCCAAGAAGGAAAAGGCCGCCAAGAAGGCGGCTTGATCCAGGACCTCCGCCGCAACGACGGGGACACGTACTCACGGCAGGGCCTTGCGGGTCGATCCCTGGCCGTGGCGTGAGTACGTGTCCCCTCCTTCGGTCACGGCGCCAGAGGGCCAGCCCCCGAATCCAGCGGACGACTTGGGGGACACGCACTCACCAGGAGCGCCGAGCGCAACCGGCAAGGCCTTGCCGTGAGAGCGCGTCCCCGAGGAAACCCTTAGGCGCCGGCCCGGCGAAGCTCTAGACTTCATCCACGCCGGAGGGCGGCTCGGCCTGCCGGACCTTCCTGGCGCGCGAGCGTCCAGGCAGGAAACCGCGATGGCCAAGGGTCAGAAGAAGTCCAACAAGGAAATCCGCAAACCGAAGGCCGACAAGAAGACACCCCCGGTCTCGGTCTCGCCGTTCATCGTCACGCCGGGGAAGAAGTAGGCGGGGCGCCGCGGCGCCCCCCATCCATCGCGCCCAGACCCGCCCGTCTAGTCCATCTTGAACACCCAGGCGTGGCCGACCTGGATGTAGAACACCGAACCTTCCGGGCCCCAGGCGATGTCGGCGCCGGCGTCCAGGCCGAACTTCCGCGCCAGGCGGTAACGGAACCCCACCCCGCCGGTCCAGACCGCGCCGGAGTCCTCGTACAGTCGCGAACTCCCCGCCTCCGACCCGCCCACGCCCCCGAAGGCCAGCAGCGACCAGCGGTCGTTGGCCCGCCAGGTCAGCTCGGCCTCGGAGCTGTAGACGTCCATGCCCTGGTAGCGCATGGCCTGGACGCCGCGCAGGTTGACGGCCGGGGCGAAATAGACCGGGAAGTCGCCGCGGATCGCGTTCAGCTCCAGCTTGAAGCCGTAGTGGAAGCGCGGCGACAGCTTGCCGAAGGCGTAGGCCGCCGCGTCGTACTCCTCGTAGTCGCGGTCGCTGCCGAAGACCTCGCGGTTGAACTTGCCCTCGGCATAGGCGTTGACGCCGCCGGTCGGGGTCAGGGGATTGTCGCGGGTGTCGTAGTGCAGGCCCAGGCCGACGGCGCCGGTCTGCAGGGTGCGGCCGAAGTGGTCGGCGAACTCGGGCGGCAGGCCCTGGATGTCCAGCTTGGAGGTCAGCTTGCGGAAGTCGAACAGCGGCCCGATCGAGACATGGCTGTCGCCCAGGGTCCACAGGGCCGAGCCGAGGATCCCGTAGTCGTAGTGGTTGGTGTATTCGATCCCGCCGGGCGCGAAGGCGGGGAAGCTGTCCAGGGTGATCTTGCCGTGCCCCACGCCCACCCGGTAGGCCAGCCGCCCGCCCATCGCGTAGCCGGCGCGGAAGGCGCCGACGCCGTCCGAACCGTTGCTGGTCTTGAACGCGGCCACGACGGTGCGGGTCACCTGGCGGGGATGGTCGGGGCTGCGGGTCAGGAACGCCCCCGCCACCCCGCCGCCGCCGCCGACGGCGGGCTCGGTGATGATGATCGGCACGGGGATGAACCCGCCCTTGGCCAGGAAGTCGGAGAAGTCGAAGTCCCCGTCCTGGTCGTCGAAGAACAGGTGCTTCCAGCCGCGCTTGGGCGGAGGGGCGGCCGCCGCCGGGGGAGCGTCCGGGGCCGGCTCCTGGGCCTGGGCTTGAGCCTGATCGGGCGGCGCCGTCGCGATCGCCCTGTCGTCGGTGGGCGGCTCCGCCTCCCGGGCCAGGGCCGCCGAGCCTCCGCCCGCCAGGATCGTCACGGCGCAGAGCACGGGGGCCAGGAATGGCCGCGATCGATTGCGGGACGCCGTCATGGCCCGACAGTGGCTTTGGCCGCTCAGGCCGGGAATCGGGGTTTTCCCGGTACGACGGCCCGAGGACCCCTATCGCCGGCCGTCCTTCGCCCCGAACGCAAACCGCCCGCCTCGCTTGCGCGAGACGGGCGGCCGCTGATCAAAACTCAAAAAGCGCGGAGGCGGCTTACGCCGGCTGGACCACGCCGGCTTCGTTCAGCCACTCCAGGATCTTGGCCTTGGGCATGGCGCCGACCTTCATCGAGGCCATCTGGCCGCCGCGGAACAGCATCATGGTCGGGATGCCGCGCACGCCGTAGCGCGAGGGGGTGGTGGGGCTGTCCTCGATATTGACCTTGGCCACGGTCACGGCGTCGGCCAGTTCCTMGGAGATCTGCTCCAGGGCCGGGGCGATCTGCTTGCACGGGCCGCACCATTCGGCCCAGAAGTCGACCAGGACCGGCTTGTCGGCCTGCAGGACGTCCTTCTCGAAGGACTCGTCGGTCACCGTCACGGTGCTCATCGTTTGGCTCCATCTGCGCCCGGACTATCGAAGGCGCGCTAGAAAACTGTTGTGGTCGGGGATTCGCTCCCCGTCTTGCCGCAAGATTTAGGGGCCCTGGCCCCCCTCGGCAATGATCTAGAACAGCCGAGCCAGGGCGGCGGCCATCACCTTTTCTGGAACCGCCATGAGTTTGGGACCGTCGGTCCACACGATCGCGGCCTCGATCGGGCGGTCGGGGAACACCTCGGCCAGCACGGCGGCATAGACCGCCATCTGGGCCAGATAGGCCGGATCGGCGTTCTCGATGCGGTCGGGCGAGGGGCGGTTGGTCTTGTAGTCGACGACCAGGACGCGGTCGGGCGTGACCACCAGCCGGTCGACCCGGCCGGCGATCCGCAGCTCGGCGGGCAGGGTGGCCGCGCCGCCGGCCACCGAGACCTCGGCCCGCGAGCCGGGGCCGAACACGGCGGCGAACCGGTCGTCCTCCAGCACCCCGAAGGCGGCGGACGCCATTTCCTGGCGCTGGTCGTCGGTCAGGTCGCGCTCGGCGGCCAGCAGGCGGGCGGCGGCCGTTCTGCGACCCACGGGCTCTATATCCGGCAGAAGCTGCAGCAGCCGGTGGACGATCTCGCCGCGCCGGTAGCGGCCCAGGCCGGACACCTGGGCCAGGGGCGAGGGCGCGCTGCCCCGGGCCTCGTCCTCCAGGGTCGAGGGGGCGGCGTAGCGGGCGGCGGGCGTCTCGGGCGCGGCCGGGGCCAGGGTCCAGGCGGGCGTGTGGACCAGGGCCGAGGCGGCGCGCGGGGCCAGGGCCTCGGCGCGCATCGGATCGGGGCCGAAGCGCAGGCGGCCGTCGTCTGAGATCTCCCGCACGCCCGGCGCGACAGCCTCGTGGGCGAACGCCGCGCGGGCCGCCGCGTACCAGCCGCCGACGTTCTCGTCCTTGGTCCGGGCGTCGATCCGGCCGCACAGGATCAACCGGTCCCGGGCCCGGGTCAGGGCGACGTAGTAGAGGCGCAGGGCCTCCTCGGCGTCCTTCTTCTCGCGCAGCTCGCGGGCCTCGGCCGACGCGGCGCAGTCGTTGGCCTTGCTGGCGCACCACAGGAAGCCGCCGTCGGCGGTGCGCATCAGCGGGGAGCCGCGCGCCCCGCCCTTCATCGTGGTCTCGGGCAGGAAGACGATCGGCGCCTCCAGCCCCTTGGAGCCGTGGGCGGTCATCACCCGCACCTCGTGGCGCGCGCCCTCCATCTCGCGCTTCACGACGATGTCCAGGCTGGCGAAGTCGGCGACCAGGGCCTCCAGGTCGCGCACCCCGCGCTGCTCGGCGGCCAGGACCTGGGCCAGGAACTCGTCCAGGGCCTCGGCGGCCTCCTCGCCCAGGCGGGTCAGCACCTTGGCGCGGTTGGAGCGGACGCTGTCGTCCACCCGGCCCAGCAGCAGGGCGTAGAACTCGAACGGCTGCTTGCGGCGCGATTCCGCGAGCGCCCAGCGCAGCAGGTCGCGGGCGGCGGACCAGGTCGGTTGCTCGGCCGCGCGGTCGTTGACCGCCCGCCACAGCGTGCCACCCCGCCCCTTGGCCAGGGCGTAGAGGTCGTCGTCCGACAGGCCGCAGAACGGGCTTTTCAGCAAGGCCGCCAGGGTCAGGTCGTCGTCGGGGAACAGGCAGAACCGGCCCAGGGCCAGCAGGTCGTCGAACACGATGTGGGCCGACAGGCTGAGGCGGTCGGCCCCGGCCACCGGCACGCCGCGCCGCTTCAGCGCCCGCAGCACCTCCTCGAACAGCGCCTTGCGCCGCCGCACCAGCACCAGGATGTCGCCGGGGTGGGCCGGACGCCACAGCTTCGTCTCCTTGTCGAACACCGCGTCGCCCCGCCGGATCAGGGCCTGGATCTCGGCGGCGATCTTTTCGGCCAGGCGGCGGTTGGCGCCCTGCTCGCCCTCGGCGTCCAGCGGCGCGTCCCAGGCCTCGCGCTCCTCGCCGGGCAGTTCGCGCTCCAGCGGCCACAGGTCGACGCAGCCCTTGTGGTCGACGCGGAACGGCTGGTGGCGCACCACGTCCTCGCCGGCCGGGGCCGGGACGCCGGACCGGGTCTCCGGCGCCGAGAACAGGGCGTCGACGAAGCTCAGCACCTCCACCGTCGAGCGGTACGACATGGTCAGGGGCACGGCCTTGCCGACGCGCTCGGCGGCGGTGATCTGGGCGATGTAGCCTTGCGTCTCGGCCAGCAGGCGCTGGGGATCGGCGCCCTGGAACGAATAGATCGACTGCTTCTCGTCGCCGACCACGAACAGGGTGCGGTCGTCACGCGCCTCGCCCGCGTGCTGCGCGCGCCAGCGCACCGCCCCCTCGCCGGCGAAGAAGTCCGAGGTCAGGGCCCGCAGGATCGCCCACTGCTCGGGCGCGGTGTCCTGGGCCTCGTCCAGCAGGATGTGGTCGATGCCGCCGTCCAGCTTGTAGAGCACCCAGGCCGCGTCGACCTTCTGGGTCAGCAGCACGCGGGTGCGGTCGATCAGGTCGGCGAAGTCCAGGGCCCCACGGGCGTCCTTCTCGATCTGGTGGCTGGTGACGTAGAGGGCCGCCAGGCGCAGGGCGTCGGCGCTGTCCTCGGCCACGCGGGCGGCGCGCAGCCATTCGCGGGCCTCCTCCAACCGCTCCTGCTCGGCCAGCAGGCGGACGCGCAGGTCCTCGCGGCTCTTCAGCCCGGACGTCTTGGCCGGCCAGGTGGCGGGCGTGCCGGCGCCCTTCTCGGTGAACAGGGCCGCCAGGGCCTGGTCGAGGTCGGCGTCCGGGTCGGTCGCCACCGCCAGCATCAGGCCGGCGCACTTGATGTCGGTCTTGGTCCCGTTCAGCAGCACGTCGGCGACCGAGCGCCACAGGTCGCGGTCCAGCTCCGCCATGGCCTCGGCCGTGACGTCCTCGACGCTGCTCGGGCCATAGTGGAAGCCGCAGACCTTCCAGACGTCCTCGACCGCGCCCGCCAGGCCGCCCACCCGTTCCAGATACTCGCCGATCGCCCCGCGCTGGGCCTCGAAGGCGGCGAACATCGCCTCGAAGCTGGCGAAGTCCAGGGCCACCGAGAACCGGGCATAGGCCTGGGCGAAGGCGTCGTCATGGTTGGTGACCCACGTCGCCACCTGCCGCAACGCCCCCTGGGCGATGGCGACCGAGGCGCTGTCGTCCATCACCTGGAAGCCGGGCGAGACCCCGGCCTCCAGCGGGAAGCGCCGCAGCAGCTTCTCGCAGAAGGCGTGGATGGTCTGGATCTTCAGCCCGCCCGGCGTCTCCAGCGCCTTGGCGAACAGGCCCCGGGCCTTGGACAGGGCGATGTGGTCGAAGCCCAACGGATCGCGGCCCTCCAGGGCGCCCAGCTGCTCGCGCAGCTTGACGTCGGGGGTGACGCACCATTCGCCCAGGCGCTCGAACAGCCGGCGCTGCATCTCGGCGGCGGCGGCCTTGGTGTAGGTCACGCACAGGATCGCCTCGGGCTCGGCCCCGGCCAGCAGCAGGCGCGCGACCCGGTCGATCAGGGTCTTGGTCTTGCCCGAGCCGGCGTTGGCCGTGACGAAGGCCGAGATGGCCGGGTCGGCGGCGATGCGTTGGGGGTCCACGAGCACGCTAGTCGACCCACGAGGCTTGGACATAGACCCGCCCGTCGTCGCGGCAGCGGGTCACGACGATCTGGTCCCAGTCGCGTTGGCGACGCGCGATGTGGACGGTTCGGTCGCCACAGTGGTGACCTCTCCACCAGGGGGGCGGTTCAGAGCCGGCTAAGGGAACAAGGTCCCGCATCTGGTCGTCGCCCTGGACCGCCTCGAACCGCGGGCCGATCAGCGCACGCCAGCCGGCCTCGTCCGTGGAGAACGCCAGGTCGATCTCCTCGGCGTCGTTCACGCCCGAACCTCGGGCCTTCAGGTCGTGGATGTTCCGCCCTGCTGGGACGGCGAAGACCTCCTTGAAGCGGAAGCCGGCTGGGGCGAGGTTGATCCAGAGCAGGCCTGCGGCGAGCAGCGCCGTCGGCGTGGCCGCGATCGCGAAAGGCGCGGCCTTCAGCCAGGGCCGCAGCCGGGGCCAGCGCTTACGGACCAGCAGCCAAGTGAGCGCGCAGACCGCCAGGGCGACGCCGAACAGGATCGCCGAGAAGACCAGATAGACGATGATCACGATGCCCAGGCCCATCAGTCCGCCCCCTCCCCGTCATCGCCGCTGGTCGACCATTCGAACACCCGCGCCAGGTGGCCGTAGTCTCCCGCATGGTCGTGGACGAACTGCGGGGCCACGCGCGACAGGTACGGCTGGTTCGGATTGTCGTAGCGCTCGATCAGCTCGCGCAGGCCGTTCAGCGCCTTGATCGCCGCCTCCTGGCTGTCGACCCCAGCCGTCGCCCGCACCTCCTCGACGCCCGCCGGCTTGCGGCCGGTGACGCGCAGATAGGTCAGGTCGCCGGGCTCGCGCGGGCCGATGTCCTTGAAGCCGCCCTCGCGCAGGATGGCGGCGGTCAGGGTCAGCTGGGGCGAGAAGCCGGTCTCGACCTGCTTCTTCGACGGGGCGGCGCCGGTCTTGTAGTCGAGGATGTGGGCCAGGCCGTCGGCCGTGGGCTCGATGCGGTCGGCCTTGGCGGTGACGGTGAACGGCCGCCCGCCGATGTCGAAGGTCAGTTCGCCGGCGGCTTCCACGACGATCCGCTCGGCACCGGCGCGGCGGCGCGTCTCCAGCTCGGCGACCCACAGGGCGGCCTCGCGCGCTAGGGCGCGTTCACGGGCCAGGGCGGCGGCCGGCATGCCGGCCTTTTCCAGTTCGCCCAGATAGAGGCCGGCGAAGATCTCGGCGGCGTTGGCCGGCACGGGGCCGGGATGGTCCTCGGCGAACTTTTCGAACGCGGCGTGGATCGCCGTGCCGCGCGCCCGGGCCTCGACCGGCTCGTCGGGACGATCCAGCGGATAGAGCTTGAGGATGTCGCGGGCCCAGACGGCGTAGGGGTCGCGGGTCAGGGCCTCGACCCGGGTGACCGCCATCTTGCGCGGACGGTCGGCGACCGGCGGGGTGGGGGCGGGGCGCTTGATCGGGTCATAGGGGCCGGGCGCGTCCAGGTCGCGGGCCCAGGCCAGCACGTCCGGGCGCTCGGTCAGGGACAGGCCCGCGCCGCGCGCCAGGGTCTTCAGCCGCCACAGCCAGCGGCTCTCGACGGCCGGCGCCCCGCCGCGCCGCTCGCTGTGGACCAGGATCACGTCCGGCGCGCAGGCGGCCTGGGCGAAGTCGTGGGCGGTCAGGCCGATGCGCCGCTCGGGCGGCGGCAGTTTCAGCTTGGCGCGCATCGGCCGCGACAGGAACGGGTCGATCGGCGCGCCGCGCGGCCAGATGCCTTCCTCCAATCCCGCCAGGATCAGCCGGTCGGCCCGCACCATCCGCGCCTCGATGGCCCCGAAGATCCGCAGGCGCGGATGGGTGGCGCCGCCGACGCGCAGGGTCTCCTCGTTGACCATGCGGTCGAACAGGTCGGCGAACCCTTGCGCCGAGGCCGGCGGCAGGGCGACGCCGTCGGTGATCAGCGACGACAGCAGGCCCGCCAGGCTCTCGCCCGCCGAGCCGGCCCACAGGTCCGTCGGATCGGCCAGGGCCTCCAGCGCCTCGACCAGGGCCCGCGCGGCCTCGGCCGGCGCGCCGGCCTTGGGATCGGCCACGTAGGGCAGGGCCACGCGGTGGGCGGCGGCCAGCACGCGCTCGACCAGGGCCTTGGCCTCGGGATAGGTCGCCAGCCGCTCCAGCAGCTGGGCGGCGTCGCGCGGGGCGGGGCCGCGCAGGCCGTGGCGCTCCAGGTCGCGGGCGACGTCCAGGTCGCCGCGCAGCAGCGGGTGCTTGGCGACGGCCAGCAGGCGGACAGGATCCAGCGGATCCACAGCCAAACCTGCAACGTGCTGGGCCAGGATGGCGGCGGCGCTGGCGGCCAGGGGCGCGCCGGCCGAGCTGTCGGGGATCACCCCCCAGCGCACCAGGCGGGCGTTGACCCGCCGGGCCAGTTCCTGGTCGGGGGTGACCATGGCGGCGGTCTGGCCGGGCGTCTCCAGGGCCTCGCGCAAGAGAAGCGCGCAGGCGACGGCCGCCTCTTCCTCGGTGCGGGCGTTGACCAGGGACAGGCCCTTCAGCGCCTCCTCGATCGGGTCCAGGCCCGGGGCCTCGGCGCGCAGCCGGTCGATCTGGGCCAGCCAGTCGGCGGTGGCCTGGGCCGGGCGCAGGGCCTCGTTGATCAGGCGACGACGCCAGCGGCCCCGGCTGTCGGCCTCGGGCCACCAGGGGCGGACGTCGGCGCGGGTGGCGCCGGCCCCGTCCAGCAGACGTTTCATGGCGCCCTGCGGATGCTGTTCGCCCTGGACGCCCTCGATCTGGTCCCAGGCGTCGTCGGCCAGGCCGTCGTCGAGGCCCGGCAGCACGACCGCGCCCTGGGGGAGGTTGGCGATCACCCGCAACAGCCGGGCGGTGGCCGGAGCGGTGCCGGTCGAGCCGGCGGCGACCAGCACGCCTTGAGGCGGGCTCTGTTCCCATTGATCGGAGAGGGCGTTGAGCAGCCGCACGCGCCGGTCGCTGACATCGATCAGGCCCATCTCGTCCAGGCGCTTGGGCCAGGCGGTCAGCACCGCCTTCAGGAACCGGGCCGAGACCTGCCAGTGCTGGGCAAGATCGCCCTCGGCCAGGCCGTCCAGGCGGCCGTCATCGGTGACCACCTCCTCGATCTGGCAGCTGTCGAGGAATTCGGAGAGCGCCTTGGCCATCTCCAGGGCCTGGCCGGCCTGGGGCTGGAACGACAGCAGATGGCTGTGGTCGGCGACGAGGCGCGCCAGCTCGAACCGGCGGCGGCGCGACGAGACGGCGGGCGGCAGGTCGATCGACAGCTCGCCCGGCTCGAACGGCGGTTCGCCCTCGTCCAGGTCGCCCAGCGGCCGGATCTGCGGCAGCAGCAGGGCCTTGCTGCCGCCAACCACCAGGAAGGCGTCGGCCAGGGCGCGGGCGCCCCGGCGGGTGGGGGTCAGGACGGTGGCGGCGGGCAGGGCTTCCGGCCCCAGCGGCGCCAGGGCGTCCAGCAGCCCGCGCGCCAGGTCCTCGACGAAGGGCCGGTGGGCGGGGATCGAGAACCAGCGCGGCCCCGGGGTGTCGAAGGGGCCGGCCATGGTCAGCTGTGTCCAGCCAGCCGGGCTTCGGCGACGTCCCGTGCTCCGGGATCGCCGACGTGCATCCAGACGCCTTGCGGCGCGACGCCGTGCACGCGGTGGTTCACGGCCAGGGCCTTCCAGATCGGCAGCAGCGAGAACGGCCCCTCCGGACCGTCGGCCACGACCGGGGGCTTGCAGATGTGGACGCCCACATAGACCAGGGGCGCGGTCTCGCCGGGATCCTTGAAGCGCACGACACCGTCCTCGCCCAGGAACACGTCGCCGGTGTCGTGGAAGCCCAGCGACTCCGTGGTCGAGGCCAGCATCAGGCAGACGTCCATCTTGTCCGGGTCCCAGGCGCGGGCCACGGCCTCGATGGCCGAGGCGTCCTCGATCCAGACCGAGTCGATGTTGGCCACCCAGATCGGGGCGTCGCCCAGCAGGGGCAGGGCGTGCTTGACGCCGCCGCCGGTCTCCAGGGCCTGGGGCCGCTCGTCGGAGATGATGATGTGCGGCAGCGGATGGGTCGCGGCGCGGCGCACCAGGTGCTGCTCCAGCCGGTCGGCGAAATAGTGGACATTGACCACGGCGGTCTCGACGCCGGCGGCGGCCAGGCGGTCCAGCATGTGGTCGATCAGCGCCTTGCCGCCCACCTCGACCAGGGCTTTCGGCCGGTCGTCCGTCAGCGGCCGCATGCGGGTGCCCAGGCCCGCGGCCAGGACCATGGCGATCTTGGGCGCGTTTTGGGGAGCGGCGGTGGTCATCGACGGAACTCCGACGGCACGTACTTGTCGAACCAGGCCTTCAGACCCGCCATCGCCGGGTCGTCCAGATTGCGCTCCAGGTAGCGCCAGGTGCGCGGCATGTAGGCCTCGTACTGCGGCCGGCCCAGCAGGGCCTGGCGGGCGAACACCCGGCCCAGGATGCGCGCGGCGTTGGAGGCGGCCAGGGCGCGGTAGTCGGCGATGAAGGCGGCGCGGTCCACCGACGGCCGGGCCGCGAGATACCGGTCCAGCATGGCCTGTTCCAGTTCGGGCGAGACGTCGCGGCGGGCGTCCTGCAGCAGGTGGGTCAGGTCCCAGGCGGGGTGGGCGCGCAGGGCGTCCTGGAAGTCCAGCAGGCCGACCCGGGCCACGCCGTCGCGGTCGGGCAGCCACAGCAGGTTCTGGGCGTGGTAGTCGCGGTGGGTGAAGACGCTGGCGCCGGCCTCGCCGCGCACCCAGACCGGGGCCCACAGGGCGTCCCACTCGGCCACGGCCTCGGGGCTGAACGGCGCTAGGCCCGAGAACTTCGGCCACCACTCCAGGAAGGTGTCGGTGGCGATCTTCAGGGCCAGGGTGTCGTAGGTCAGCAGCGGCCAGCTGACGCCGCCGTCCGCGGTCAGCACCTCGGGCGGGCTCTCGGCGTGCAGGGCCACCTGGACGTCGACGGCGGTCTCGTACAGCGGGACCTCGTCCTGGCCCTGCGCGATCAGGGTGGCGTAGAGGCCGTCGCCCAGGTCCTCCAGCACCGCCAGGCCGTTGTCGACGTCGTGGGCCAGGATGGCCGGGGCCGACAGGCCGCGTTGGCGCAGATAGGCGGCGGTGGCCACGAAGGCGGCGACCGAGCCGGCGGCCAGGCGGGCGGCGGCGTTGTAGCCCAGGGCGATCCGCTCGGCCTCGCCGGCGCCGGGCGGGCAGACCACGCTCTCCAGGGCCGGCGGCTGGTCCATGAAGATGAAGCTCTGGCCGTCCTTGTGGAGGCGCGCGTAGCTGCGGGTCGAAGCGTCGCCGCTCAGCGGTTCGCGGCGGGCGTCGCCGAAACCGGCCTTGGCCAGGAAGGCCGTCTTCAGGGCTTCGCGATCAGAGCTCAAGCTTGCGTCCTTCGAAGGTTCCGTGGGGCGTCAGGGTGGCGCGGCGCGCCTGTCCATCCTCGCCCACGGGGCTGATGTCTATAGCGAGTCKGTCGGCCGGCAGCCGCCCCTCCAGGCGCTGGGGCCACTCGATCAGGGCCGCGCCGTCCTCCAGCGCCTCCTCCAGCCCGATCTCGTAGGCCTCGTCCGGGTCGGTCAGGCGGTAGAGGTCGAAATGGGCGACCGGGAAGTCGGGGCCGTCGTAGAACTGCACCAGGGTGAAGGTCGGGCTGGGGACCTCCTCGTCGGGCGAGGTGAGGGCGCGGACCAAAGCCCTGGCCAGGGTCGACTTGCCGGCGCCCAGAGGGCCGGTCAGGCAGACGGCGTCGCCGGGCCGCAGGACGCGGGCCAGCTTTTCGCCCAGGGCCCTCGTGGCCGCCTCGTCGGGCAGGGAAATCTCGATCATCCGAACACCGCGTCGGGGTTGGTGGGCAGCACGCGCTCGATGAAGTGCTTGAGGGCGCCGGTGGCCATGGCCGCGTCGGGGTCCAGGGCCTTGGCCGGGATCGGCCGGCCGACGATCAGCGAGAACCGCTGGCCGCGCTTGTTGAGCATCTCGTGGAACAGGGTGATGTCGCGCAGCTCCTGGAAGCGGCCGTCGAACAGGTGGAACAGGGTCGACCAGGGACCGGTCAGGTGCATGGGGACAATCGGCGCGCCGCTCCAGCGGGCCATCGACACGGCCGAGGCCTGCCAGGGCTTGTCCGTGAGCCGCCCCTGGACCTTGGTCGCCAGACGCCCGGCGGGGAAGATCATCAGGGCCTGGTCGGCCTTCAGCGCCGCGCGGGTGCGCTCCAGCACGCGGCGGGTGTCGGCCAGGGTGCGCTTGGCCTCGACCCACTCGATGGGGATCAGGGCCTCGTCCAGACGCGGGCACACCCGCAGGGCGTCGGCGTTGGCGTAGAAGGTGATGTCGGGCCGCCGGACCTTGAGCGCGTCATAGACCGCCACCCCGTCGGCGATGCCGGTGGGGTGGTTGCAGATGACCAGGGCCGCGCCCTTGGCCGGCAGGTTCTCCAGGCCCCGCACGCTGACCTCCAGGGCCAGCAGACCGGAGACATAGTCCAGCGCCTCGCGGCCGCCCATCGGGGCGACGGCCTCGGCCAGGGCGCGGGCCTTGCCGTAGCTGAGCAGGGCGTGCACCGGCCCGCGCGCCAGCGGCCAGGCCGGCGAGCCGCACAGCTTCGGCGCCCGCTCGGCGATCAGGGTGTCGATGATGTGGGGGCGGGCCGCGTCCTGGGCCTGCTGCATAGTCATCCGCCGAGTCTAGAGAAGGCCGGGCGCGGTTCCAAGGCGAGGCCTGGAAATTTGACGGATGGGTCGCGACGTCGGACGTTGGGGCCGGAAGAGGGGAGTTCTCGCATGAAGCGTTTCGGCCGCTGGCTCGTCGCCGCCCTTGTGATCGCCGCCGTCGGGGCGGGGGTCTGGGCCTATTGGAACTACGACCTGCGCTGGCGGCCCAAGACGATCACCAGGAACCAGGCCCAGATCGCCAAGATCCTGGAGACCGCCGGCTGGGTGTCGCCGGGGCTGAAGGGCCAGAAGCTGTACATGGTCAGCTTCCGCACCTGTCCCGACTGCGTGCGGTTCAAGTCCGAGGAATATCCGGGCCTGCACAAGGCCGGGGTCGACACCCGGCTGATCGAGATCGCCCGCGCCGACCGCAACGGCGTGCCCAAGTCGACGCCCGCCGAGCGGGCGACCGTGGCCGAGATGTGGGTCAACCGCAGCTGGGCCCTGTCGGAGAAATGGGACGCCACCCCGGTCGAGGCCTGGACGGCCGCCGGCATCGCCCCCGCCGACGGCGACGTGGCCCGCACCGCCGTGATCGAGGCCGGCCGCAAGACCGTCGAGGACCTGCGCCCGCTGCTCAAGGAAAACGGCGTCAGCTTCGCCTATCCGCTGCTGGTCTGGTGGACCAAGGACGGCACGATGAAGGCCTGCGCCTGCGAGCGGCGCGAGACCTACCGGTTCGTGCGGAAGGATTTGGGAGTCTAGTTCAAGTTCTGTCCCTCCCCCTTGTGGGGAGGGATGAAACCTGACTTCACACCGGCCGGCGGCTGATCTCGTCCTTTCGGGCCCGACGGGTCTTGGAGCCGTGGACGTGGTCCAGGTCGCCGTCGCGCGGCGGGGCGCCCGCGTCCAGCTCCAGATTGTCGTCGTCCTCGTAGATCGCCCGGGTCTCGCCTTCGGGGGCGACGGTGGACGGGGTGCGGTCTTCGGGCTGGGCCATGACGGTCTCCTCTGACGTTTCAGGGACCAAACGACCTCGCCCCCGGCCACGTTTCATGACCGGGGGCGCGCATCGACCGCGGGAGGGCTTTTAGAAATCCTGGGCGGTCGGGCGGACGGCGATCTCGCTGACGTCGACGTCGGCCGGCTGCTCCACCGCATAGGCGACGGCGCGGGCGATGGCGTCGGGGCCGATGGCGATCTCGTAGAAGGCGTCCAGGGCTTTCAGCGACTCCGCGTCCGAGCTGCCGTGCTTGAGCTCGGTGTTGACCCCGCCGGGCGAGATCACGGTCACGCGGATCTTGGAGCCCACCTCATGCCGCAGGCCTTCCGAGATGGCGTGCACCGCGAACTTGGTGCCGCTGTAGACCGTGCCGCCCGGGCTGAAGACCTTGCGGCCGGCGATCGAGCTGAGGTTGATGAACTGGCCCGAGCCCTGGGCCTCGAACACCGGCAGGGCGGCGGCGACGCCGTACAGCAGGCCCTTGATGTTGATGTCGATCATCTTGTCCCACTCGTCGGTCAGGCGCGCCGACATCGGGGCGATGGCCATGTAGCCGGCGTTGTTGACCAGCACGTCGACCCGGCCGAAGGCTTGGACGGCGGCGGCGATCATGGCGTCGACCTCGGCCTTGACGGTGACGTCGGTCTGGACGGCGATCGCCTGGCCGCCGGCGGCGGTGATCTCGGCGACCAGGGCCTCCAGGCGGTCGACGCGGCGGGCGGCCAGCACCAGGCGGGCGCCCTTTTCGGCGAGGTGGCGGGCGGTGGCCTCGCCCAGGCCGCTGCTGGCCCCGGTGACGACGACGACCTTGCCGGAAATGTTGGCGGACATGCTGGCGGACATGGGGAAATCTCCTTTGGTTCGGGGCGTCCTCGCCTCGTGACGGGGAAGATGAGGGCTCGACCGGTCCGCGATAATCCTTGATAGTCTCAACGTGGTTTCAAACAGGATTTGATAATGCAGCGCGACCTGCTGGACGGCGTCGTGGCCTTCACCACCGTGGCCAAGCGGCGCAGCTTCACCGTCGCCGCCGCCGACCTGGGCGTGACGCCGGCGGCGGTCAGCCACGCGGTCAAGCAGCTGGAAGGCCGGCTGGGCGTGGTGCTGTTCGCCCGCACCACTCGCGAGGTCGGGCTGACCGAGGCCGGGCGGCGCTTCCTGCACGGCGCCCAGCCGGCGGTCGAGGCGATGGTGGCGGCCACGGCCTCGGCCCGGTCGCTGGGCGAGGGTCCGGCGGGCACGGTGCGCCTGACCACCTCGCGCCTGGCCCTGCGCATGGTGCTGGCTCCGGTGATCACCGACTTCGTCCGCGCCTATCCGGACGTGAAGCTGGAGATCGTGGTCGACGACGCCCAGGTCAGCCTGATCGAGGAGGGCTTCGACGTCGGCGTGCGGATGGGCGAGATGATCGCGCCGGACATGGTCGCCGTGCGGGTGTCACATCCGTTCCGGTTCTGCGTGGTCGGGGCGCCGGCCCTGCTGCAGCGCTGGGGCCGGCCGGAGCATCCGCGCGACCTGAAGGGCTTCCCCTGCCTGAACGTCCTGCAGACCACCCGGATGAACAACTACCGCTGGGAGTTCGAGGAGGACGGCCGCGAGTTCCAGGTGGCGGTCGACAGCCCGCTCAGCGTCAACGACTTCGACCTGCTGATGAAGGGCGCGCTGGACGGCCTGGGCCTGACCTACCAGCCCGAGCCGCTGGCCATGGGGCACGTGCTGAACGGCCGGCTGGAGCGGGTGCTGGACGCCTATCTGGCCGGCCCGACCTCGTGGCACCTCTACTATCCCAGCCGCCTGGGCGCCTCGGCCGCGCTTCGGGCGTTCGTGGAGTTCATGCGCGGCCGCATGCGGATGGCGGGTCGGGCCTAGGGCGCTGTTGGCTCTTCCCCCGCACGCCGCGTCGCGCTAACCGGAGCGCCGATGCCCACATCCGTCCGCACCGCCTACCGAGAGCGCCTGGCCCAGGGCGAGATCAAGCCCGACGTCGCCCAGGCCGCCGCGGTCGACGCCCTGTCGCGGCTGGAGGCCGATCTCGACAGCGCCGGCGAGCCCGGCTTCTCGCTGTTCGGCCGCAAGCCCAAGAGCCAGAAGGGCGTCTATCTGTGGGGACCGGTCGGGCGCGGCAAGTCCATGCTGATGGACCTGTTCTTCGACAGCGCCCCGGTGGCCAGGAAGCGCCGCGCGCACTTCCACGCCTTCATGGCCGAGGTGCACGAGCACATCAACGCCTGGCGCAAGGGCGACGCGGCCGAGCGCAAGGCGCGGTTCGGCCAGCACAAGGGCGACGACCCGATCGCCCCGACCGCCGAGCTGATCGCCCAGGAGGCCCGCCTGCTGTGTTTCGACGAGCTGCAGGTCACCGACATCGCCGACGCCATGATCCTGGGCCGGCTGTTCGAGGCCCTGTTCGCCCAAGGGGTTACCCTGGTGGCCACCTCGAACCGCCCGCCCGACGACCTCTACAAGGACGGCCTCAACCGCCAGCTCTTCGTCCCGTTCATCGAGATGCTGAAGGACAGGCTGGAGATCGTGGCCGTGCGCGGCCCGGTGGACTTCCGGCTGGACCGCCTGCGCGCCGCCCGCACCTGGCTGGCGCCCGACGACAAGGCCAACCTGGCCGAGTTCGACCGGCTGTGGGCCGACATGCTGGACGGGGCCGATGAGACCGGCGCCACGGTGGAAGTCCTAGGCCGCAAGATGCGTTTCCCGCGCGCCGCCGGCGGCCTGCTGCGCGCCTCGTTCGCCAGCCTCTGCCAGCAGGCCCTGGGCCCGCAGGACTACCTGGCGATCGCCGAGCGCTTCCACACCCTGTTCCTCGAGGACGTGCCGCTGCTGACGCCCGACCGGCGCGACGCGGCCAAGCGGTTCAACACCCTGGTCGACGCCCTCTACGAGGCCGACGCCAAGCTGGTGGCCCTGGCCCACGGCGAGCCCGAGGCCCTGTACCCGGCCGGCGACGGCTCGTTCGAGTTCGAGCGGACGGTGTCGCGCCTGCAGGAGATGCGGTCGGCCGACTATGTGGCGCGGGTGCGGGACTAGGATTGATCGATATTCGAGCGCGTGGCCTTCCCCATCATCGTCATCCCGGGCCTTGTGCCCGGGACCCCTGGGTCAGCTGACGCGTGAGGTAGATTGGCGCGCCGGCGCGCCACACCGCTGCACCTGCGGCGGATAGAGGGGTCCCGGGCACAAGGCCCGGGATGACGGTTGAAAAGAATGGGCCTGGGATCGGCCGAGTGATGAGGACGAGGAACCCATGAGCGTCAAAGACCGCGTCCGCGTCCACGAGACCCGGCTGCTCTCCGACAACTGGTACGTCCTGAAGACCACCACCTTCGACTGGAAGCGGCGGGACGGGACCTGGCAGACGCAAGCGCGCGAGCACTACGACCGCGGCAACGGGGCGGTGCTGCTGCCCTACGACCTGGCCCGTCGCACCGTGCTGCTTGTGAAGCAGTTCCGCTATCCGGCCTTCGTCAACGGCTATGACGACCTGCTGATCGAGGCGGCCGCCGGCCTGCTGGACGACGCCGAGCCCGAGGTGCGCATCCGCGCCGAGGTCGAGGAGGAGCTGGGCTATCGGCTGGGCGAGGTGACCAAGGTCTTCGAGGCCTTCATGAGCCCGGGCTCGGTGACCGAGATCCTGCACTTCTTCGTCGCGCCGTACGACGCCTCGATGCGGATCGGCGACGGCGGCGGCCATCCCGACGAGGGCGAGGACATCGAGGTGCTGGAACTGCCCCTCGACGAAGCCCTGGCCATGATCGCCGACGGCCGCATCCGCGACGCCAAGACCATCATGCTGCTGCAGCACGCGGCGCTGACGGTGTTTAGGGGGTAGGGGCGGTGTTGATGCGGTTCCAACCTGAAGCGCTGCATCAAATACACCCGTCATCCTCGGACTTGTTCCGAGGACCCCTATGTCCGCCGCGAAGAAGCAAGGTCGTTGAAACGGTGAGGTCGCGGCTGCTTMTGGACCGGCAACCTGGCTGAACCAGGGGTCCTCGGAACAAGTCCGAGGATGACGGAACTATTGTTGGGGCGTCCGCTAGGCGGTTGACGTCCGGCCGGCGGTGAAACCACTCACCCTCCCACCGCCTGACGGCGGCGGGCCCCTCCCTCTCTCAAAGAGAGAGGGATTCTTTGTCCGCCCCGCCTTCCGAAACCCGCACGCCCGTCCAGCGCTCCACGGCCCCCAGCAGCTCGACCGGCGAGATCGGCTTGCCGATGTGGCCGTTCATGCCGGCCTCGGCGCTGGCCGCCACGTGTTCGGGCAGGACGTCGGCGCTCAGCGCGATGATCGGGGTGTCGCGGTTGGCGCTGTCCTGGGCGCGGACTGCGCGGGCGGCGGTGAAGCCGTCGACCTGCGGCATCTGCAGGTCCATCAGGATCAGGTCGAACCGCTCGCAGGMGGTCAGGCGCAGGGCCTCGGCGGCGCTGGCGGCTTCCGAGACCTCGTGGCCGACGGCCTGCAGCATGGCGCGCACCAGCTCGCGGTTCACCGCCACGTCGTCGACGACCAGGACCTGGGCGGCGGCGACGGGGCCGGCGCGCTCGAGGCTCGCGCCCGCGGGGGCCGCCGCGGCCTCTTCGGCGCGGACATCGAAGGCGAAGATCGAGCCGCCGTCCGGCGCGGGCGCCATGGCGATCGAACCGCCCATCAGCTCGACCAGGCCCTTGCAGATCGACAGGCCCAGGCCGGTGCCGCCGTAGCGGCGGCTGATCGAGCCGTCGGCCTGGAAGAAGCGCTGGAACAGGCCGTCGCGCTTGTCCTCGGGCACGCCGCAGCCGGTGTCGCGCACCGACACCGCCAGCACGCCGTCGGCATGGCGCACCTCCACCCGCACCTCGCCGGCTTCGGTGAACTTCAGGGCGTTGCTGACCAGGTTGACGATCACCTGGCGCAGCCGGTTGGCGTCGGCCCGCAGGATCGCGGGGACGCCCGCGTCGAGATCGAGCGACAGCGCCAGGGCCTTGGCGCGGGCCTGGTCGGCGAACAGGGCCATCACGTCGTCCAGGAACGGCGCCACGGCGAAGGGCTGGGGCGACAGGGCCACGTGGCCGGAGTCCAGCTTGGAGAACTCCAGGATGTCGTTGACCACGGTCAGCAGGGTCATGCCCGCCGTCCTGACCCGGCGGACATAGAGGTCCGCGTCGGGCGACAGGTCGGGCAGGTCGCTCAGCAGGCTCGAGAAGCCGTTGATCGCGGTGAGCGGGGTGCGGATCTCGTGGCTCATATTGGCCAGGAACTCGGCCTTGGCCTCGGCGGCGGCCTCGGCCCGCAGCTTGGCGTCCATCAGGGCGGTTTCGCGGGCGCGGGACTCGGTGACGTCCATCAGGGCGCCGAACAGGGTGGCGACCTGGCCGTCGGGGCCCAGCTCGACCGCCACGTGGCTGACGATGTCGCGCACCGTGCCGTCGGCGCGGGTCAGGCGCGTCTCGAACTCGAACGGCTCGCCCGTCGCGGCCGCCGTCTCCAGCTCGGCCCGCCAGCGGGGTCGGTCCTCGGCGGGGAAGTGGGTCAGCTGGACCTCGCGGTCGGGCACGCCCGCCGACGGTTCCCGGCCGTAGATGCGGAACACGCCCTCGGACCAGGTGGTCACGCCGCTGGCCGCGTCGATGCGCCAGTGGCCGACCCCCGCCATGTCCTCGGCCATCAGGGCGATGCGGTGGGCCTCGCGGATGGTGCGGGCGTCGGCCTCGGCCCGTCCCCGCGCCTCGGCCAGCTCGCGACGGGCCCGGGTCAGGTCGATCTGCAGCGAGCGGAAGACGCGGAACACCAGGTAGGTGGTGGCCAGCACGGTGGCGATCCGCCAGGGCTGGTCGCGCTGGATCAGCCGGGCGCTGGCCCCCAGCTGGACCACGGCCATCGAGATCAGCATCGGCGTCAGGTTGGTGATCAGGCGCTTGGGCCGGGCGTAGTCGCGCACCAGGATCTCGAACATGACCACGCCGTACAGGGTGACGCCGAAGGTCTGGGCCGCGCCGACCTGGAAGAAGGTCAGGTAGAAGCCGGCCAGGCCGTAGCCGGCGCTCTGCATCCAGGCGAACAGGTCGGCGGCGCCGTCCGTGGTCCGCGCCTCGGCGATCGCCAGGGCGGCCATGGCCGCCATCCAGAAGTACGGCGCATGGTCGCTGGAATAGGGCAGGGTGGCGCAGAAGACGACGGCCGAGAACACCAGCCGCGCGCCGGCGCCGCCGGTGTCGCCGCCCGCGACGCGCAGGACGTCGAACAGCGCGCGCGGTCCCCGTCGCCAGCCGGACGGCGCCGGCGCCTCCGTCGAAATCCCCGCGGCCATTGAACGCACCCCAACTTGGTCAACGGCTCCTTTACGGTCTAGGTTTGAACGAAAGGTTGAACGTGCTCGGCGAACGGCGATCGACCCGGGGCGGGCGCCCCCGCGCGCCCCGGCGCCTGGATTCCGCCGCGCCCATCCTCTCGGTCATGAGAACGTTTCTCAACAAGGGCGCCCGCGTTGACACCCGGGGCGTCGCGCTTAAAAGCATCCCGCAACGCACAAAGCTAAAGGGTTGGACACAACMATGACCGAGACCAGCGGGGGTCTGCCCGAGCGCCCCCTGTCGCCGCACCTGCAAGTCTGGCGCTGGCACATCACCATGGCCTGCTCGATCCTGCACCGCGCCACGGTCTTCGCCCTCTATGTCGGCGTCCTGCTGCTGGCCGGCTGGGCCCTGKCCCTGGCCTCGGGTCCCCAGGCCTACGCCTGCTACACCGGCTGCCTGGGCTCGCCGCTGGGCAAGCTGGTGCTGTTCGGCCTGACGGTCGCGGTGCTCTACAACATCGCCTACACCGTGCGTCAGACCTTCTGGGACGCCGGAAAGGGCTTCACGCCGAAGACGGCCGACATGACCGGCGCGGCCGCCATCGCCTTCGCGGTGGTCGGCGCGATCGTCGTCTGGGCGATCGCCGCCCAAACCGGAGCGCTCTGATCATGGCCAAGTCGTCCTCCGCCCGCTTCCGCACGCCGATGTCCCGGGCCCGGGGCCTGGGCGCCTCGCACCACGGTGTCGGCCATTTCGTCACCGAGCGCGTCTCGGGCATTGCCCTGATCCCGCTGGCCCTGTGGGGCGTGTTCGCCGCCCTGCGCCTGGCCGGCCTGGGCTTCGACGGCGCCGCCGAATGGGTGGCCATCCCGCACAACACCGTCCTGCTCTGCCTGCTGATCGTCGTCGCCCTAGTCCACCTAAAGGGCGCGGTGCAGGTGGTGATCGAGGACTACATCCCGGACTTCACGACCAAGACCGTGCTGGTCCTCGCCAATCTTTTCGTTTGCGTCCTCGGCGGCGCTCTTGGGGTCGTGGCGATCCTCAAGGTCGCCTTCACCGGAGCCCTCTGATGTCGGCCTACAAGTTCATTGATCACCGCTTCGACGTCGTCGTGGTCGGCGCCGGCGGCTCGGGCCTCCGCGCCGCGCTCGGCTGCGCCCAGGCCGGCCTGAAGACCGCCTGCGTCACCAAGGTGTTCCCCACCCGCAGCCACACGGTCGCCGCCCAGGGCGGGATCTCGGCCTCGCTGGGCAACATGGGCCAGGACGACTGGCGCTGGCACATGTTCGACACCGTCAAGGGTTCGGACTGGCTGGGCGACCAGGACGCCATCGAGTACCTGACCCGCAACGCCCCGGCGGCGGTCTATGAGCTCGAGCACTGGGGCGTGCCGTTCTCGCGCACCGTGGACGGCAAGATCTACCAGCGCGCCTTCGGCGGCATGACCAAGAACTTCGGCGAAGGCCCGATCCAGCGCACCTGCGCGGCGGCCGACCGCACCGGTCACGCCATGCTGCACACGATGTACGGCCAGTCCCTGGCCCACGACACCGAGTTCTTCATCGAGTACTTCGCGCTCGACCTGATCATGGAAGACGGCGTCTGCCGGGGCGTCACCGCCTGGAAGCTGGACGACGGCACCCTGCACCGGTTCCAGGCCCAGATGGTCATCCTGGCCACCGGCGGCTACGGCCGCGCCTACTTCTCGGCCACCTCGGCCCACACCTGCACGGGCGACGGCAACGCCATGGCCCTGCGCGCCGGCCTGCCGCTGCAGGACATGGAATTCGTGCAGTTCCACCCCACCGGCATCTACGGCGCCGGCTGCCTGATCACCGAAGGCGCCCGCGGCGAAGGCGGCTACCTGACCAACTCGGAAGGCGAGCGCTTCATGGAGCGCTACGCCCCGTCGGTGAAGGACCTGGCCCCGCGCGACATGGTCAGCCGGGCCATGACCATCGAGATCCGCGAAGGCCGCGGCGTGGGTCCCAACAAGGACCACATCTTCCTGCACCTGGACCACCTGGACCCGAAGATCCTGCACGAGCGCCTGCCGGGCATCTCCGAGACCGCCAAGGTCTTCGCCGGCGTCGACGTGACCAAGGCTCCGATCCCGGTCCTGCCGACCGTCCACTACAACATGGGCGGCATCCCGACGAACTATCACGGCGAGGTCGTKACCAAGTCGGGCGACAACCCCGACCAGGTGATCCCCGGCCTGATGGCCGTGGGCGAGGCGGCCTGCGTCAGCGTGCACGGCGCCAACCGCCTGGGCTCCAACAGCCTGATCGACCTGGTGGTGTTCGGCCGCGCGGCCGCCCTGCGCTGCGCCGAGATCCTGACGCCCGGCGCCACCCAGCCCGAGCTGAAGGACAGCATGACCGACGGGCACCTGGCCCGCTTCGACCGCTTCCGCAACGCCAACGGCGGCACGCCGACGGCGGCCCTGCGTCTGGAGATGCAGAAGGCCATGCAGGAGGACGCCGCGGTGTTCCGCACCGGCGAGAGCCTGGAAAGCGGCGTCGAGCGTCTGCAGGCGGTCTGGGACAAGGCCAAGGACATCAAGGTCAGCGACCGCGGGCTGGTGTGGAACACCGACCTGATGGAGACCCTGGAGTTCGACAACCTGATCGGCCAGGCCGTCGTCACCGTGGCCGGGGCGGTGAACCGCACCGAAAGCCGCGGCGCCCACGCGCGCGAGGACTTCTCCACGCGCGACGACACCAACTGGATGAAGCACACCCTGGCCTGGCTCGACCAGTCGACCGGCCAGGTGAAGATCGATTTCCGGCCGGTGCACAGCTACACGATGTCCAAGGACATCGACTACATCCCGCCGAAGCAACGCGTGTACTGAGGGTACGATCGATGGTTCAGCTCACCCTCCCGAAGAACTCCACCGTCCAGAACGGCAAGCACTGGCCCGCTCCGGCCGGCGCCAAGAACACGCGTTCGTTCAAGGTCTATCGCTACGACCCGGAAGACGGCCGCAACCCGCGCTGGGACACCTACGAGGTGGACGTCGACGCCTGCGGCCCGATGGTCCTGGACGCCCTGCTCTATATCAAGAACACCATCGACCCGACGCTGGCCTTCCGCCGCTCGTGCCGTGAAGGCGTCTGCGGCTCGTGCGCGATGAACATCGGCGGCCGCAACACCCTGGCCTGCACCCACGGCCATGCCGACACGCCCGGCAAGGCCGTGCAGATCAGCCCGCTGCCCAGCCAGCCGGTGGTCAAGGACCTGATCCCGGACCTGACGCTGTTCTACGCCCAGTACGCCTCGATCGAGCCCTGGCTGCACACCGTCACGCCCGAGCCGCGCACCGAGTGGAAGCAGTCGCCGGAAGACCGCTCCAAGCTGGACGGCCTCTACGAGTGCATCCTCTGCGCCTGCTGCTCGACCTCGTGCCCCAGCTACTGGTGGAACGGCGACAAGTACCTGGGCCCGGCCACCCTGCTGCACGCCTACCGCTGGCTGATCGACAGCCGCGACGAAGCCACGGGCGACCGCCTCGACAACCTCGAGGACCCGTTCAAGCTCTATCGCTGCCACACGATCATGAACTGCGCCCAGGTTTGCCCCAAGGGCCTGAACCCGGCCAAGGCGATCGCCGAGATCAAGAAGATGCTGGTCGAGCGGGTGGTATGATCCGCGCGCTCGCTCTCGCCGTTGGCCTGCTTTCGGTCAGCGCCGCGGGCGCGAGCGCACAGGACTTCAGTCCCGAGGTCCTCAAGGCCCGGGATCAGCTGACCGGAAGCGATCCGGCCGCCGGCAGGGCGACGCTGGAACGCCTCGCCGCCGGGGGCGACGCCGGCGCCCAGCAGATGGTCGGCGGCGCCTATTTCGTCGGAGCCGGCGGCTTCCCGCAAGACAAGGCCAAGGCTTGCGGGCTTTGGCGCGCGGCGTCCGCGACCCGCGCCGACGCCGCCCATGTCTACGCCGAATGCGTCCAGATGGGCCATGACGGCTCCAAGCCCGATCCCGGCAAGGCCCGCGCCCTGTTCCAGGCCGCCGCCGACCGGGGCTCGGCCAAGTCCAAGTGCGCGCTGGGCAATCTGCTGATCGCCGGCGAGGGCGGGCCCGCCGATCCCAAGCGCGGCGTCGCCCTGTGCCGCGAGGCCGCAGAGGCCGGCGACCGGGACGCCCAGACCGACCTGGCGAACTTCTACCTGATGGGCAGCAATGTGACCCGCGATCCGGTCGAGGCGCGCGTCTGGTACGAGAGGGCCGTCGCCCAAGGCCAGAAAAACGCCGCCCTGACGCTCGGCCAGATGTATTGGTACGGCGACGGCGTCGCCAAGGACAACGCCAAGGCCGCCGCCCTGTGGCGGGAGGCTTACGCCCAGGGTCGCCTGGACGCCGACAGGAACCTCGGTGACGAAGCCTTCGTCCGGGCGTTCGTCGTCAAGGGGCGCGAGAATTGGGCCGCGGTGGACGAGGCGATCGGCTGGTACCAGAAGGCCCTGGCCCGCGACCCCGCGTTGCGCGGCGAGATCGGCATCCAGTTGGACCTGCTGCTCAAGGCCAAGGCGGCCAAGCGTTGAGCCGTGGATCGGAAGCGGCTTGCCAAAAAGTGACGGTGGCGTCACTTTTGATCAAACAAGGGGAAACGGGCGTTGAGTGAAGCGGGCACCGGTGATCTGAACAGCCGCGTCGTCATCGTCGGCGCCGGCCATGCCGGCGGTTCGGCCGCGGCCTTTCTCCGCCAGTACGGTCACACCGGTCCGATCGTGCTGATCGGCGACGAGCCCTTGCTGCCCTATCAGCGCCCGCCGCTCAGCAAGGCCTGGCTGAAGGGCGAGGCCGACGCCGATAGCCTGCAATTGAAGCCCAGCAGCTGGTACGAGGAGGCCGGGGTCTCCCTGCGCCTGGGCGGCGTTGTGGTGTCGATCAACCGCGGCGCCAAGACCGTCAGCCTCGCCTCGGGCGAGACCCTGCCCTACGACTACCTGATCCTGGCCACCGGCGCCCGGGCCCGGGCCCTGCCGATCCCCGGCGCGGACCTGGCCGGCGTGCTGGCCCTGCGCACGGCGGCCGACGCCGAGGCCCTGAAGCAGGCCCTGGGTCCGGGCAAGCGCCTGGCGGTGGTGGGCGGCGGCTATGTCGGCCTGGAGGCGGCGGCCTCGGCCCGCGCCCTGGGCGGTCATGTAATGATCATCGAGCGCGAGCCGCGCGTGCTGGCCCGGGTGGCCTGCGAGACCCTGTCCTGCTTCTTCCAGGACTATCACGGCGCCCGGGGCGTGGCCTTCGAGCTGAACGCCGGCGTGGCGGGCTTCGAGGGCCAGGACGGCCACGTGACCGGCGTGCGCTTCACCGACGGCCGGGTGGTGGCCTGCGACGTCGCCCTGGTCGGGGTCGGGGCGGTCCCGAACGAGGAGCTGGCCCGCGACGCCGGCCTGGAGTGCGCCAACGGCGTGGTGGTCGACCTCGAGGCCCGCACGGCCGACCCGTTCGTGTTCGCCATCGGCGACCTGACCCACCGGCCGCTGCCGACCTATGGCCGCCAGTTCCGCCTGGAGAGCGTGCCCAACGCCCTGGAGCAGGCCAAGCAGGCCGCCGCCGCCATCGCCGGGCGTCCGATGCCGCCGCACGAGATCCCGTGGTTCTGGTCCGACCAGTACGACCTCAAGCTCCAGATCGCCGGCATTCCGTTCGACGCCGACCGCCAGGTGGTGCGCGGCGACGTGGCGGCCGCCAAGTTCGCCGTCTTTCACCTCAAGGGCGACCTGGTCCAGGCCGTCGAGGCCGTCAACGCGCCGCCCGAATTCATGGCCGGCAAGCAGCTGATCGCCAAACGCACGCCCGTCAGCCTCTTGAAGCTGGCGGACACCACGATTTCCATGAAAGAAGTAGCGGCGTAAAACGACCGTTCAAAAGCCAGTTCAGGGGACCCATGGCCAAGATCACCTACATCGAGCACGACGGCACGGACCACGTCATCGACGTCAAGCCGGGCCTGACGGTCATGGAAGGCGCCGTGAAGAACAACGTGCCGGGCATCGACGCCGACTGCGGCGGCGCCTGCGCCTGCGCCACCTGCCACGTCTATGTGGACGACGCCTGGCTGGACAAGACCGGCGAGAAGTCGGCCATGGAGGAGTCGATGCTCGACTTCGCCGAGAACGTCGAGCCGAACAGCCGCCTGTCGTGCCAGATCAAGGTGAGCGACGCCCTGGACGGGCTGGTGGTGCGGTTGCCCGAGAGCCAGCACTAGGTCGCGTCAGGGGGCAGTGGCTCACCCACTAGCCCCCACCTGACGGCTTCGCCGTCTGTCCGCCCCCATAGGGGGCGGAGGCCGCGCCGCCCGGCCCTCTTCCCCCTGTGGGGGAAGACGATCGCGAAGCGATCCGTAGGGGGCAAGTGTTCGCCGCTCAGACCCGGGCCTAGAACCCGAACTCCGGCTGCGCCGCCCCCGGCTGCTGGGTCTCCGGCAGATGGCACGTGAACGTCGAGCCCGCGCCGGGTTCGCTTTCCAGCGCCACCCAGCCGCCGTGCAGCTCGACCAGGGCCTTGACCAGGGCCAGGCCCAGGCCCGGGCCGCCGCGATCCCGGCCCACGAACCGGTCGAAGATGTGGGCCTGGACGTGGAACGGCACGCCGCGGCCGGTGTCCGACACGTCCAGCCGCACCTCGCCCAGGGCCCGTCGCGCCGACAGGGTGACCACGCCGTCGGGCGGGGTCTGGCGCAGGGCGTTCTCGATCAGGTGGTCCAGGATCTGCGACAGGCGCTTGTGGTCGCCGCGGATCAGGCCGACGTCCTTGTCGCACTCGACCGATAGGGTGACCCCGCCGATCTGGGCGGCGTTCAGCGAGCGCTCCTGGGCGTCGGCCAGCAGGCCGGCCACGCGGATGTCCTCGATCTCCAGCGCCATCTCGCCGGCGTCGATCTGGGCCATGTCCAGCACGTCGTCGATCGAGCGGGCCAGCTGGGTGGCGGCGGCGCGCACCGAGGCCACGTGGCCGCGTCCGCGCTCGGTCAGGCCGTCGGCCCGCTCCAGCAGCTCCGAATAGCCGATGATCGTCGTCAGCGGCGTGCGCAGCTCGTACGAGACGTTGCCGACGAAGTCGCGCTTCAGCCGCTCGGCCTCGGTCAGGGCCGCCGAGCGGTCGGCCAGGGCGCTTTCCAGCTGGCGGGTGTCGGTGACGTCGGCGAAGGCGATCAGGGTGGCGCCGTCCGGCAGGGGGCGGCTCTGATAGACGATGATCCGGTTGTCGGAGGTGCGGGTCTCGCCCGAGGTCGGGGCGCGCATCTGCGGGTCGGGATCGGCCACCCGGCCCTTCAGCTCGCGCCAAAACGACAGGTCGTGCAGGCGCGGCACGCACAGCTCGACCACGCCCTCGAAATCGACCGCCGCCTCCAGGGCCTGGGCCGAGACGTTCCAGAAGGTCTCGAAGGCCTCGTTGTGCAGGCGCAGGCGGCCGTCCGAGCCGAACACCGCCACGGCGTCGTTCAGCTTGTCCAGCGTGGCCTGCTGCACCTGGATCAGGGCGTTGTACTGGGCCTTCAGCCTCAGCTCGCCGGTGATGTCGGAATAGAGCACCAGCATGCCGCCCAGCGGGTGGGGCTGGCGCACGACGCGCAGGGTGCGGCCGTCGGGCAGGTCCCACATCTCGTCGGCCTGGGGACCCAGGTCCTCGTAGCGGGCCAGCTCGGCGGCCTTCCACCGCGCATAATCAACCGTTTCGGGAAGCCTGCGGCGCTGACGCAGGCGGTCCAGCACCTCGCCGTGGGTCGGGCGCTCGGCCAGCCAGGCCGGCTCCAGGCCCCACAGCTCGGCGAAGGCGGTGTTGTGGAAGGCCAGGCGGCGGCCGGCGCTGAAGATCGCCACCGCGTCGGCGATGTGGTTCAGGGTCTCGTCATGGGCGGCGACGTGCTTCTTCAGCGCGTCGCGCATGTCCTCGACCTCGGTGACGTCGCTGCTGAACACCCCGACCCCGCCGCCTTCCAGGGGCTGGGCCGAGAAGCGCAGGGCCCGGCGGCGGCCGTCCAGCGGCACCCAGCGGACCAGTTCGCGCAGCTCGCCGGCCTTGGCGGCCTCGACGGCCAGGGCGTCGGCGGCCCGGTCGATCGACTTGTTGTCGCGCGAGGCGTCGGCGGCCGTCTCGACCCCGACCACGCGCAGATAGGCGGCGTTGCCCCAGACCGGCGCGCCGTCGGCCCCCGAGATCCAGGCCGGCTCGACCAGGCCGTCCATGAAGGCGGCGAAGCGTCCGGCGTCCGGCAGGCCGGTCTCGCTGGCGGCGGCGGCGCACAGGCGCAGCCAGGCCCGAGTCCCGGCCGCCCGGCCCTCGACCACCACGCCGCCGCGCGGGCCGCGGGCCTCGAAGGCGCAGGACTGGCCCTGCTCGAACAGGGCCTTCAGCTTCTGGGCGTGGGACGGATCGGCCTCGGTCAGGGCCAGCACCACGGCCTGGGCGTCGGCGGCGACGTCCAGGATCTCGGCGCACGCGGCCAGGGCGTCTTCGCCGGACACCAGGTCGACGCCGTCGTCATGGATCGCGACCACGGCGCTCTCGAACGCCTCGGCCGCGCCCTGGCTGTCCATCAGCCGGGTCTCCAGGCCGACGGCGCGGGCCTTCAGCCGGCCGAGGTGGTCCTCGAACCGCCGTCGCTGCGACATCGCCCACAAGGTGGCGCAGAGGGCGAGGCAGACCGCGCCGGCCGTCGCGGCCAGGATCAAGTCGGACGAGGTCATCAAGCTGGTCGTCGGCCCCTGGCTGCGCACATGGTTAGCGAATCAGCTTCACAGATTAGGCCGCGCGTGGCCAGAGCGCGATGAGCGTGGCTGTCGCGGAGGCTTTCCGGCGCGGTCCCTCCGGCCTATGTACCGACCATGACCTGGACCGACCGCATGGCCCCCTCGCTGGACGACTTCGCCGCCCTGGCGCGCAAGGCCTTCGACGACCTGCCCGCCGATTTCCGCCGCCAGATCGGCGACGTGGTGTTCCGCATCGACGACTTCGCCTCGGACGAGGTGCTGGACGACCTGGGGATCGAGGACCCGTTCGAGCTGACCGGCCTCTACCAGGGCGTCGACCTGGCCCGCCGCTCGCTGTTCGACCCCACGCCGCAGCCGTCGATGGTGTTCCTGTATCGCCGCCCGATCCTGGACGAATGGTGCGAACGCGGCGACGTCACTCTGGGCGAGCTGATCGCCCACGTGCTGGTCCATGAGATCGGCCACCATTTCGGCCTGTCGGACGACGACATCCACCGCATCGAGGACGACGCATGAGCCACGGCGACACTCTCTTTGACGCCCCCTTTTTCGATGAGGGCGCCTGGCGCGGCCGCATGGACGAGCGCTGGTTCGAGAGCGGCGCGGCCATGGCCGAGGCCGGCGCCGTCGACCTGATCGCCATCGAGGACGACGCCGTTACGGCCCACGTCACCGGCAGCACCGGCGAGCTCTATGTCGTCGCCCTGCGCGCCCCGGACGGCGAAGGCGCCTGCACCTGCCCGGGCTTCGACAAGTTCGGAGCCTGCAAGCACCAGGCGGCCGTGGTCGTGGCGGCCAACCTGCTGGATGGCACGGGGCGGGGCTATGTCCGCGAGCGGCTGGCGAAGGTGCGCGACGGCCTGGCGCTGGAGGGCAAGGACGCCCTGATCGAGCGGATCGTCGAGCTGGCCAAGAAGGACCCGAAGGTGCTGGCGGGGCTGGAGGGCTAGCTCACCCCCTCAGCACCTCGTCCACCCAGGCCGGCACGACCTCCGTCGCCGGCCCGTAGCGCCGTTCGTCGAAGGCCCGGGCGTTGTCCGAGGGTTCCAGGTTCAGTTCGCAGGTCCGGAGTCCCAGCCGCCGGGCCTGGGCCACGAAGCCGGCGGCCGGGTAGACCGAGCCCGAGGTGCCGATCGAGACGAACAGGTCGGACTCCTCCAGGGCGTCCTGGATGCCGTGCATGAACAGCGGCTCCTCGCCGAACCACACCACGTGCGGGCGGGCGGTCCCCGCCTGGCCGCAGCGGGCGCAGACCGTGTCGGCGCTCAGCGGACCGGCGTCGGGCCACCTGGCTTCGCAGGCATGGCAGCGCGTCACCCGCAGCTCGCCGTGCATGTGGATCACGTCGACGCAGCCGCCCTGCTCGTGCAGGTCGTCGACGTTCTGGGTGCACAGGAACAGGCGCCCGCCCTTCGCGGCCAGCCCCGTCTGCAGCCGGGCCAGGGCCGTGTGCGCCGCGTTGGGCGCGGCGCCCTCAAGATTGGTCCGTCGGGCGTTGTAGAAGGCCCGCACCTTGGCCGGGTCGCGGGCGAAGCCCTCGGGCGTGGCCACCTCGGACAGATCGTACTGGGTCCAAATTCCGCTGGTGTCGCGGAAGGTGCCCAGGCCGCTCTCGGCCGAGATCCCGGCGCCGGTCAGGACGAAGACGTTAAGGCCCATGGCGTGGTTTCCCCAGGGGCCCCGGGCCCATTTGCGAACCTGACGCAGTCGTCATTTTTAATTTGACCCCGCCGCGTCTTTGAGTTGACAGTGTTTAGATAGGCCAGAGACCCGCGTTAGACGGGGCCTGTCCAGCCCCTTTAGGCGAGGAGCCCCCAAGGATGACCAGCGCGACGGACAAGAACATCACCAAGGACGCCATGTACGACGCGGTGGCGCCGGACGACTTCGAGTCGATGCTCGAACTCGATCGCTACGGCAACCGCTCCAGCGCCTTCGACAAGATCATTTCCGCGACCCACGACCACTTCTGGGACCCGCTGGACAAGGCCTATATCGATTTCGACGAGCCGTTCGACATGGAGAACCAGGCGCTGGTTCCCGAGGAGCTGGTGATCGCCCTGTCCACCGACTACGTCTCCAACCATCTCTCCGATCCCAAGCAGCGCGTCCGCTTCATCAACCAGTCGGTGCTGCGCAGCTTCTCGTCGATCCTGCACGGCGAGCAGGGCGCGCTGAACCTGTCGGCCAGCCTGTGCCACGTGCTCAAGGACCAGGGCGCCCAGGAATACGCCGCCAACCAGACCCGCGAAGAGGCCCGCCACGTCACGGCCTTCGCCAAGTACATCAAGGCCCGCTGGGGCAAGCCGGTCGAGTGCGGCCCGGCCCTGAAGACCCTGCTGGTCGAGATCATCGGCGCGCCCGAGGTCTACAAGAAGATCATCGGCATGCAGATGCTGGTGGAAGGCCTGGCCATGGGCGCCTTCGCCACCTTCTTCAACAATATCAACGACCCGGTCGGCAAGAAGCTGCTGCAGCTGGTGATGACCGACGAGGCCTTCCACCACAAGTTCGGGAAGATCTGGGCCGACCGCACGGTGCCCAAGCTCAGCCCCGAGGAGCACGCGATCATCGAGGACTGGGCGGCCCACTGCTTCCAGACCCTGCTGTTCAACCTGGTCTCGCCGCACCAGCAGCTGGACCTCTACCGCGAGTTCGGCCTGGACCCCGACAAGGTGGTCGAGGAGTACGGGAAGATCATGACCGACGACCTGCGTCGGGAGAACATGAAGGAGCAGACCAACATCTTCCGGGTGCTGGTCAAGACGCTGCTGAACGCCGGCATCATCACCGACCGCACCAAGGCCTTCTACGCCATGTACGTGGACATCGAGGAGCTGAAGGGCGAAGGCGACCGCATGGTCGGCGACGACATCGCCGAGGAAGGCATCCGCCACCTGCAGGCCATCAACTTCAAGGACCGCGTCGCGCCGGTGACCATCGCCGCCGAATAGACCCTTCGTCCGCCTGAACGCGGGCGCCCCGCCGGGACCCTCCGAGGGAACCCCGGCGGGGCGTTTTGCGTTGTGGACGACTTGTGGGGCAAGGTGGGCGTCATGCGCAGTCTTTCGATCTCGATCGCCGTCAGCCTGCTCGCCGTCACCGGCGCGCTGGCGGCCGCCAAGCCGCCGGCCAAGGCCATCCCGGCCAGCTTCTATTCGGGCAAGTGGTACGAGATCGCCCGCACGCCCAACGCCGGCCAGCGTGACTGCGAGGCCCCGACGACCGAATTCACGGGCAAGGGCAGCGACAGCTTCTCCGTCCACCAGGTCTGCCGCAGGGGCTCGGCCAGCGGCGCGGCCAAGGCGTTCGACACCACCGGCAAGATCCTGGGCGGCAGCCAGAACACCCGCTTCACGATGAGCTTCCTGGGCGGGCTGAAGAAGCAGGAATATTGGGTGCTGGACTGCGCCGACGACCATTCCTGGGCGATCATGGCCACGCCGGGCGGCAACTATGTCTGGCTGCTGGCCCGCCATCCGGTGCTGAGCGAGGGCGTCAAGGCCCAGGCCCTGGCCCGGGTGAAGAGCCTGGGCTACGCCAAGCTGGAATATCCGCAGCAGCCGCCGGCCTGAGATGCGACCGCGTCACATCTCCAGCGTCGTCGTCGCCCTGCTGCTGACCGCGGTCGCCGTCGCCGCGTGCATGGCGCAGCCCAGCGGCAACCCGCATCCGCCCCAGCCGGCCAAGGCCGTCGATCTCGAACGCTACGCCGGCCGCTGGTACGAGGCGGCGCGCTACGACATGCGGTTCGAGAAGGGCTGCGACGGCGTCACCGCCGAATATTCGAAACGCCCCGACGGCCTGATCCGGGTGCTCAACACCTGCCGCCAGGGCGGGCCGACCGGCCCCGCCAAGGTCAGCGAGGGCAAGGCCAAGATCGCCGACCCGGCCACCTCGGCCAAGCTGAAGGTCTCGTTCTTCGGCCCGTTCTTCCTGGGCGACTACTGGGTGCTGGACCACGCCGACGACTACAGCTGGTCGATCGTCGGCGAGGGCTCGGGCCGCTATCTGTGGCTCCTGACCCGCGAACCGCCGACGCCGGCCCAGCTGAGCGCCCTGACCGACCGCGCCCGGGCGATGGGCTATGACACCTCAAAGCTGCGGGTCACCCGGCACGGGTCGCGCTAGGCGCCTCGGCGCTCTTCCAGGGCGACGGCGATCCGCTCCAGCGTCTGGTTCATCCGCCGGGTCTCCTCGAGCTGGGCGGTCATGCAGTCCAGCTGGGTGGTTACCGCCGGCGAGGCCTTGCCCATCTTCTTCATGAAGAAGATCCACACGCCGATCAGCAGGAAGATGGGCAGCATATTGATGAGGATGGCGGTGAGGCTCATGGGACCGATCTGACTGTGACGCTTCCCGGTCACGCTACCGGCGTCACATCGCCCTTGTCACGCGAACAAAGCTGGAACATGTTTTCGGCATGGACATCATCGTCGATCTCCGCACGCGGCCCGAGACCACCGACCTCGTCACCCGGGGGGCGGCGCGGTTCCTGGTGTCGCTGGGCTATGCGCCGCTGGCCGAGGTGACCCTGCCGAACGGACGGCGGGCCGACCTGATGGCCCTGGGGCCCAAGGGCGACGTGCTGATCGTCGAGGTGAAGTCGGGGCTGGAGGACTTCCGCGTCGATCGCAAATGGCCCGAATACGCGCCCTATTGCGACGCCTTCTATTTCTCGGTGTCGCCCGACTTCCCGGAAGGGATCCTGCCCGAGGAGCCGGGCCTGATCGTCGCCGACGGCTTCGGCGGGGCGATCGTGCGCGAGGCGCAGGTCGCGCCCCTGGCCCCGGCGCGGCGCAAGGCGCTGACTCTGGCCTTCGCCCGGCTGGCCGCCCTGCGCGCCGCCGGCGTCAACGCCGAGCGGCTGACGCTCTGAGGCCTGTCGGTCTAGCGGTCGAAGTTGCGGGCCAGCAGGAAGCCGAACACCGCGCCGGCCACGAACGCGCCGATCGCCACGGCGACGGGGCGTTCCTCGGCGATCACGTGGGCCGCCTTGGCCTTCTCGATGCTCCAGGCCTTGCCGACCTCGGCCTTTTCGGCGGCGAAGGTCCGGGCGACGCCGGCCTTCTCGGCGGCGTATTCGGCCGCGACGTGGGCCTTTTCGGTCACCGTCTCGACGGCCTTGTCCACGGCGGCCTTGGCGCGCTTGGCGCGGGTCTTGGCGGGGGTGGCGGTCTTGATCGTGAAGTCGGTCATGCGAAATCCCGTGCCGAAATCCGTGGAGGAGATGGGGTCAACACTCTTAACACGCCCGGCGGCAAAACGTTTCTCGCGCTTGCGGCGCCGCCGTCCTTTTCTAGTTGTCGCGCACCACCTTGAGCACGGCCTCGCCGTAGCGGTCCAGCTTGCCCTGGCCCACGCCGCCGGCCTTGGCCAGGGCGGCCGCAGTGGCCGGACGCGCGGCGGCGATCTCGGCCAGGGTGGCGTCGTGGAAGATGACGTAGGGCGGCACGTGCTGCAGGGCCGCCTCCTCGCGCCGCCAGCTTCGCAGGGCCTCGAACAGGGCCTGGTCCTCCAGCGGCACGGTCAGGGCCTGGCGCTTGCGGGCCGTCTTGCCGGCCCCGGACCGGGCCTGGCCGTCGGCGGTGATCGGCTGCTGGCGCAAGCTGACCAGCCGCTCGCCGCGATAGACCTGGCGCACGCCCTCGCCGTCGCCCAGGCCGATCAGCGGCCGGCCGTCGTTGGGGTCCTCGCGCAGCAGGCCCTCGAACACCAGGGTGTCGATCAGGTCGCGCCAGCCCTGGGGGCTGAACTCCTTGCCGATGCCGAAGGTCGACATGGTCGCCTCGGCCTGGGTGACGTCCTTGGTCTTGCCCAGCAGGTGGTCGACCAGGCGGCCGCGCCCGAACCGACCGCCCATGCGGTGGGCGGCCGACAGCGCCTTCTGGGCCGCCTGGCTGGCGTCGATCCCCGTGGGCGGCGAGACGCAGATGTCGCAGACCCCGCAGCGTTCGACCCCCTCCTCGCCGAAATAGCGGCGGACGGCGGCGGCGCGGCAGGTGACGCCCTCCAGCATGGCGTAGAACTGGCGCAGCTTGCGCAGCTGCACGGCCTTGACCTCGTCGGGCGCGCTCTGGGCCTCGATGCGGCGCACGGCCCAGGCCAGGTCGGCCGAGCTGTAGAGGGTGATGCCTTCGGCCGGCTGGCGGTCGCGGCCGGCCCGGCCGATCTCCTGCCAGTAGGCCTCGATGGCGGCCGGCGGGTCGGCGTGGATCACGAAGCGGACGTCGGGCTTGTCGACCCCCATGCCGAAGGCGATGGTCGCCACCATCACCGCCTCGTCGGCCTCGAGGAACTCCTCCAGCCGCCGGGCGCGCACGGCCTTGTCCAGGCCCGCGTGGTAGGCGAGGGCCGGAATGCCCTCGGCGATCAGCTTCTCGGCCAGCTTCTCGGTCGAGTCCCGGCTGCCGGCATAGACCACCCCGGCGCGGTTGGGACGCTCGGTGACCAGTTCGATGACCCGGTCGTGGCCCTTGCCCTTCTTGCGCTCGGCGTTCAGGGCAAGCTCGTGACGGGCGAAGCTGTCGACGAACTCGGCCGCGCCCTTCAGGCGCAGTTCGGCGCGGATGTCGTCGCGGGTGCGGGCGTCGGCCGTGGCGGTGACGGCCAGGCGCGGGGCGTGCGGGAACACCTCGGCCAGGCGGCCCAGCATCCGGTATTCGGGGCGGAAGTCGTGCCCCCACTGGCTGACGCAGTGGGCTTCGTCGACGGCGACCAGCGACAGGGGCAGGCGCGACAGCCGCTCCAGCATCGACGGCTGCATCAGGCCTTCGGGCGACAGGTACAGCAGGTCCAGGCGCCCGTCGTCGATCCGCCGCCAGATCTCGGCCCGTTCGGCGGGCAGGGTGTTGCTGTCCAGCCGCTCGGCCGCGACCCCGGCCTGTTGCAGGCCGGCCACCTGGTCGGCCATCAGGGCGATCAGCGGCGAGACCACCAGGCCCAGGCCCGGACGGACCAGGGCGGGGATCTGATAGCACAGGCTCTTGCCGCCGCCGGTGGGCAGCACGGCCAGGGCGCTGCGCCCGGCCAAGAGCTCGCCGATCACTCCGGCCTGCAGGCCCCGGAAGTCCGAATGGCCGAAGGTGCGGCGCAGGACCTCGCGCGCCGCGTCGAGCGAGGGCGGCGGGTGGTCGATGACGGAATCAGGCTGGTCGTACACGGGCGTCTTTTGACAGCGCGCGGACGTCAGGCCAAGCGCGGCGCCATGATCCGGCCCCCAAAATCGGCTTGAAAGCGGACATCGGCTGCACGGCCCCTGCATGGACGGTCGCCAGCCTTCCTGGTCGCGACCACAGGCTGAAACGAACCATGAACACGCGCCGCACGCAAGACACCCACTGGGCCGCACCGAAGGCCGTTCATCCCTCGTCAATCTTGTCGCGCGTTTTGTGAGCTTCGGCTAAACGGATTTCGGCGCGGCCCCGGGACTTCGCGCCTTTTCGGGATCAAGGACGGACATGGCCAACGGCGCCTTCGGCGGGAACAAGCCGGCGAAACCTCAGCGCACGCCCCTGCAGGCGTTGCTCTACTGGACGATGGTGCTGGGCGTCTGGGGCCTGATCTTCGTCGTCGCCTTCTTCGCGGTGTTCGCCAGCGACCTGCCCGACACCTCCAAGCTGTACGACGTCAAGCGCCAGCCCTCGATCAACTATCTGGACCGCTCCGGCGCCCTCTTGGCCGTGCGCGGCAGCCAGTACGCCCCGCCCGTCGACCTGGACGCCCTGCCCGAATACGTGCCGGCCGCCTTCGTGGCGATCGAGGACCGGCAGTTCTACCACCACATCGGCTTCAACCCCTGGGGCATCGCCCGCTCGCTGATCTGGAACCTCAGCCACGAGGGCGGACCCCAGCGCGGCGGCTCGACCATCACCCAGCAGCTGGCCAAGAACCTGTTCCTCAGCCCGGCCCAGAACTATCGCCGCAAGGCCCAGGAGCTGATCCTGGCCGTCTGGCTGGAGCTGAAGTTCAGCAAGAAGCAGATCCTGGCCCTCTACATGAACCGGGTCTATTTCGGGGCCGGGGCCTACGGCATCGAGGCCGCCTCGCAGCGCTATTTCAACAAGCCCGCCAGCCAGTTGACCGTCGGCGAGGCCGCCCTGCTGGCCGGTTTGATGAAGGCCCCCGCCCGCTATTCGCCGGTCTCGGCCAGCGACCGCGCCGCCCGTCGCGCCACCATCGTGCTGGACGAGATGGTGCGGATGAAGGCCATCACGCCCGAGCAGCGCGACCAGGCCTTCGCCGAGCCCGTCCGGGTCTCGGCCACCCTGGCCAACCAGCGCGCCCAGTACTTCACCGACTATGTCGACGCCCAGGTGCGCTCGCTGGTCGGCGAACCGACCGAGGACCTCGTCGTCGAGACCACCCTGGACCTGCCGATCCAGGTGGCCGCCGAGCGTTCGGTGCAGGTCGGGGTCGAGGGCCACAAGGCCCAGGGCGTGCAGCAGGCGGCCCTGGTCGCCATCGACGGCGAAGGCCGCATCCGCGCCTATGTCGGCGGCGCCGACTATGGCGAGACCCAGTTCGACCGCGCCACCAGCGCCCGTCGCCAGGCCGGCTCGGCCTTCAAGCCGTTCGTCTACCTGACCGCCATGGACCAGGGCCGCAACCCGTCGGTGATGGTGGTCGACGAGCCGGTGAAGATCGGCAACTGGGAGCCCAAGAACTACACCAACAAGTACCTGGGTCCGATGACCCTGCAGACGGCCCTGGCCCAGTCGATCAACACGGTCGCCGCGCGCCTGGCCAGCGAGGTGGGCACCAGCAACGTCGCCGCCACGGCTCGTCGCCTGGGCATCACCAGCAAGATCCAGCTGGACCCGTCGATGGCCCTGGGCGCGGTCGAGGTTTCGCCCATGGAGATGGCCCAGGCCTACGCCCCGTTCTCGAACGGCGGCTTCCTGGCCAAGGGCTACGGCATCGAGCGCATCCGCACGACCAGCGGCAAGGTCCTGTACGACCACAGCGTCGACAAGACCCAGCGCCCGGCGGTGATCGGCTCGCCGTCGCTGCAGTACATGAACCAGATGATGCGCCAGGTGGTGGCCAACGGCACCGGCGCCCGGGCCAAGGTCGCGGGCTACGACATCGCCGGCAAGACGGGCACCACCAGCGACTACCGCGACGCCTGGTTCGTCGGCTACACGGGCGGCTTCGTCACGGCGGTGTGGACCGGCAAGGACGACAACACCTCGATGAAGAAGGTCACCGGCGGCGGAGCCCCGGCCGAGATCTGGAAGACCTTCATGTCCGCGGCCCTGCCGCGCCTGAAGGCCACCCCGATCCCCGGCGGCGTCATCGAGCCTCCGCCTCCGGCCGGCGACGACCCGATCGGCGCCCTGCTGGACCCGTCTGCCGCGCCCGAAGGCCCGGCCGCGGAAACGCCGGCTCCGGGGACCCCGGCGCCGGAGCAGTTGCCTTACTAGTGGGTCTGTCCCTCCCCCTGGGAGGGAAGGCTGGATTTAGGCCGAGATCGCGTGCAGCTCGGCCGCGTGGGCCCGCAGCCAGCGGCGGTGCGGCGCGGGGTCGCCGGAGAGCGTCTCGCACAACGCCCAGAACCGGGGACCGTGGTTGGCCTCGATCAGGTGGGCGCATTCGTGGGCCACGACGTAGTCGGCCACCTCGAACGGGGCAAGGACCAGCCGCCAGCTGTAGCGGATCGCCGCCGGATGCCCGGGCCGGGCCGGGCGGCACGAGCCCCAGCGGGCCTTGGGGTCGGCGATGGCCACCGAGGGCATGGGGCGGCCCAGGGCGGCGGCGTGGTGGGCGGTGCGCTCGGTCAGGCGGGTCAGGGCCTCGCGCTTGGCCAGGCGCAGGATGCGAAGGCCCCAGGCGCTGTCGTCCGGCGCGATCAGGGCGTCTTCCGTCATCTTCGGTCGCCCGGGACCGACCTCCAGCCGATAGGGCTTGCCCAGCAGGCGCAGGACGCCGCCGGGGGCGATGACCTGGCGGTTGGGCAGGGCGGCCAGCTGGCCGGCGATCCAGTCGGCCTTCTCGTGGGCGAAGGCCACGGCCTCGGACAGCCGGCGCGGGGTGGGGGCCAGGGCCACCACCTCGGACTTGGCCCGATCGACCCGCAACGAGATGCGCCGCGCCCGGCCGTCGACCTTCAGCCGCACGGCGCAACCGCGCACGTCCAGCCGGTCACCGTCGGCGTAGCGCTGCGGGCGGAAGAGGTTCATGTCCTCTAGATCGCCCCTCGTCGGGAGTCGCGCAAGGCCGGCCCGGCGCTAGAAGTTCGGGTCGTTCTTGAGGATGAAGTCGCGGACGCGCGGATAGATCTCCTCGCGGAACCGGCGGCCGTTGAACACCCCGTAGTGGCCCACGCCCGGCTGGACGTAGTCCTCCTTCATCGACTCGGGCAGGGACGAGCACAGGGCGTGGGCGGCCTGGGTCTGGCCGATGCCGGAGATGTCGTCGTTCTCGCCCTCGACGGTCATCAGGCCGATGTCGGTGATCGCGTCGGGCCGGACGAGGCGGCCGCGATGGACCAGCTCGCCCTTGGGCAGCAGGTACTGCTGGAAGACGATGTCGATGGTCTGGAGGTAGAATTCCTCGGTMAGGTCCAGCACCGACAGGTACTCGTCGTAGAACTCCAGGTGCTTGTCGGCGCTGTCGCCGTCGCCCTTCACCAGGTCCTGGAAGTAGCGCTGGTGCGCCTGCTGGTGCTTCTCGGCGTTCATGCTCATGAAGCTGGCCAGCTGGACGAAGCCCGGATAGACGCGCCGGCCCATGCCCGGATAGGGCGCGGGCACGGTGTAGATCATGTTCGACTGGAACCAGGTGAACGGCTTTTCCTCGGCCAGCTGGTTGGTCACGGTCGGCGACAGGCGCGCGTCGATCGGCGAGCCCATGAAGGTCATGCTGGCCGGGCGCGAGGGGTCGTTGTCCTCGGCCATCAGGGCGGCGGCGGCCAGGACCGGCGGGCCCGGCTGGCAGACGGCCACGACGTTGGGGCGCGGGCCCAGCAGACGCAGCATCTGCTGGATGTGGTCGATATAGTCGTGGAAGTCGAAACGGCCCTGCAGGACCGAGACCTCGCGGGCGTTGACCCAGTCGACGATGAACACCGCGTGGTCGGGCAGGAAGGCCTCGACCGTGCCGCGCAGCAGGGTGGCGTAGTGGCCCGACAGCGGCGCGACGATCAGCACGGCGGGGTCCAGCTGGAACTTGCCGGCCCGGCGCATGTCGGCCATGTCGCGGTCGAACTGGATCAGTCGCGCCCAGGGGCTTTCCCAGACCACGGTTGGGCGCACGCGCACGTCCACCTGGCCGATCTTGACCGTGTCGACGCGCCACTCCGGCTTGCCGTAGCGACGGGTGACGTTCGAGAACAGGTCCGCGCCCGCGTGGATGCGCCGGCCCAGATCGGTGTCGGCCGCCGGGTTCAGGGGCGAACCCCAGAAGTCGCGCGCGGCCAGGGCCGCGAAGCGCAGGGGCGTGGAGGCATAAAAGCTTGCCTCATGCAGGGCGTACAGCATGGCGCATCCAATATGTTGCGATGCAACATAACACGCCAAACCCTAAGAAGGCACCACTTTCCGGTAGCGGTACAGCGTCGCGGGCGCCGGTCTAGCGCCCTTCCATCGCGTCCTTGATCTGCCGGGCGATCTCCTCGGGCGGCAGGTTGTAGGCGATCACCTTGGTGAACCGGCCCTTGGGATCCATCAGGTAGATCGCCGTGGAGTGGTCGACGCTGTAGTCGGGCCCGTCGCCGACCTGCTTGTAATAGGCACGGTAGGCCTTGGCGGCCGCGGCCACCTGCTGGGGCGTGCCGGTCAGGCCCAGGATGTTCTTGGGCAGGGTCGGGCCCGACAGGAAGGTCTTCAGCTGCTCGGGATTGTCGCGGCCGGGATCGACCGAGATGAAGACGATCTTCAGGTCCTTGGCCTTGGGCCCCAGCTGGTCGCTGGCGGCGGCCAGGGCCTGCAGGGTGCCGGGGCAGACGTCCGGGCAGTAGGTGAAGCCGAAGAACACCGCGTTCCACTGGCCCTTCAACGCCGCCTCGGTGGTCGGCTTGCCGTTCTGGTCGACCAGCTGGAAGGGACCGCCCACCAGCGAGGGCGGCGGCGCCTTGTCGAAGACGCCCGCCTTGAAGATCAGCCCGCCGGCCACCAGCACGGCCAGGAGGCCTGCCAGAATCGCGAACAACCGATGACGCGGCATGGGCGTTGAACCTTTCGCTCTCGCCAGAGGGGAAATTCTGGCCTTAAGGTGCGACATGGCAGACGCGTCTCTCAAGAATGCGCCGCACAGTTCGCCTCGACCGGGGCTCGATAAGCCTGACGTCGAGGCGGCGCAAGACGAGGACTGGTCCTGGACGGGTCCGGGACTGCGTCGCGGACGCCTGAGGGTCCGCACCCTGATCGCCCAGCGCTGGATCATGGTGATCGGCCAGACGGCCGCGGTGCTGATCGCCGGCCTCGTCCTGGACCTGAAGGTCCCCTACGCCCTGTGCTTCTCGCTGATCGCCATGTCGGCCTGGCTGAACGTGCTGATCGGCCTGGCCTTCGGCGGCCAGCGGATGGCGCGCGAGGTCGAGGCCACCGCCCAGATCGCCTTCGACACCCTGCAGCTGGCGGGAATGCTGTACCTGACCGGCGGGATCATCAATCCGTTCTCCCTCCTGCTGATCGCGCCCGTCACCCTGGCCGCCGCCACCCTGCCGGCCCGGTTCGCCGCGGCCATCGGCGTCCTGGCGGTGGCGGCCTGCGTGATCCTGGCCTTCTTCAACCTGCCGCTGCCCTACCGGCCGTCGGCGGGACCGGGGCCCGTGCCCGGCGGCCTGACCCTGATGACGATCGTGCTGTCGCGCATCCTCGGCATCGCCGTGACCGGGGCCTATGCCTGGCAGGCGGCGACCGAATCGGCGCGGATGGAGCTGGCGCTGAACGTCACCGAGACCGTCCTGGCCCGCGAGCAGCGCCTGTCGGCCCTGGGCGCCCTGGCCGCGGCCGCGGCCCACGAGCTGGGCACGCCCCTGGCCACGATCTCGGTGGTGGCCCGCGAGATGGTCCGCAACGCGCCCGACGAGCAGACCCGCGAGGACGCCGAGCTGATKATCGGCCAGGCCGCCCGCTGCCGCGAGATCCTGGCCCGGCTGACCGAGATGCCCGAGGCCAAGGACGCCGTGCACGAGCGCATCAGCCTCACCCAGCTGGTGCACGAGGTGATCGAGCCGCACATGATCCACGGCATCCGGGTGGAGGCGGTGGTCAACGGCCCGCCGGGCGATTCCGCGCCCGACATCTGGCGGCGGGCCGAGATCCTCCACGCCCTGACGACCATCGTCGAGAACGCCGTCGACTTCGCCCGGGCCGAGGTGATCGTCGTGGCCCGCTTCGACGCCCGGGCCGTGGTGATCGAGGTGCGCGACGACGGGCCGGGCTTCTCGCCGGAGATCCTGGCCAAGCTGGGCGAGCCCTATGTGACGTCCCGTCCGGGCGCGGAGGGTTCCAGGACCGGCCATATCGGCATGGGCCTGGGCTTCTTCATCGCCAAGACCCTGTTGGAACGAACAGGCGCCACAGTGGATTTCAAGAACGGTCGGCGCGGCGGCGCGGTGGTCGCCGCGCGCTGGCCGAGGTCGGCGCTGGAGGCGCCGGCCATCATCGGTGCGAGCGAGTTGTGATGAAACACTTGCGACACTCGGCATTTGGGCAACAAGATAGCTCGCTCGTGGCCCGGTTGAGTGTCGGCGTTGGGAGGCGCTGAATTTCATGGCGGATATCGGTGAAATGGTCGCGGCCCTGCCCGACAAGTCCCTGCTGCTTCTCGACGACGACGCGCCGCTAAGGACGCGATTGGGCCGGGCGCTCGAACAGCGCGGATTTGCGGTGACGCTCTGCGCTTCGGTCGCCGAGGCGATGAGCGCCCTGAAATCCCAGGCCCCCGCCCACGCCGTGCTCGACATGCGGCTGGAGGACGGCACCGGCCTGAAGGTGGTCGAGGCCGTGCGCGACGTCCGGCCCGACGCCAAGGTCATCATGCTGACCGGCTACGGCAACATCGCCACCGCCGTCGCGGCGGTGAAGGCCGGGGTGATCGACTACCTGTCCAAGCCGGCCGACGCCGACGACGTGGCCCGCGCCCTGCTGGCCGCCAAGGACGCGGCGCCGGCCCCGCCGGAAAACCCGATGAGCGCCGACCGGGTGCGCTGGGAGCACATCCAGCGCGTCTACGAGATGTGCGGCCACAATGTTTCGGAGACCGCCCGGCGGCTGAACATGCACCGGCGGACCCTGCAGCGGATCCTGGCCAAGCGCGCGCCGCGCTGATCCCTATCCCTCTCCCCTTGCGGGAGAGGGGGGCCTCCGAAGGGGGGCGGGTGAGGGGTCTCTCAAACGATCAACGCCGCGACCGGCCTTTCGGCTTGTCGCGGCGTTTCTGTTCTTCAACCCCTCATCCGTCGGCTTCGCCGACACCTTCTCCGCAAGGGGAGAAGGATCGTTCCTCACATCGCCGAAATCCCCCCGTCCAGCTTCAGTTCGGCGCCGGTCATGAACTTGCTCTCGTCGCTGGCCAGGTAGAGCACGGCGTTGGCGATGTCGTTCGGCTCGCCGATATGGCCCAGCGGGATCTGGCGGCCCAGCTTGGCGTGGGCCTCTTCCTTGCCCAGGCGCTGGCTCAGCGGGTCCAGGATCGGGGTGTCGATGAAGGTCGGGTGGATCGAGTTGGAGCGGATATCCAGCCCCATCTTGGCGCAGTAGAGGCCGATGTTCTTGGAGAGCAGCCAGACCCCGGCCTTGGAGGCGTTGTAGGCCGGCGAGTTGTGGTTGGCGATCAGGCCGGCGATCGAGCTGATGTTGATGATCGAGCCCGGCTGATGGGCGCGCATGTACTTCAGGGCGTGCTTGGCCCCCAGGAAGACGCTGTCGACATTGATCGACATGATCTTCTTCCAGAGGTCGAACTCCATCTGCTCCAGCGGCTTGTCGCCCGCCACGCCGGCGTTGTTGAGCAGCACCGAGATGCCGCCCATGGCCGCGTCGGCCTTTTCCAGGGCCTCGATCCACTGGTCTTCCTGGGTGACGTCCAGGGCGAAAGCGAAGGCCGTGCCGGGCCCGTGGGCGGCGTTGATCTCGTCCGCCACGGCCTGGGCCCCGGCGAAGTTGATGTCGGCGAGGCTGACCTTGGCGCCTTCCTCGGCCAGCCGCCGCGCGGCCGCCGCGCCCAGGCCCTGGGCGCCGCCCGTGATGAAGGCCTTCTTGCCGGCGACCCGGCCCGTGCTCTGCGCCATTGGCGGCGTCCTCCCGTTATAATTCAAACGCTAGTTTGAACTGTCCGCCTCCCCCGTGCAACGGGGGAGGTGTCCGCGAAGCGGACGGAGGGCCGCGCGGGCGCTAGGCGATCGAATCCATGAACCTGGCCATCGTCACGTCCAGTTCGCTGACGCCGTCGGCGTCGTGCGTGGTCAGCACCACCTCGACCCGGTTGTAGACGTTGAACCACTCCGGATGGTGGTCCAGCTTGTCGGCCATCAGGGCCACGCGGGTCATGAAGCCGAAGGCGGCGTTGAAGTCGGCGAACTTGAAGGTCTTGCCGATGGCGTCCTTGTCGGCGACCGACGCCCAGCCTTCAAGCTGGGAAGCGGCGGCGGCGGCGCCGATCTTGGCGGGGCGGGTCATGGCGGGCTCCTGCGGCGGAAAGGGTTTTCCCTCTCAGAACGCCAAACCGGTCGCCGCCGCAAGGTCCGCCAGCAGCTGGTCCTCGGTCGAGACCTTGATCGCCGTCATACCCAGGGCCGCCGCCGGCTTGCAGTTGACCCCCAGGTCGTCGAGGTAGACGCAGGCCTCCGGCCTGACCTTGATCAGCTCGCACATCATTTCGTAGATGCGCGGGTCGGGCTTGCGGACCCCGGCCTTGGAGCTTTCGATCACCGCGTCGAACTGGGCGAAGATCCCGGCGATCGCCTCGGCCTTCTCGGCCGAGCCGGCCATGCCCGTGCCGTGGCCGGTGACGACGTTGTTGGTGATGCAGCCCACCTTGAACCGCGCCTTGCAGGCCTTCAGCGCCGCCACCACGCGCGGCCGCACGTCGCCCGACAGCAGGGGCAACACCTCGGCGCCGCGCACGGCGTGGCCCAGGCGGGTGGCCTCGTCCAGGAACAGGGCGTCGAAGGCGTCCGCGTCGATCTCGTTGCGCTCGAACAGGGCCCAGGCGTTGGCGTCGGGATCGGCGGCGTTGACCCGGCGGATGAAGTCCTGCGGCAGGCCGCGCTGGGCCTCGAACCGCCGGAAGGCCTCGAACGGCGAGGTCGTGAAAACCCCGCCGAAATCCCAGATCACCGCCTCGATCGCCATGCTCGCCTCAAACACTTGTTTGACTGGAGGCTAGGGCGGGCGGGCGCGTCTGGCAATCGTCCCAAGAATCTTCATGGCCAAGCTCGCGTTGAAGGCGAAAGCGCGCGAAAGCACGCTTGGGCTCTGGTTTGTTAACCCTCTGGAGTTTTCGCCATGATCCGCCGTGCGCTGCTTTTGCTGGGTCTCGTCGCCGCCGTATGCGGAACGGGCGCCGCTGCGTCGGCCGCCGATCGGCCGCAGGACTGCGCCGTCCGCCGGGTCACCGGCCCGGGCGGGGCCTATCGCTACGACCGCGTCGAGTGCGAGGCCCGGGCCGTCTGGAGCGACTTCGACCGCTGGGCGTACGAGCGGCCCCTGGACGTCGAGGACCAGCCGTTGCGCGGCGACCGCTACGGCGGCTGGACCCGGATCGTCCCGGACCCGGCGCCGCCGGTCCCGGCCGCGCCCTATCCGGCCTATCGCGTCGCGGGGCGCGACGCCGGCGGCTTCCTGGTCTGGCCGGGCAAGCTGCCGTGAAGATTCATGTTTTTGGCCCGGGGATTGCGTGAGGGGGGACCACACGCATCAAATCGGGACGGGGGAAAATTTATCATGCGCCAACCGAGCAAGCCGCTCTTCAAGGCCTACGAGATCGTGGCGATCGTCGCCTTCGTGCTGGCCGCCATCGGCGTGGGCAGCCTGCGACTGGTCTACTAGCCGTCGCCGGACGCCTCCCGGGGCGGGACTGACCGTTTTCGGAACATAAGGACCCCGTCCGCGCGTTGTGGACGGGTATCCGGAGGTTCCCGCCCTGACGACGCTCGCCCCCAATCCGCCGCCCCCCAACCTGATCGCGCGCCTGCGCGGTCTGCCGCCGCGCGCGCGCTGGGGGATGATCGGGGCGATCCTGCTGACGATCGCCATCGTCGTCTTCCTGGTGATCTTCGACTGGAACTGGTTCCGGGGACCGCTGGGCCGCTTCGCCTCGGCGCGGTTGAACCGCGAGGTGGTGATCACCGGCGACCTGCGCGTCCATCCCTGGTCGTTCTCGCCCAAGGCCGAGGCCCTGGGCGTGCGCATCGCCCAGCCCGACTGGGCGGCCAAGGCCGACCCCAAGGGCTCGCCGGCCGGGACCCCCATGGCGAAGGTCGACCGCATCGCGGTGCAGATCAAGCTGCTGCCCCTGCTGAAGGGCGACGTCATCCTGCCGCTGCTGGCGGTGGACCGGCCCGACGTGCGCCTGCTGCGCGAGCCCTCGGGCCGCGCCAACTGGACGTTCGGCGACCCGAACGCGCCGAAAAAGCCGCTGAAGCTGCCAGCCATCCAGCACTTCATCATCAATGACGGCCAGCTGCGCTACGCCGACCAGCAGCGCGACATCTTCTTCCTGGGCACGGTCAATTCCAACGAACAGGTCACCGGCGAGGGCCGGGGCCGGTTCGTGCTGGAGGGCAAGGGCCAGCTGAACCGCTCGCCGTTCACCGCCCTGGTCACCGGCGGCCCGCTGCTGAACATCTCGCCCAACCGGCCCTATCCGTTCGACGCCAGGGTCGACGCCGGCTCGACCCACGTCACGGCCAAGGGCGACATCACCAAGCCGTTCAATCTGGGCCTGTTCGAGACCCAGGTGAGCGTGTCCGGCACCGACCTGAACCGCCTCTACGCCCTGACCGGCCTGACCCTGCCCAACACCCCGCCGTACAAGATCAGCGGCCATCTCAGCCGCAACGGCCAGCGGTTCGACTTCAAGAAGCTGAACGGGCGAGTCGGCGACAGCGACGTCTCGGGCGACCTGTTCGTGCTGACGGGCCGCGAGCGGCCCTATCTGGAGGCCGACCTGCAGTCCCGGCGTCTGGACTTCGACGACCTCGGCAGCCTGGTCGGCGCCGCGCCGGCCACGGGACGGGGCGAGACCGCCTCGGCCGGCCAGAAGGTCGAGGCCGCCCAGCGCGACGCCACTCAGCGCCTGCTGCCCGACGCCACCCTGCAGGTCGACCGGGTCAAGGCCATGGACGCCAAGGTCAAGTACCGGGCCCTGGCGGTCAACGCGCCCAACCTGCCCCTCCAGAAGGTCCGGCTGGACCTGACGCTGGAGAAGGGCGTGCTGACCATGGATCCCATCGCCTTCACCTTCTCGCGCGGCGACCTGGCCGGGAAGGTGCGGCTGGACGCCAATCCCAAGGTGCCGCGCACCGACCTGGACCTGCGCCTGACCAACGCCAAGCTCGAGGACTTCATCACCATCAAGAACGACGGCAAGCCGGCCATCGAGGGCGGGGTGATGGCCCGGGCCAAGCTGACCGGCTACGGCAATTCGGTGCACCGCGCGGCCTCGACCGCCAACGGCCAGGTGACCCTGGTCTCGCCCAAGGGCCAGATCCGCCAGGCCTTCGCCGAGCTCCTGGGCGTCAACGCCTCCAAGGGCCTGCTCCTGCTGCTCAGCAAGAGCGACAAGGAGACCAGCGTCCGCTGCGCCGTGGCCGACTTCAGCGTCAAGGACGGCGTCATGACCTCCAATCAGATCGTCGCCGACACCGGCGTGGTGCTGGCGCGCGGCAAGGGGACGATCGACCTGCAGAACGAGCGCATGGACCTGAGGATCGATGGCGACAGCAAGAAGCCGCGCCTGATCCGGCTGTTCATCCCGATCACCATCAAGGGGCCGTTCATGGCGCCGAAGGTGGGGCTGGAGACCGGCGGGGCGGTGGCCCAGGGCGGGATCGCCGCGGCGCTGGGCGCCCTGGTCTCGCCGCTGGCCGCCATCCTGCCCTTTGTGACCGGCGGCGAGGCCAAGGACGCCGACTGCGCCGGCCTGGTCGCCGAGGCCCGCAGCGACGGCGCCCCGGTCAAGGTGGCCCAGACCACGCCCGCCAAGGCGAAGAAGTAGCGGTCAGGCCCGCCGGAAGAAGAACACCTTCGCCGCCCCGTATTCCCGGGCGTCCAGCCGCTCGAAGCCTTCGGGCGCGGGATCGGGCTCGTCGCGGCCGCGCTCGAACACCACGACGGCGCCGGGGGACAGCCAGTCGCCGGCGGCCAGGGCGGCCAGGGCCTTCTCGCCCAGGCCCTTGGCGTAGGGCGGGTCGAGGAAGGCGATGTCGAACGGCGCGCCGACGCTGCCCGGGCGCGGACCCGGATCGGTGGCGTCGCGCCGGTGCACCCGGGCCTGGCCGAACAGGCCGAAGGCTTCCATGTTCTCGCGGATCGCGCCGCGGGCGTTGTCGTCGGTCTCGACGAACAGGCAGAAGGCGGCCCCGCGCGACATCGCCTCCAGGCCCAGGGCCCCCGAGCCGGCGAACACGTCGATCACCCGCGCCCCGTGCAGCTCCGGCGCCCAGGCGGCGTGCTCGAGGATGTTGAACACCGCCTGCCGGGCCCGGTCGGAGGTGGGGCGGGTGTTGGCCCCCGGCGGGGTGACGATGGCCTTGCCGCGATACTGGCCCGAAACGATGCGCAAGAGGTCAGTCCTCGGCGGTCTGGACGGCGGGGAGCTTGCCGCTCCGGGCCATCAGGCGGTTGATCATCGACAGCGCGGCCACGACCACGGCGATGCCCGCCCAGCCCCACCAGCTCTGGGTGATGATGCTGAGGAAGGTCAGGCCGCACATCAGGCCCGGCAGCAGGGCCACGCGCAGCAGCACATAGACCTTCTCGCCGGTCGGAATGGGTTCGGAGAGTCCGGCGAACATGGCCGCGTAGCCCCAGGCCAGGGCGTGGGCCAGGCCGATGGCGGTCACCAGCGCCACATACACCGCCACCGACGAGAACGTGCCGTTCTCCCACAGCATCTCGGTGCCCAGGGGCAGCAGGGCCAGCAGGCCCAGCATCAGCAGGTTCAGCACGTCCAGCACGCCGTCGGCCCGGCGCAGGCGCGAGAAGGTGCGGCGATGGGCGATCCAGTTGACGCCCACGACGGCGAAGCTGACGGCGTAGGCCATCAGCTTGTGCCGCATCTGGCTCAGCAGGTCGCCGACGCTGCTCCAGTGCTCGGGCGGATGGATCTCGATGGCCAGCAGGGTGATGGCGATCGCGAACACCGCGTCCGAGAACAGGATCAKGCGATGAAGGTGCTGTGCTTCCTTGTCGGTGATGTCGGTCATGCTCGCCCCGGCCTATCGTCGCCCCATGTTGCCTGCGTTGTGTGCCGCGCGCCGGCTGGCGGGGCAAGTCGCGTGTCGCGCCGCTTGCGTCGCGCGCGGCGAACGCCTAGCGATGATCCACAACCGGATCGAAAACCCGTGGCGCCAGCAGAGCTTCGACAGTCACCGTTCCTGGACGATCTGACGCCCGCCGACCGGCGCGTCCTTCCGCTCCTGTTGACCGTGCCCATCGGCGTGATCGCGGCCTTGCTGGCGGCGGTGATCGGCGGGGTCGTCGTGTTCGTGGCCTTCGCGATCGTCGGTGGCGGCGTGGAGTCGGTCGAGCGCCTGATGGAGATGATCAGCCGCGGCGAGGCCCCGACCAGCCTGAAGGAAGTGGCCTTCGTGCTGGGCCTGCTGGCCTTCGTGAACGGCGGCATGGCCCTGGCCTTCGTGGGCGCGGCGGCCCTGCTGAATCGTCGCCGGCTGGGATCGTACTTCACCGCCGCGCCGCGCTTCCGCTGGCGGTTGCTGTTGCTGGGCCTGGGCCTGTTCGTGGTGACGATCGGGCCGTTGCTGCTGGCCTCGGCGGCCCTGGACCCCAAGTCGCCGGGCGCGCCGATCCTGGCGATCGGTCCCGACCTGGGCGCCCGCCTGACCTATCTGGTCCTGGTCGTCGTGCTGCTGCTGATCGCCGCGGCGGCCGAGGAGCTGGTCTTCCGGGGCTGGCTGGTCAAGGTCGTCGGGGTCTGGTTCCCCGATCCCCGCGCCGTGCTGGTGCTGAGCGGCCTGCTGTTCTCGGCCATCCACTTCGACCCCAATCTGGACGCCTTCCTCATGCGGTTGGCCATGGGCGTGGGCCTGGCCTGGATGACGCTGCGGCTGGGCGGAATCGAATTCGCCGTCGGGGCCCACGCGGCCAACAACATCGTCATCCTGCTGTTCATCCAGCCGATGGCGCTGAAGCCCGACCCGCCGCACGGCTTCCCGCCCGAGACCCTGCTGATCGCCCCGCTGATGCTGGCCGGCTACGTCGCCCTGGCCGAGATCGCCGCGCGGTGGGCGCCGCTGCGCCGCTGGACCCGCTTCGCGGCGACCTAGGGCGGCGACCTAGGGCGGCGACCTGATCGATCAGCGCTTGCCGCGTGGCGCGCCGGGCTTTCCGGCCGGCCGCGCGCCGCCCGGCTTCCCGCTCGGGCCTCCGCCCATCGGCTTGTAGCCGTTGGCCCGCAACGCGCCGGGCTTGGGCTTGGCCGACGCGGGCTTGGCCGCCGCGGGACGGGCGTCCTTGCCTTGGGCCGTTCCGCGCTTGTCGGCGGCCTTTTCGGCCAGGGCCTTCTCGCGGATCCGCTTGTCGGCGGCCTCGCGCGGCGACAGGGCGCGGGGGCCGACGATCTTGGTCTCGATCGACTTCTTGCCCGGACGCGCGCCCGGCTTCCCCGCGCCCGGCTTCCCAGGCGCGGTCTTCCCGGCGGCCGGCTTGGCCGCGCCCGCCTTGTGGGCGATCACGGGCTTCTTCTTCGGCTTGGCCCAGCCCGGCTTGCGGACGAATTTCTCGTCCTCGGCCTTTTCCTCGGGCTGCAGGATGGAGACCTGGGTCATCTTGCCCACCCGGGGCACGCCGCGCCGCTGGACGTCGCCGCCGCCCGCCTGGCCCGGGGCCTTCAGCGGGTCGGCCACGCCGACGAACCGGGGCTTGTCGCCCTGCGGCATGTTCTCGGCCGGGATGATGCCCTCCAGCAGCTCGCGGATCACCCGGGGGCCGACCTCCTCGACCTGGCCCGGCAGCAGGGTCCCCAGGGCGAACGGGCCGTACGACAGGCGGATCAGGCGGTTGACCTTCAGGCCAATGGCCTCGAGCACCTTGCGGACCTCGCGGTTCTTGCCTTCGCTGAGCGAGACGGTGATCCAGAGGTTCCGGCCGCCGGCCTTGTCCTGGGCCTTGTCCAGGCGGGCCTCGATCGCGCCGTAGCGCACCCCTTCGATGGTGATCCCGTCCTTCAGCCGGTCCAGCTTCTCCTGGGTGGTCACGCCGAACGCGCGCACCCGGTAGCGGCGTTGCCAGGCGTTCTGCGGCATCTCCAGGGCGCGCGACAGCTCGCCGTCGTTGGTCAGCAGCAGCAGGCCCTCGGAATTGAGATCCAGGCGGCCCACCGAGATGACGCGGGGCAGGTCGCGGGGCAGGGCCTGGAACACCGTCGGCCGGTTCTTGGGATCGTTATGCGAGGTCAGCAGGCCGGTGGGCTTGTGATAGCGGAAGATGCGCGTCGGCTCGGGCTCGTCGATCATCTTGCCGTCGACGGTCAGAAGGTCGCCCGGGCGGACCTTGACGGCGGGGGTGCTCAGCACCGTCCCGTTCAGCGCCACCTTGCCCGCCTCGATCAGCCGCTCGACCTCGCGCCGCGAGGCCACGCCGGAGCGTGCCAGCAGCTTGGCGACGCGCTCGCCCTCGCCGCCTTCGCCGTCGGGGCCGAGCTCGTGCTCGTCTTGACCCAGCAGGGCGTTGTCATGCAGGTGGGGCTGGTATTTCTCGGTCATGGCGGTCGTCCTTCAAGGGCAGGGCGCATCTCACGATGGGCGGTTTCCTAATGCGCACCGATCCCCCCCAGGATCAAGACAGGGTGGATCAAGACGCCCGGGACCTGGCGGCCATGGCTCTCGCCCTGGACGAGGCGCGCGCCGCCGCCGCGGCGGGCGAGACGCCGGTGGGGGCGGTGATCCTCGATCCGGCGACCGGCGAGGTGCTCGCCCGGGCCGGCAACGGGCCGATCGGGGCGCACGATCCCACGGCTCACGCCGAGATCGCCGCGATGCGCATCGCCGCCGCCAAGCTGGGCAACTACCGCCTGACCGACCTGACCCTGGTGGTGACGCTGGAGCCCTGCGCCATGTGCGCCGGGGCGATCAGCCACGCGCGGATCGGCCGGGTGGTGTTCGGGGCCGAGGACCCCAAGGGCGGGGCGGTGGTGCACGGGCCGAAGTTCTTCGCCCAGCCCACCTGCCACTGGCGGCCGGAGGTTACCGGCGGGGTGATGGCCCAGGAGAGCGCCGAGCTGCTGCGGGGGTTCTTCAGGGAACGGCGGAAGAAGTAGCTCCCCCCACATCCGTCATCCTCGGACTTGTTCCGAGGACCCCTGCTTCAGCCGAGAAGAAGGGGGACGGGGATACGGGAGGGCGAATGCATCCCTTGATACGACAGCGCGGCGGATAGAGGGATCCTCGGAACAAGTCCGAGGATGACGGTGGATCAGTTCACCATCGCCGAGCCCAGCAGCACCTTGCTGCCCTTGCGGCCCAGCACCTTGTCGGCGGCGTCCTGCATCTTGTCGCCCAGATAGTTCAGGTCGGGCGCGGCGCCGCGCGGCATGCCGGCGGTGTAGGTCATCAGCACCTGGGCGAAGGCGGCGCGCAGGCGGGGCTCGGACTGCTGGGCGCGTTCCATCAGGGCCGGGTCCTTGGCTTCGATGCCTGTCTCCAGGGTCATGACGCCCCGGCGGCCGTCCCGGCGGATCGTGGTCGCCGTCAGCGGCTGCAGGGCGAAATAGGTCGGCGGCGCCTTCTTCTCCTCCTTACCGTGGCCGGCGAAGGCGGGCGGGGCGGACAGGCTGGCGGCCGCCAGCAACGACAGGACGGGAATGAGGAGGGCGCGGCGCATGGCCCCTTGTGACACGACGTGGTTGACGTCCTCTTTACGTCTGGCGGGGCACAAAGGGCCGTTAACCATGAATCGTCCCGAGCGCGATCATAGCGTAGAGCTCGCGGCGGGGGCGTAGGAGACTGAAATTGGGGCGCTTTTCACCGAAAAAGCTCGATCTGGACGGCAAGGTCATCCTGGTGACCGGCGGCACCGGGTCGTTCGGCCGCCGCTTCATCGAAACCGTGCTCAAGCGGGCGAACCCGCGGAAGGTGATCGTCTATTCCCGCGACGAATTGAAGCAGAGCGACATGCAGCTGGAGCTGCGCGAGCAGTTCGACGAGGCGACCTACGGCAAGATGCGCTTCTTCCTGGGCGACGTGCGCGACCGTGAGCGCCTGACCCTGGCCCTGCGCGGCGTCGACATCGTCATCCACGCCGCCGCCCTGAAGCAGGTGCCGGCCGCCGAATACAACCCCTCGGAATGCATCCACACCAACGTGCTGGGCGCCGAGAACGTGGTCTGGGCCAGCCTCAACAACCACGTCAAGCAGGTGGTCGCCCTGTCGACCGACAAGGCCTGCAACCCGATCAACCTGTACGGCGCGACCAAGCTGGCCTCGGACAAGACCTTCGTGGCGGCCAACAACCTGTCGGGCGACATCGGCACCCGCTTCGCGGTGGTCCGCTACGGCAACGTCGTCGGCTCGCGCGGCAGCGTGGTGCCGCTCTACAAGCGCCTGCTGGGCCAGGGGGCGACCGAGCTGCCCGTCACCGACGCGCGCATGACCCGCTTCTGGATCACCCTGAACGAGGGCGTGGAGTTCGTGCTGTCGTCGCTGGAGATCATGCGCGGCGGCGAGATCTTCGTGCCCAAGATTCCGTCCATGACCATGCCCGACCTGGTCAAGGCGATGTCGCCGACCGCCGGCGTCAAGATCATCGGCATCCGCCCCGGCGAGAAGCTGCACGAGATGATGATCAGCGCCGACGACGCCCGCGCCACCGTCGAGCTGGCCGACCGCTACGTGATCGAGCCGACCTTCGTGGAATATCCGCGCAAGGCCTTCCGGGGCGAGGCGGGGACCAAGGACGTCGCCGAGGGCTTCAGCTACAGCAGCGACAGCAACGACGACTGGCTCAGCGAGGACGGCCTGAACGCCATGCTGGCCGAGAAGGCCTGATGAGCAGTCCGCCGTTCCTGCCGTACGGCCGTCAGACCATCGAGGACGACGACGTGGCGGCGGTCGCGGCGGCCCTGCGCGCCGACTTCCTGACCACCGGCCCGACGGTCGAGGCCTTCGAGACGGCCTTCAAGGCCAAGGTCGTGGCCGAGCACGCCATCGCCGTGGCCAACGGCACCGCCACCCTGCACCTGGCGATGATGGCGCTGGGCGTCGGCGCCAATGAAGGAAAGGGTGGCGACGTCTGCATCGCCCCCTCGGTCACCTTCCTGGCCACCGCCAACTGCGCCCGCTACGTCGGGGCCGAGGTGGTGTTCGCCGACGTCGATCCCGACAGCGGCCTGATGACGCCGGACACCCTGGCCGACGCCTTGAAGCGCGCCGAAGGCCGCCGGGTGCGGGCCGTGCTGCCCGTCCACCTGCGCGGCGACGTTTGCGACCTGCCGGCGCTGCGCGACCTGGCCGACGGCGTCGGCGCGACCCTGGTCGAGGACGCGCCCCACGCCCTGGGCTCGGTCGGAACCTTCGACGGCGCGGCCCATCCGGTGGGCGACGGCGCCTATTCCAGCTTCGCCAGCTTCTCGTTCCATCCGGTCAAGACCCTGGCCACGGGCGAAGGCGGCATGCTGACCACCAACGACGCCGCCCTGGCGGCCCGGGCCCGCTCGCTGCGCGGCCACGGCATGCAGCGGCCGGCCGGGGCCGCGCCGTGGGTCTACGAGATGTCCGAGCTGGGCTTCAACTACCGCATCCCCGACGTGCTTTGCGCCCTGGGGATCTCGCAGCTGGCCAAGCTCGACCGCTTCGTCGCCCGCCGGAAGGCGCTGACCGCGCTCTACGCCGAGAAGCTGGCGCCCCTGGCCCCGGCCGTGCGCCTGGCGGAAAGCCCCGCCTGGTCCGATCCGGCCCTGCACCTGCTGACCGTGCTGATCGATTTCGAGGCCCTGGGCACGACCCGTCTGGCGGTGGTCGAGGCGCTGAAGGCGCAAGGCGTCGGCAGCCAGGTCCACTACATCCCGGTGCACACCCAGCCCTACTACCAGGCCCGCTACGGCGCACTGGCCCTGCCCGGCGCCGACGCCTGGTACGCCCGCTGCCTGACCCTGCCGCTCTATCCGACGATGGTCGACGGCGACGTGGACCGGGTGGTCGAGGCGCTGAAGAAATCCCTCTCTCTTTGAGAGAGGGAGGGGCCCGCCGCCGAGGGCGGTGGGAGGGTGAGTGGTTTCACCGCTGGCCGGAAAGGCTCCATGCGCTCCGCCAAGTCTCAAGGACTCGAGAAGGCTCGCGACGGGGAGGATTTGAGGACGCCCGAACGGCCGCGCTCTATTCGGTGAGGGTGTAACCACTCACCCTCCCATGGCTTCGCCATGGGCCCCTCCCTCTCTCAAAGAGAGAGGGTAAGATTTCTAGGCCGCCGCCTTCTGCTGGACCATGCCCTTGAGCAGGTCCATCGTCTCCGGCGACGCCGCGAGCTCCTCGCGCGCCTCGGGCGCCCGCGCGAGCTTCATGACCTCGGCCTTGGCCCGGTCGGCGACGGGGCCGGTGGGGCCGGCCTCGCCCATGGCCAGCTTGATCAGCACCGACATCTTCTGGGCCAGCGGGGCCGGGGCGCGGACCAGCATGGCGACCAGGCGGGCGTCGGCCTCGATCATGCCGCCCACCTCGCCCAGGCGCGCGCACAGGGGCTCGTAGTCCTCGACCACCAGGCCCGAGCGGACCAGGGCCTTCTGCAGGGCGGCCAGGGCGGCCAGCTTGGCGGCCGCCGAATCCGGACCCTGGCGCAGCTCGCGCTCGAAGCGCAGGGCCAGGACGTTGGCCGACAGCCAGCGGGCCGCGGTGCGCTTGTTGACCGCGCCCATGACGTTCTCGGCCAGGCGGATCAGCATCTGAACCTCCTCGCGCGACGAGCGGTCGCGGCCGAGCAGGGATTCGATGAACTCGCCGTTCAGCAGGGTCTTGGACCGGGTGGTGAAGGCGCTGGTGATGTCTTCCGGCGGCAGGATGCGGCCGGCGGCGGCCGTCAGGCTCATGGCCAGGGCGCGGAGGAATTCGATCTCCTGCTCGGCGTCGGCCGGCTTCAGGCGGCGCACGCCGTTCAGTTCCTTGAGCACCCGCTGGGCGATCGACATGCGCACGGCGGGGAATTCCTCGCCGCTCAGCCATTCGCACAGGCGCCGGGCCGTGCCCGACAGCTCGGGCATGCAGTTGCGCACGCCCGTCTCGACGCGGATCAGGGCCTCGACCTGGGCCCCGCCCGCCAGGCGGGTCATGGCGGCCAGGGTGGTGCCGAGGTCGGCCTCGCCGCCCTCCTTCTGGCCGCCCAGCAGATCGGCCATGCCGGCCTTGGAGCCGATGATCTCGGCCAGGGGCGTCTCGATGGCGGCCAGGGCGGCGGCGCGGGCCTTGGGCTCGCTGGGCGCGGCGTCGGCCAGGTCCAGCAGGCGGGCCAGCTTCTCGGACCAGTTCTTGCCGGGCGCGATCGAGGCGGCGACGCCGGCCCCCAGCAGGAAGGCGCGGTCGGGATCGATGGCCAGGCGCTCGGCGGCGCGGGCGAAGCCTTCCTTGTCCAGGTCGGGCAGGTCGCCCTTCTTGAACGCCTTCATCAGGTTGGCGACGGTGCGCTCGACCAGGCCCTGGAAGGTGCGGATCAGTTCGTGGACCGACATGCCCCGGGCTTCGGCCTCGGGGATGGCGATCTTCTGCAGGGCGTGCTGCAGGTCGGTGCCGGAGGCTTCCAGCTTCTCGACCAGGTCGGGACGGTGCAGCAGCTCGAACGGCGTGGCGTTGTGGCGGTCCAGCCAGCCCTCCAGCAGCCGGCCGATGCGGTCGCGGGCGTGGGCGGTGTAGAGGTCGGACGGCTGGACGCAGAGGGGATCCAGGTCCTCCTGCTGCTTCTTGGGCTTGCCGCCGTCGACCTGACCCTTGGTGAAGATGGCGATCGACTTGTATTCGCGCGTCTCGGGGTCGAGGGTCTCCTTGCTGACCCGCACGGCGATCGCCCGGCCCTGCTCCAGGGCCTCCTCGGCGGTCTGAAGGGCGTGGGTCCGGATCTCGGTCGCCATGTCGAGCGTCCATTGCGCGCCGGGCTTGCGGCGCACGAACAGCTCGTAATGGACTTGGTCGCTCATAGGCAAAGGGCTCCCCGAGACTCCGTTATGGGATACAAGACCTTAAGGTGAGGTTGCCGCCGCGCGGGTTGTCGGAGCGCGCCGCATTCGCGCCACGCTGGAGCCGCAAAAGAACGGGAAAGCTTAGCCGCGCCACGCGTTGTAGCGGGCGACGCCGGTCGATAGTATCGACAGGAAATCCGCGAAAGGACCCATAGGGCTCGATGGCCGATATTACTCTCATCGACGACGACGAGAACATCGTCGCCTCGGTTTCGCTGGCGCTGGAAAGCCATGGCCACGTCGTGAAGGCTTACTACGATGGCGCGTCGGGCCTCGACGCGGTCGAGAGCCAGGCGCCCGACCTGGTGATCCTGGACGTCAAGATGCCGCGCATGGACGGCATGGAAGTGCTGCGCCGCCTGCGCCAGACCACCGAGATCCCGGTGATCATGCTGACCTCCAAGGACGACGAGATCGACGAGATCCTCGGCTTCAACCTCGGGGCCGACGACTACATCCACAAGCCGTTCAGCCAGCGCCTGCTGCTGGAGCGGGTCAAGGCCGTGCTGCGCCGGGCCCGTCCCGACGAGGAGGACGCCGCCGGCGCCGCCCCGGGCGCGGCCAATTCCAAGATCATGAAGCGCGGCAAGCTGACGCTGGATTCCGCGCGGCACGACAGCCTGTGGGACGGCAAGCCGGTGCGCCTGACGGTCACCGAGTTCCTGCTGCTGCAATCGCTGGCCCAGCGCCCGGGCTTCGTGAAGAGCCGCGACAACCTGATGGACGCCGCCTACGACGATCAGGTCTATGTCGACGACCGCACCATCGACAGCCACATCAAGCGCATGCGCAAGAAGTTCCGCCAGGTCGATCCGGAGTTCGATTCCATCGAAACCCTGTATGGCGTCGGCTACCGATATCGCGAATCCTGATCGCAAGATGGCCTCGGACAGCGGGCCTGAGGGCAAGCCGAAACGGCGCCTGACGTGGCCGAAATTCGCCTGGCCCAGGGGTTCGCGCCTGGGCCGGCTGATCATCGGCCTCAACCTGCTGGCCCTGGCGGTGCTGCTGGGCGGCGCGCTGGTGCTCAACGAGCTGCGCAGCGGTCTGATCAACACGCGCATCGACAGCCTGACCACCCAGGGCGAGCTGATCGCCAACGTCATCGACCTGGCCGCCACGGTCGGCGACCCCGAGCCGCGCCTGGCCCCCGACCAGGCCAGCGACATCCTGCAGAGCCTGTTCATCCCGCGCTCGCAGCGGGCGCGGCTGTTCGACGCCCAGGGCAACCAGCTGGCCGACAGCTATGTCGTCGCCGACCGGGTGGAGTCCAAGGTCCTGCCGCCGGCCCGCAAGCCCGGCCAGCCGGCCTTTGGCCTGCCGACCCGCGATTCCGACACCAAGCCCGAGGTCGCCAGGGCGGCCCGCGAGGCCCTGGCCGCCGAGATCGCCCAGGCCAAGCTGGGCGAGCCCGTGGCCGGCACCCGCATCGACGAGATGGGCGAGCGTGTGGTGTCGGTCTCGATCCCCATCCAGCACGTGCGCGCCGTCCTGGGCGTGCTGACCCTGGAAGCCGGCGACATCGACCAGATCATCGCCGCCGAGCGCAAGGCCCTGCTGCCCTTCGCCCTGATCGCCATCGCCACCACCCTGATCTCGTCGTTCCTGCTKAACCGCCTGATCGCCCAGCCGGTGCTGCGCATGGCCAGCGCCGCCGACCGCGTGCGGCTGGACGGCGCCCGGGCCATCTCCCTGCCCGACATCTCCGACCGCAAGGACGAGCTGGGCGACCTGTCGCGGGCGCTGGAGGAGATGACCGATTCGATGTCCGAGCGGATGGACGCCATCGAGCGCTTCGCCGCCGACGTCGCCCACGAGATCAAGAACCCCCTKACCTCGATCCGTTCGGCGATCGAGACCCTGGACCTGGTCAGCGACCCCGCCGCCCGGGCGCGGTTGCTGAACATCCTGCAGCAGGACGTCACCCGCCTGGACCGCCTGGTCACCGACATCTCCAACGCCTCGCGCCTGGACGCGGAGCTGTCGCGCGAGGCGCCGCGGGCCTTCGAGCTGAACCTGCTGCTGGCCGAGGTGATCCATCTCTACGAGGCCCAGCTGCGTCCGGGCGACGCCCCGGGCAGCGTGCGCGTGACCTTCGACGCCAAGCGCGCGCCGCAGCACGCCCGGATCGTGGCGCGCGAGACCCCAGTGGGCCAGGTGTTCCGCAACCTCATCGACAACGCCCGCTCGTTCAGCGCCGCCGACGGCGAGGTGCGCGTTACGCTCAGCCGCGATCCCGGCCTGCGCGACCAGCACAACCGGCTGATCGTCACGGTCGACGACGACGGTCCGGGGATCCCGCCCGACAACCTGGAGACCATCTTCGAGCGCTTCTACACCTCGCGGCCCAAGGGCAAGGCGTTCGGCGGCAATTCGGGCCTGGGCCTTTCGATCGCCCGCCAGATCGTCGAGGCGCACGGCGGGACCATGCGGGCCGAGAACCGCAAGGACGCCGAGGGCAAGGTGATCGGGGCGCGGTTCCGGGTCGACCTGCCCGAGGCCGGCGCCCACGGTCCCCACCATCACGGCCCGCGCGAATGATCCGCCATGCCGGTCTGATCGCCCGCCGGGTGGCCGGGACCTGGCGCGGGGCGCTGATCGAAGGCCCGTCGGGCGTCGGCAAGAGCGACCTGGCGCTGCGGGCCCTGGACCAGGGCTTCGTGCTGGTCGCCGACGACCGCGCCCTTGTGTTCGTTTCGGGCGGGGCCCTCTTTGGCCGCGCGCCGGATTCGCTGGCCGGACTGGTCGAGGCGCGGGGCCTGGGCGTGCTGCCCCAGCCCAATCGGCCCTTCTGCCGGATCGATCTCCTGGTGCGGTGCGTGGATCGGCCGCAGGCGGTGGAACGGCTGCCGGACCCCATGTACGAAGTCATCGAAGGCGTTTCCACGCGCGTTCTGGACCTGTGGCCTCTGGAACCCGGCGCCCCCGGGAAAATCAGACGGATGTTCGAGCATCTTGGAGTCGCCGACTAACAAGCGTATCAAGACGGCCCGCGCGGCGCCTCCCTGCCGCCACGGGTTATGGGGATCCCGTTTGAGAGATCAGGCATGATCGGGCTCGTGATAGTCACGCACGGGCGGCTGGCGGAGGAGTTCGTCTCCGCCATGGAGCATGTGGTCGGACCGCAGAGCGCGGTGAAGGCCATCTGCATCGGCCCGGAAGACGACATGGAGCGTCGCCGGTCGGACATTCTGAAGGCGTGCGCCGCCGTCGATCAGGACGGAGACGGCGTGATTCTGCTGACCGACATGTTCGGCGGCACGCCCTCGAACCTGGCCATTTCGGTGATGGAGCAGACCAAGGCCGAGGTGATCGCCGGTCTGAACCTGCCGATGCTGATCAAGCTGGCCAGCGTGCGCCAGCGCGAGAATCTGCAAGCCTGCGTCGCCCACGCCCAGGAGGCTGGACGCAAATACATCTCCGTGGCCTCCTACGTGCTGGCGGGAGAAAAATGAGTCGCATGGCGGCGCGCACGGTCGAGATCGTCAACGAGCGGGGGCTTCACGCCCGCGCTTCGGCCAAGTTCGTCAAGCTGGCCTCCGGCTTCGACGCCGAGGTGACGGTCGCCCGCGAGGGGACCAGCGTCGACGCCCGCTCGATCATGGGCCTGATGATGCTGGCCGCCGGCATCGGCTCGACCATCGACATCGCCGCCGAAGGCCCGGAGGCCGAGGCGGCGCTGGATGCGCTGACCGAGCTGGTCTCGAACAGGTTCGACGAGGAGCGGTGACCCCTCTTCCCTCTCCCCTTGCGGGAGAGGGTGGCCGCCGAAGGCGGTCGGGTGAGGGGTTGAAGAACAGAAAGCCGCGACAGCCGAAGGGCCGGTCGCGGCTTTTGTCGTTCGGGAGACCCCTCATCCGGCGGCTGCGCCGCCACCTTCTCCCGCAAGGGGAGAAGGAAGCAGAACTACTCCGCCGCCACCGCTTCCGGCTTCACCGCCGTCGCGCCCATCGGGCGCAGGTCCAGGTCGTGGAACAGCTTGCTGTCGTCGTCCATGTTCGGCAGCGGGGTGGTCAAGAGCTTTCCGCCGACGAAGATCGAGTTGGCGCCGGCCAGGAAGCACAGGGTCTGCAGCTCGCGGTTCATGTCGTCGCGGCCGGCCGACAGGCGGACCATCGACTTGGGGCAGACGATCCGGGCCACGGCGATGGTGCGGACGAACTCGATCGAATCGATGGCCTTGGCGCCGTCCTTCAGGATGGCGTCGCCCAGCGGCGTGCCGCTGACCGGCACCAGGCCGTTGATCGGCAGGCTGTCGGGGTGGCTGGGCAGGGTGGCCAGCTGGTGCAGCAGGCTGGCCCGGTCGCGGCGCGTCTCGCCCATGCCGACGATGCCGCCGCAGCAGGTGCTCATGCCCGCGTCGCGGACGTAGGCCAGGGTGTCCAGGCGCTCCTGATAGGTGCGGGTAGAGACCACGTCGCCGTAATATTCGGGGCCGGTGTCGAGGTTGTGGTTGTAGTAGTCGAGGCCGGCGTCCTTCAGCTGCTTGGCCTGTTCCGGCGTCAGCATGCCCAGGGTCGCGCAGGTCTCCAGGCCCAGGGCCTTCACCCCGCCGATCATGGCCGCCAGCTTGGGCAGGTCGCGGTCCTTCAGCTCGCGCCAGGCCGCGCCCATGCAGAAGCGCTGGGCCCCGCCGTCACGGGCCTCGCGGGCCTTGGCGATCACGACGTCGGCGTCCATCAGCTTCTCGGCCTTCAGGCCGGTCTTGAAGTGGGCCGACTGGCTGCAATAGCCGCAGTTCTCGGCGCAGCCGCCGGTCTTGACCGACAGCAGCTGCGACAGCTGGACTTCCGACGGGTCGAACCAGGCCCGGTGCACGGTCGCGGCCTGGAACACCAGCTCCATGAACGGCAGGTCGAACAGGGCCTCGACCTGGTCGAGGGTCCAATCGTAGCGGGGCTGGGCGGCGTTGATCTGGCTCATGGCGCGCAGGTTTGGACTCGGTCAAAGGGAATGGCAAGCACGTCCAGCGTGCGCCCGTCATCACGCGCCGATGCAGCCAAATGTCGTCGGCCAAGTTATAATCGTCGCATGGATCACGAAATCGAGCTGAAGTTCCTGATCGCCCCGGAGTCTTCGAACGCGATCCTGGCCCGGCTTGAGGGGCGGGAAGCGGTTCGACAGCTCGACGCCACCTATTTCGACACCGTCGACCACGCCCTGCGCAAGGCGGGCTTCGGCCTGCGCATCCGCGACGGCGAGAACGGCCGCAAGCAGACCCTGAAGTCGGCCTCGTCCGGGGGGGTGTTCGCCCGCGGCGAGTGGGAGAACGCGGTGGCCGGGCCCGAGCCCGACCGCGACCTGCTGGCCAAGACCCCGGCCGCCCAGGTGATCAACGGCGACGCCCTGGCCCCGGTGTTCGCCACCAACGTCCGGCGCGTCACCCGGCTGGTCGAGCGCGACGGGGCCACCATCGAGGCGGCCCTGGACCAGGGCGAGCTGCTGGCCGACGACCGCCGCGCGGCGGTCAGCGAGCTGGAGCTGGAGCTGAAGGCCGGCGCGCCGCGCGTGCTGTTCGACCTGGCCCGCGACCTGGCCGCCCACGCGCCGCTGCGCCTGTCCCTGGTCAGCAAGGCCGAGCGCGGCTACGCCCTGGCCCTGGGCGAACCGGAAGGCCCGCGCGCCGAGGCGACCCTGAAGCTGGACGCGACCACCGGCGAGGCGCTGCAGGCCCTGGGCCGCGCGGCCCTGGACCGGCTGTGCGCCGCCGCCGAGGCGTTGCGCTCGCGGCCCGGTCCCGAGCGGGTGCACAAGCTTAGGGTGGCGGCCCGGCGGTTCCGCGCCCTGCTGTCCACCTTCAAGGCCCTGGCCGGCGACCCGGCCGCCCTCCACGTCAAGGCCGAGCTGAAATGGCTGGCCGACGAACTGGGCGCGGCGCGGGGCCTGGACGTGTTCATCGCCGACGTCTGGCGGCCCGCCGTCGAGCGCCAGACGGCCCAGGAGCCAAACGAAGACCCGACGGACACCGCCCAGGCCGAGGCCCGCGCCCTGGCCGCCTTCGGCAAGGCGCTGCTGACCGCACAGACCGAGGCCTACGCCCGGGCCGACGCGGCCGTGGACAGCGCCCGCTTCCGCGCCCTGGCCATCGACGCCGCCGCCTGGCTGGAGGCCGGCGCCTGGACCACCGACGCCCGCCTGAAGAAGCGTCGCGAAAAGCCCGCCGCCGCCTTCGCCGCCAAGGCGCTGGACAAGCGCCGTCGCCGCATCCGCAAGGACGGCCGCGACTTGGTCGCCCTGAGCCCCGAGGACCGCCACCACCTGCGCATCCGCGGCAAGAAGCTGCGCTACGCCGTCGAGGACCTGGGCGGGCTGTTCCCCGAGCATCCCAAGCGCTTGGCCCGCTTCGTCGAGGCGACCAAGGACCTGCAGGACGCCCTGGGCCTGCTGAACGACCTGGCCGGACGCGAGGCCCTGGCCCGCGAGGTGGCCCTGTCGTGCGAGGATTCCGAGGCCGCCTTCGCCGCCGGGCGGCTGACGGCGGGCGGCGCCGAGCACGAAGCCGAACTGCTGGCCGACGCCCAGGGGGCCTATGTCAGCTTCGTCGAGGCCAAACGGTTCTGGTGATCGTTCCTCTTTTCGGAGGCGTCGCATGAAAATCGAAATCCCGGTCCTGGCCTTGGCCACGCTCGCCCTGGTTCCCGTCGCGGCCCCCTTCKCGGCCCGAGCCGACGGGGTCGAAAGCTTCAAGGACTGGACGGTGGTCTGCGACAACCAGCGGGCCTGCACGGTCGTCGGCTTCGGGTCGGAGGAGGGCGAGTTGCCCGCCGTCCTGCGCCTGACCCGCGCCGGCGCGGCGGGGGCCCCGGCCAAGGTCGAGATCGACCAGTCCGACAGCGAGGCCGGCCTCGGGGGTAAGCCGCCGGTCCTGGCGGTCGACGACAAGGTGGTGCTGACCGCCCGGTCCAAGTCCCTGAGCGAGGCCGGCGGCTTCACCGTCGTGCTCGACGACGTCCAGGTGGGGCCGCTGCTGGGCGCGGCGCGCAACGGCGCGGTGCTGACGATCCGGGCCGGCGACAAGACGGTGGGCCAAGTGTCGCTGGCCGGCATGGTCGCGGCCCTGCGCTACGCCGACGACCAGCAGAAGCGGGTCGGCACGGTGACGGCCATGGTCGCCAAGGGCGCGACCCCGGCCTCCGGCGTCCCCGCCCCGCCGCCCGCCCCGGTGCTCCGCGCCGCGTCGGCCAGCGCCCAGACCAGCCTGCCGTCCAAGCCGCCCGCCGCGGTCCAGGCCCTGCTGCGCAAGGCCGAATGCGACGTCGGCCCAGACTGGCAAAGCCAGAAGCCGGAGGCCTATCGCCTGTCGGCCGACACGGTGCTGTGGCAGGTCCCCTGCAGCGGCGGGGCCTATAATTTCGACTCGCTGTTCGTGGTGGTCGACAAGGCGGGCAAGGCGGTGCTGGCCCCGCTGGAAGGCGTCGACGACGGCCTGGCCACCAACGCCGACTACGATCCCAAGACCCGCATCCTGTCGTCCTACAGCAAGGGGCGCGGGGTCGGCGATTGCGGCAATTCCAGCGCGTGGGTCTGGAGCGGCGAGGTCTTCGCCCTGTCCGAGGCCACCGTCATGCCGGTCTGCCGAGGCTACGGCTACGACTGGCCGACCGTCTTCCACGCCGAGGTGCGCTAACCGATCCCCGGCTGGCATATAAAGAAATCCTTATGCCTTAATTGCGAGAAGGGCCTGGGCGCGGTATAGACCGCGCAAGACCATCCCCCGACCGCAGGAGCCGACCGTGGCCGACTACATCGTCAAGGACATCTCGCTCGCCGATTTCGGCCGCAAGGAAMTCGCCATCGCCGAGACCGAAATGCCSGGYCTGATGGCCACCCGCGCCGAATACGGCCCGGCCCAGGTCCTGAAGGGCGCCCGCATCGCCGGCAGCCTGCACATGACCATCCAGACCGGCGTCCTGATCGAGACCCTGACGGCGCTGGGCGCCGAGGTCCGCTGGGCTTCGTGCAACATCTTCTCGACCCAGGACCACGCCGCGGCCGCCATCGCCGCCGCCGGCGTCCCGGTATTCGCCTTCAAGGGCGAGAACCTGGTCGAGTACTGGGAATACGCCCACAAGATCTTCGAATGGCATGACGGCGGCTATCCGAACCTGATCCTCGACGACGGCGGCGACGCCACCCTGCTGTGCGTGCTGGGCCCGAAGGCCGAGAAGGATCCGTCGATCCTGAACAACCCGCAGAACGAGGAAGAAGAAGCGCTCTACGCCGTGATGAAGCGCTACCTGGCCGAAAAGCCGGGCTTCTACTCGGCCATCCGCGACGCCATCGGCGGCGTGTCGGAAGAAACCACCACGGGCGTGCACCGCCTGTACCAGATGGCCGCCAAGGGCGACCTGCCGTTCCCGGCCATCAACGTCAACGACAGCGTCACCAAGTCGAAGTTCGACAACCTGTACGGCTGCCGTGAATCGCTGGTCGACGCGATCCGTCGCGGCACCGACGTCATGCTGTCGGGCAAGGTCGCGGTGGTCTGCGGCTACGGCGACGTGGGCAAGGGCTCGGCCGCCTCGCTGCGCCAGGGCGGCGCCCGCGTGATCGTCACCGAAATCGACCCGATCTGCGCCCTGCAGGCGGCGATGGAAGGCTATGAGGTCCAGACCCTGGACGACGTCGCCGACAAGGCCGACATCTACGTGACGGCGACCGGCAACAAGGACGTCATCACCGTCGACCACATGCGCCGGATGAAGAACAACGCCATCGTCTGCAACATCGGCCACTTCGACTCGGAAATTCAGGTCGCCGGCCTGAAGAACTTCAAGTGGGACGAGATCAAGCCGCAGGTCCACCACGTGGAATTCCCGGACGGCAAGAAGATCATCCTGCTGTCGGAAGGCCGCCTGGTGAACCTGGGCAACGCCACGGGCCACCCCTCGTTCGTGATGTCGGCCTCGTTCACCAACCAGACCCTGGCCCAGATCGAACTGTGGACCAACAAGTCGGCCTACAAGAACGACGTCTACACCCTGCCCAAGCACCTCGACGAAAAGGTCGCCTTCCTCCACCTGGAGAAGCTGGGCGCCAAGCTGTCGGTGCTGAGCAAGGAACAGGCCGACTACATCGACGTGCCGGTGAAGGGTCCGTTCAAGCCGGGTCACTACCGCTACTAAGCCTGGCTTCACGGCCAAGCCGGAAGGGCCCGCCGCGGAAACGCGGCGGGCCTTTTTGCTAGACGGCCGGGCGTTCCAGCGCGCGGTCCAGGATGTGGTCGCCCAGCCTTTCGGCCTCGGCCGCGCCGACGGCGTCCTGGCGCGCGCGCCGGGCCTCGGCCAGCCGCCGGGCGAAGGCGGCCTTGTCGGCGGGCGTCTCCAGTTCGGGAAGCGCCTGGGCCAGCAGCCCTTCGCCGACGTCGGCCTGGCCGCGGGCGGCCAGCCAAGCGCCATGGGTCCCCTTGATGGCCGGGACGTCGGGCAGCAGCGACAGGGCGACCTGGAGCTGCCGTTCGGCGAGGTCGAGATCGGCGTCGGGACCGGCGTTGATCGCCGCCCAGGCGATATTGCCGGCCATCCAGCCGGCCATGTACGCATGCCATTCGAACGGCCTGGGCGGTCCGGCCGGCGCTTCGGCGGCCAGGGCGCGATAGCGGGCCAGCGCCGCGCGATCGCCCTTCGCCTGGGCGACGCAGTGGACGACCATGCCCAGGGCGTACGGATCGTTCGGCCAGACCTTCAGCTGGGCCTCGAAGGCGTCGGCGGCCTCTGAAAAGCGGCCGGCCAAGGTCAGGCGCTGGGTCTGACGGAGCATGGGGAACCGCTCGTTGGCGTCGGGCGCGGGCTTGCGCAGCAGCGCCAGGATCAGGGCGCCGTCCGAGGGGTGGTCGACGCCCTTGGTCGGCCACAGCGCGTTGAGCGCCATCAGCAGGTTCAGGAACAGCCAGCCGACGACGACCGCCCCCGCCAGGCCCCCCACGGCGCCGTCCGCGAACGGAAAGAGCGCGGCCGCCACGACCGCCGCCGCCAGGTTGGCCAGGGCGCCGCCGAGGTAGCACACGCCGCTGCGCCAACGGCTGGCCCCCTCGGGCGGGATGAACAGGGTCAGCCCGCCCAGCGCCGCGTAGCGATGGATCGACCAACGGACGCCCCAGACGCGGCGCGCTAAGGCCACGGGGCCGCGGCCGACCTGCGCGTCGACCACGTCGAAGCCGACCGCCTTGGCGGCCAGGACGTGCCCGGATTCGTGAACCAGGATGGCCAGCGGGCGGGCGAGGACCAGGGTCAGCCAGAGCAGGACGCCGAAAGCGAAGCCGCCGTCCAGGCTGCACCACCAGGCGATCGCGGCCGAGGTGAACAGCTGAAAGAACCAGCTATGCCAGTAGGCGCGATCGGCTCCGGCCTGATAGGGCTTGCACCCGAAGCAGACGTGACCCCGACGGCCGAACACGCCGCCGCGCTCGACGCGGAACGACGAGGCGACGGCGGATCGGAAACCGCACTGGCGGCAGCGGCGCGTCGCGCCCGCACGGAGAGGGCCGTCCGAAATGAAACCAAGCATGGCCTTAGCCTGTCCATGGTCAGGCTTGGCGAGTCAACGCCGCCGCCCGCCAGGCGCGCGCCAGGCGCGCGCCTGGCGGCCTTTTCCTTGGGCGGTTGAGCAAGGTCTGGGATGCTCGGGCAAAGACATACCGATGTTATGCGGTCAGTCGCCGATCATGGCCCAGCTTGCCCTATTCAAGTCCCCAATGCTCGGCTAAGCCGCTAGTCATGCCGCTCGCTTTGATCATCTCCAGCCATGTCGCCGGCAGCCGGGTCGGCGCGTCGGCCCAGGCCGCCGCCCTCGTGCAGTTCCGCATCGACTCGATGGTCGTGCCGACGGTGCTGTTCGGCCGCCATCCCGGCTGGGGCATCCCCGGCGGCGCCCCCGCGCCCATCGAGGTGATGGAGGGCATGCTGGACGGCATCGAGGCCAATGGCCTGTTCGGCCTGACCGACATGGTCATCACCGGCTATTTCGCCAGCGCCGCCCAGGTGCGCGCCGCCGCCCGGACCATCGACGCCGTCCGCGCCGCGCCGCGCGAGAACCCGCCCCAGGGCGCGACGGCCCGCAAGCCGACCGTGATCGTCGACCCCACCATGGGCGACGCCGGCAAGGGCCTCTACGTCCCCGCCGAGGTGGCCGAGGCCATCGCCAGCGACCTGATCCCGCGCGCCGACATCGTGGCCTGCAACGCCTGGGAGCTGCAGCGCCTGACCGGCACGGACTCGCGCGACCCCCACGCGGCGGTGCGCGCCGGCCGCCTGCTGGGCAAGCCGACCCTGGTGTCGTCCGTACACAGAGGAAATGAGATCGGCGTGGTCTATGTCGACCGCAAGGAGGCCTGGCTGGCCGCCCACGCCAAGGCCGAACGTTCGCCCAGCGGCACCGGCGACCTGCTGACCGCCCTCTACGCCGCCTCGATCCTGGAAGGCCAGACCATCTCGTACGGCCTGGCCCGCGCCGTGGGCGGCGTGGCCGAGACGGTGACGGCGGCCAATATCTGGAACGCGCCCGAACTACCGATCGTGGCCATGGCCGCGCGGATCAAGCAGACCTCACCGACCGTGCGGATCGAGCGGCTGGCCTAGAGGTAGCGACCACAATTTCAGCCCGTCATCCCGGGCCTTGTGCCCGGGACCCCTCTGTCCGCCGCAAGTGCGGAGGTGTGGCGCGCTGGCGCGCCATTGTACTTCACATGCGAGCTGAACCAGGGGTTCCGGGCACAAGGCCCGGGATGACGGTGTTGTGGTGGCGGGTGACAAGCTGAACGGCGGTGGAGTAGAGCAAACCCATGACCGTCGACATCACCGGCTTCTGCCCCGATCGCTTCTCCGCCGTCAAAGACGCCTTCGCCGCCAACTTCGACTCCGCATCCCCTGGGGGCGGCGAGCTGGGGGCGCGGTTCAGCCTGGCGATCCACGGAGAGGTCGTGGTCGACCTGATGGGCGGTTTCGCCGACCGCAAGCGCGAGGTCGCCTTCGGGCCCGACACCCTGACCCCGCTGTTCTCGACCACCAAGGCCGTCGCCGCCCTGCTGATCGCCCGCCTGGTCGACCAGGGCCGGCTGTCCTACGACCAGACCGTCGCCTCGGTCTGGCCGGAGTTCGCCCAGGCCGGCAAGCAGGACGTCACGGTCGGCCAGGTGATGTCGCACCAGGACGGCCTGTCGGGCTTCCCGGACGAGGTCGACCCGGCCATCTGGTTCGACTGGGAGGCCACGACCGCCAAGCTGGCCGCCATGGCCCCGCTGTGGCCGATCGGCTCGGCCAGCGGCTACCACCCGGTGACCTTCGGCTTCACGGCCGGCGAGATCTTCCGCCGCGTCGACGGCCGGACCATGGGGACGGCGCTGCGCGAGGACCTGGCCCAGCCGCTGGACCTGGATATCTGGATCGGCCTGCCCGACAGCGAGCACGCCCGCTGCGCCGAGCTGATGCGCCCCACGGGCCTGCCGCAGTTCGGGGCGATGAACGAGGCGGTGAAGGCCGCCTTCATGACCAAATGGGCCGCGCCCGGCGGCCGCGGTACGGCCGAGTGGCGCCGGGCCGAGATTCCGTCGGCCAACGGCCACGCCACGGCTCCCGCCCTGGCCCGGCTGATGGGCGCCCTGGCTTCGGGCGGCGAGCTGGACTGCGTGCCGGTGCTGTCGCCGGCGGTGATCGCCCAGGCCAGCGCCGAGCGGATCGTCGGCCAGGACCTGGTCCTGCCCTATGTGATCAGCTGGGGCGCGGGCTTCATGCGCAATACGCCCAACTTCTTCTACGGCCCGACGGCGGAGGCCTTCGGCCACAGCGGCTGGGGCGGCTCGTGCGCCTTCGCCGACCCGTCGCGCGGCGTATCCGGGGCCTATGTGATGRACAAGCAAGGCACGGAGCTGATCGGAGATCCGCGCGCCGTGCGTTTGATCCAGGCGGCGTACACGGCGCTCTAGGGAGACGGACATGGCCAAGGCCGCAATCGTCAGCGTCGCCGGTCTGGCCTGGCTCCTGGCCTCGGCGGCCCACGCCCAGGATGCGGCCCAGGACACGGGACGTGACTTCTGCGCCGACCGGCCCGGCAAGGGCTCGCCGCCCTGCGTGCTGGACGCCGGCCGCTTCCAGGCCGAGCTGGGCCTGGTCGACCGCGCCTGGACCCGGGGCGGCGGGACGTCGAGCGACGACAACTCCTTCGGAACCCTGGAGCTGCGGCTGGGCCTGTCCGACCGCGTCGAGGGCCAGCTCAGCTGGAACGCCTACGAGCGGATCCACGACAAGGACCACGGCGCGAGCTCCACCGCCGACGGCGTCGGCGACCTGGGCCTGGCCCTGCGCTGGTCGCTGCTCAATCCCGGCGGCGACGGCGTCTCGGTCGCCCTGCAGCCGTTCGTCACCGCGCCGGTCGGATCGGACCAGATCGGCGACGGGACCTGGCTGGGCGGCGTGATCCTGCCCGTTTCGCTGCCGCTGAACGCCGACTGGTCGCTGGCCCTGTCGCCGGAAGTCGACGTCCGCGCCGACGCCGACGGCTCGGGCCGCCACGGGGGCTTCGGCGGCGCGGTGGGGGTCGGGCGGTCGTTCGGGCCGGTGGCCCTGGGCGTCGAGCTGTGGGCCGACCGCGACGAGGACCCGTCCGGCCACGTCACCTCGGCCAGCTTCGACCTGACCGCCGCGTGGACCCCGACCGCGCTGAAGGACGTCCAGCTGGACGCCTCGGCCTATGTGGGGCTGAACCACGACACGCCGGACCTGGAGCTGGCGGTGGGCGTGGCCAAGCGGTTCTAGGGCTCTAGGCCTTTGGGGCGCGGGGCTTGCCCTCGATCATCAGCGCCCCGACGATCCCCGCCACGACCGCCATCAGCGCGCTGATCCCCATCACCCAGGGGTAGCCGGACGGGCCCGGCGCGAAATAGATCAGGCCCAGCACCGCCACCGCCAGCAGGCCGGCGATCCGGGCCACGGCGTTGTTGATCCCCGAGGCGACGCCGGCGTGGCTGGCGGCAACGGCGCTCATCACCGTGTTGGTCAGGGGCGCGACGGCGATGGTCATGCCCAGGGCCACGGTCAGCAGGCCGGGCAGCACGCCGGTCCAGAAGCCCGAACCGATCCACGGCCCGCTCAGCAGGGCGAAGCCGATCCCCGCCAGGATCGGTCCGACCGTCAGCATGGGCCGCGCCCCGAAGCGGGCCGACAGGCGCCCCGCCACGCCCGACAGCGTCCCCATGACCAGCGAGAACGGCAGCAGGGTCGCCCCCGCGGCGGCGGCCGCATAGCCGTGGCGGGCGATCAGCTCGTAGGGCAGGAAGAACAGCGCCCCGGTCAGGCCGAAATACAGCGCCAGGGTCAGGAGGTTGGCGCCGCTGAAGGTCCGCGAGCGGTAGAGCGCCAGCGGCATCATCGGATGCGCCTCGCGGGCCTGGCTGAACAGGAAGCCGGCCAGCAGGGCCGCGCCGGCCGCCAGGGCGCCCCAGACGGCCGGGCTGGTCCAGCCGCGCTGTCCCGCCGCCGTCAGACCCCAGGTCACCGCGCCCAGGCCGGCGGCGGCCAGCACCGCGCCGCGCCAGTCCAGGCGCTCGACCTCGGGGTCGCGGCTCTCGCGCACGGCGGCCAGGGCCAGCCAGACGGTCGCCACGGCCAGCGGGATGTTGATCAGGAAGATGGCGCGCCACGAGACGTGGTCGACCAGCCAGCCGCCCAGCACCGGCCCGATCGCCGTGGTCACCGCCCCGAACCCGGCCCAGGCCCCGATCGCCCCGCCGCGCTCCTTGTCGTCGAAGGTGGAGCCCAGGATGGCCAGGCTGGCCGGGACCAGCAGGGCCGCGGCGATCCCCTGCACGGCGCGGGCGGCGATCAGCCAGCCGGCGTCCGGGGCCAGGGCGCAGCCCAGCGAGGCGGCGGCGAACAGGCAGACCCCGATCACGAACACCCGCCGCCGGCCGTAGCGGTCGCCGGCCGAACCGCCGATCAGCACCAGGGCGCCCAGCAGCAGCAGGTAGGCGTTGACGATCCACTGCACCTGGGCGGCGTCGGCCTTCAGCGCCGCGCGCATGGCCGGCAGGGCGACATTGACCACCGAGCCGTCGATGAAGGCCATGCTCGAGCCCAGCACCGTGGCGGCCAGGGCCAGGCGCTTGCGGGGCGCGGGACCCTCGCTCTCGGGACAGGGGTGGGCCCGGACGACGCCGTCGTCGCAGGGCGGGTGCTGGGCTCCGATCATCGACGCAACCGCGCTGCCATGGCTTCCTCCTGACGGGTCAGCTTGGAGCGTCCCCGATTGCGTTCCAGCGGCGCGGCCTGGCCGGTCAGCAGATAGGCCAGGCCCGTGCCGCGCGCGGGATCGACCCATAGGCCCGAGGTCAGGCCGTAGGCGTCGCCCGCATGGCCGATCCAACCTTCGCAACCGTCGAAAGGATTGTCGCTTCCCGCTGTGCCGGTCAGCGTCTGGACGCCCAGGCCGTAAGCGCGGATCAGGCCGCCATAGCCTTCGCCGTTCGGTCGGGCCGGATCGAAACGCCAGGTCGGCGCAGCCATGGCGGCGAAGGTCTCCGGCTTGAGGATCGGCGCGCCGTGTCGGGCCAGCAGCCGTCCGACGGCCGCCAGGTCGACGACCGAGGCCCGCAGCCCGCCCTGGGGCCCGAACACGAAGCCGTTCTCGCCGGGCTGGTAGCTGTCCAGAGCCCGCCCCGCCGCCTCGGGCGCGACGCGGACAGCGACCTCGGGGGCCGGCGGCAGGGTCTGGTCGAGCTGGGCGACCCAGGGCCCGGCCGCGTCCCAGGGCCCGTCGTCCGACGGGGCCTTGCGATAGAGCACCGCGCGGCGGTCGCGATCCGCCTGGGCGACGCCGCTCCAGTTGAAGCCGCCCCTGACGCCCAGCGGTTCCAGCACCCGGGCGGTCATGAAGCGGTCGAAGCGCTGGCCCGACAGCCGCTCGATCAGCTGGGCGACCACGGCGTAGTTGACGTCGGCATAGGCGAACCAGTCGCCCGGGGCCTCGCCGGCCGGGCCGAACCAGGCCCCGTCGTCCCACTGGGCGCCGCCGGGCGTCAGGGCCGCGCTCAGGGGGCGGCCGAAGGCGACGGGATAGCTGGGGCCGTTGCGCAGGCCGCTGGTGTGCGACATCAGCCGGCGCGGGGTGATCGCCGCCTGGGGGAAGCGCGGATGGCGCAGGGACCAGCCGAGGATGTCGGAAACCTCGTCGTCCAGCCCGACCTTGCCGGCCTCGACCAGGGTCATGAAGCCCAGGGCCGTGACCAGCTTCGAGATCGAGGCGATGCGGGCAGGGGAGTCCGCCGCCATCGGCCGGCCGGTCGCGACGTCGGCCAAGCCGCGCGCCACGGTCGTTGCCGTGGGCTTCGACGCGTCCTTGAACGCCGCGCCCGCCAGACCCGGAACCGCGGCGCCCGGATCGCCGGCCCCGGCCAGCAGGTCGTCCAGCGGGTCGCGCGCCGCGCCGGTCAGGGCCAGGGCGCCGCCGGCGGCGAGCAGGGAACGTCGGGTGGGCATGCGGCGGCTCTCCTCAAGCCCGGCAGCCTAGCCGAGTTCCCCGCGCCGTCACCCCCGGGGACGTCGCCGATCAGGCCGCCGCCACCGCTCGGGTCCGCTTCCAGGCTCCATAGGCGAACACCGCCACGCCCGCCCAGATGAAGCCGAACGACAGGGCCCGCAGCGGGGTGAAGGCCTCGCCCAGCGCCACGCCGATCAGGAACTGCAGGGTCGGGGCGATGAACTGCAGGAAGCCCATGGCGCTGAGCGGCATGCGCCGGGCCGACCAGGCGAACAGGGCCAGGGGCACGACGGTGGCCGGTCCGGCCAGGGCCAGCAGGGTGGTGACGCCCGCGCCCGTGGCGAAGTGGCTGGCGCCCGTCGCCTGCAGGTGCAGCACGTAGATCAGGCCCGGGACGGCCAGGTAGGCGCATTCGATGAACAGGCCCGTTTGGGCGTCGGCCTTCACCTGTTTGCGCAGGATGGCGTAGAGGCAGAAGCTGAAGGCCACGCCCAGCGAGATGATCGGCAGGTGACCCAGGGCCGCCGTCTGGATCGCCACCCCGATCACGGCCAGGGCGATAGCGACCGCGCCCTCGCGGCTGATCCGCTCGCGGAACAGCAGGGCGCCGGCCGCCATGTTCATCAGCGGGTTGATGTAATAGCCCAGGCTGGCCTCGATCACGTGGCCGGCGGTGACCGCGAACACGTAGATCGACCAGTTGATGAAGATCGCCGCCGTGCTCAGGGCCAGGATCCCCAGGGTGCGGGGCTGGCGCAGCACCGCCGCCACCTGGCCGCCCTGGCGGGCCAGCAGCACGGCGAGAAAGGCCCAGGGCGCGGCCCACAGGGTGCGGTGCGCGACCATCTCCCACGGGCCGACGCCCAGGTTCGACAGCAGGTGGAAATAGAGCGGGAGGAAGCCCCACAGCAGGTAGCAGCCCACCCCGGCGATCAACGCCGTCCGGGCTTCGTCTGGGCTCTTGGTCAAATCCGCCGACATCGCTTCGTGTCCCCTCGAATCGTAGATCGCAAATGAAAAGGGCTCCCGGGACCTGATGTCCCGGGAGCCCTGAAATCGTCCACCCGCTTGTTGCGGACGGCGGCTTAGGCCGGGAGTTTCTGCTTGATCAGGCCCTTTTCATGCAGCAGCTGGGCGATCTGCACGGCGTTCAGGGCCGCGCCCTTGCGCAGGTTGTCGGCCACGCACCAGAGGGCGATGCCGTTCTCGACGGTCGGGTCGGTGCGGATGCGCGAGACATAGACCGGGAACTCGCCGGCCGCTTCCTTGGGCGTCATGTAGCCGCCGTCCTCGCGCTTATCGACCACCTGTACGCCGTCGGCGTCGCGCAGGATCTCGCGGACGTCGTCCTCGTCCAGCGGGGTCTCGAACTCGATGTTCACGGCTTCGGCGTGGCCCACCATGACCGGCACGCGCACGGCGGTGGCGGTCAGCTTGATCGACGGATCCAAGATCTTCTTGGTTTCCATCATCATCTTCCACTCTTCCTTCGTGTAGCCGTCCTCCATGAACACATCGATGTGGGGGATGACGTTGAAGGCGATCTGCTTGGTGAACTTCTTGGGCGGCGGCGCGCCGAGGACGTAGACGCCCTTGGTCTGCTCCCACAGCTCGTCCATGCCTTCCTTGCCCGCGCCCGAGACCGACTGGTAGGTCGAGACGACCACTCGCTTGATCTTGGCTTCGGCGTGCAGGGGAGCCAGCACCACCACCAACTGCGCGGTCGAGCAGTTGGGGTTGGCGATGATGTTCTTGGGCAGGCTGTTGACGGCGTCCGGGTTCACTTCCGGCACCACCAGCGGCACGTCCGGGTCCATCCGGAAGTGGCTGGAATTGTCGATGACGATCGCCCCGGCCGCGCCGATCTTCTCGCCCCAGGCCTTCGAGATCGCCCCGCCCGCGCTCATCAGCACGATGTCGACGGTCGAGAAGTCGAAGGTCTCCAGGTCCTCGCAGCGGAGGATCTGGCTGCCGAACGAGACTTCCACGCCGATGGATTTGCGGCTCGCGATCGCATGCATCTTGTCCACGGGGAATTTCACTTCCTCGAGGATGTTGAACATCTCACGGCCCACATTGCCCGTGGCGCCGACCACGGCGACCCGGTAACCCATCGCAGCCTCCAATTTCAAACTTGAGCCCGCCGTCGACGGCGGGAGCGGTCCCGTTACGCCCGGGAAGGCGCATAAGCAAGGACAGGCTTTCTAATGCGACGCTTAGCGCGGAGCGTTCGGGGAAGATTTCACCCGGCGTGGACGGGTTCTGCACGCCCTATTTCCGCTCGGCCTTTACGAAGTCCACGAACGCCCGCAGCGGCGCGGGCATGTGGCGGCGGCTGGGATAGTAGAGATAGGGCCCGCTGAACGGTGGCAGCCAGTCCTCGAGCACGGTCTCCAGCCTTCCGGCGGCGATCGAGCCGGCGACGAAGCCCTCGAAGGTGGCCAGCAGGCCGACGCCCGCCTCGCAGGCGGCCAGTTCCAGCTCGCCGCTGTTGGTGACCAGCGGCCCCTCGGGCTGGACGCGGATCACCTCGCCGTCCTTCTCGAACTCCCAGGCGTAGCTGGCCCCGCTGGGGAAGCGATGGCGGATGCAGGGGTGGTTCAGCACCTCGCGCGGATGGGTCGGCCGGCCGCGCGCGGCGAAATAGGCCGGCGAGCCGACCACGACGAACCGCTGCGGGCCGGCCAGGGGCACGGCGATCATGTCCTTCTCCAGCCGCTCGTCGTAGCGCACGCCGGCGTCGTAGCCGGCCGCCAGCACGTCGACGAAGGCGTCCTCGGCGGTGATCTCGAGCCGCACGCCCGGATGGGCCGCCAGGAAGCGCGGGATCAGGTCGGGGAAGACGATCCGCGACACCGCCCCCGGCACGTTCAGCTTCAGCACGCCGGTCGGGCTGTCGCGGAAGGCGTTGACCTCGTCCAGGGCCAGGGTCACGTCGGCCAGGGCGGGCGTCAGCCGGGCCAGCAGCCGCTCGCCGGCCTCGGTGGGGGTGACGCTGCGGGTGGTGCGGTTCAGGAGGCGCACGCCCAGGTCCGCCTCCAGCCGCCGCAGGGCTTCCGACAGCGACGAGGCCGACACCCCGCGCTGGGCGGCCGCGCCCCGGAAGCTGCGGGCCCGGGCCACGGCGGTGAAGGCGGCGAGATCGGCGAGGTCGGGTTGGGCCATTGTGCGATTTTCCGAACGGCTCGTGCGGTGATGAACGGATTATCGCACGCGAGGCGGCGGCGCATAGTCCCCGCCATAGACACCGCCCCCTTCGGAGACTTCCCCATGCAAACGCGTCAACTCGGCAAGACCGGCCCCGTCGTCTCGGCCCTGGGCCTGGGGGCCATGGGCATGTCGGGCATGTACGGCCCGTCCGACCGCGCCGAGAGCCTGGCCACGATCGACGCCGCCCTGGAGGCCGGGATCACCCTGATCGACACCGGCGACTTCTACGGCATGGGCCACAATGAAATGCTGATCGGCGAGGCGCTGAAGGGCGGCAAGCGGGACAAGGCGATCCTCAGCGTCAAGTTCGGGGCCCAGCGCGATCCCGGCGCCGGCTGGATCGGCTTCGACGGCCGCCCGGCGGCGGTGAAGACCTCGCTGGMCTACACGCTGCAGCGCCTGGGCGTCGACCACATCGACATCTACCGCCCCGCGCGCCTGGACCCCAACGTGCCGATCGAGGACACGGTCGGGGCCATCGCCGAGATGGTCCAGGCCGGCTTCGTGCGCCACATCGGCCTGTCGGAGGTGGGCGTCGAGACCATCCGCAAGGCCCACGCCGTCCATCCGATCGTCGACCTGCAGATCGAGTACGCCATCATCACGCGGAGCGTGGAGGACAAGATCCTGCCGGTCCTGCGCGAGCTGGGCATCGGCATGACCGCCTACGGCGTCCTGTCGCGCGGCCTGATCAGCGGCCACTGGGACAAGGACCAGGGCAAGGCCCAGGGCGACTTCCGCGCCTATTCCCCGCGCTTCCAGGGCGACAATGTCGACAGGAACCTGGCCCTGGTCGAGGCCCTGCGGACCATCGCGGCGGCCAAGGGCGTCAGCGTCGCCCAGATCGCCATCGCCTGGGTGGCCGCGCAAGGGCAGGACATCGTGCCGCTGGTCGGGGCCCGCACCCGCGCGCGTCTCGCCGAGTCGCTGGGCGCGCTGGACGTCACCCTGTCGGCCGACGACCTGGCCGCCATCGAACGGGCCGTGCCCAAGGACGCGGCGGCGGGCACGCGCTACGCCGAGGCCCAAATGGCGCACCTGGACAGCGAGCGCTGACGGGTCAGCCTCCCTGGTCTTGGCGCTCGCGTTTTCAAGGGTGAGCGGATGAAAATTTCGGCCTGTTCTCGGCCGCGAAGCTGGGTTTAGCTTCGCGGCCATGATCGAAGCTCTGCTGAAGAAGATGGTCAAGGTCGGCGACCTGACCATCCACCTGCCCAACGGTTCGACCACCAAGGCCGGCGACGGCTCGGGCCCGCCGGTGGCGATGCGGGTCAACGCCCGCGGCCTGCGCCGCCTGGTGGCCAATCCCAGCCTGGGCCTGGGCGAGGCCTATATGGAAGGCGACCTGAAGATCGAGCAGGGGACCCTGTGGGACCTCCTGGAGATCGTCGGCAGGAGCGGCGGGCGCACGCCCAAGCGCGGCACGCCGGTCACCCGGGCCCGCAAGGCGATCAAGCGCACCGTGCAGTCGGTCAACGACCGCATCGCCTCGCGCCGCAACGTCGCCCACCACTACGACGTGGGCAACGAGCTCTACAAACGCTTCCTCGACACCGACATGCAGTACAGCTGCGCCTATTTCGCGCGGCCGGACATGACGCTGGAAGAGGCCCAGGCCGCCAAGAAGGCCCATATCGGCGCCAAGCTGAACATCACGCCCGGCATGAAGGTGCTGGACATCGGCTCGGGCTGGGGCGGCATGTCCCTGACCCTGGCGGCCGACCACGGGGCGCGGATGACGGGGGTCACCCTGTCGACCGAACAGCTGGCCCTGGCCAGGGAGCGCGCCGAAAAGGCGGGGCTGTCGAACCAGGTCGAGTTCCGCCTGACCGACTATCGCGACCTGGACGAGACCTTCGACCGCATCGTCTCGGTGGGCATGCTGGAGCACGTCGGCGCGCCGAACTTCCAGACCTATTTCGAGACGGTCAAGCGCCTGCTGGCCGACGACGGCAGCGCGGTGATCCACGCCATCGGCCGCATGTCCGGCCCCGGCGCGACCAACGCCTTCACGGCCAAGTACATCTTCCCCGGCGGCTACATCCCGGGCCTGTCGGAGATCGTGAAGGCCGTCGAGGCCGCGGGCCTGTGGATCACCGACATCGAGATCCTGCGCCTGCACTACGCCGAGACCTGCAAGCACTGGCGGATGCGCTTCCTGGCCGATCCGGACATCCCCACGATGTTCGACGAGCGGTTCCGGCGGATGTGGGAGTTCTACCTGTGCGGGGCCGAGCTGGGCTTCCGCTACGGCGGCCACATGGTCTTCCAGATCCAGGTGGCCAAGAAGGTCGGGGCCCTGCCGATCACCCGGGACTACATGTTCGAGGGCGAGCGGCGCGCCTAGCGGCGCCACGAATGCGCCCGATTGCCGGGCGTTGATGATCCTTAGTTGAGTGGCGTGGCGTTCTCCCTGGGTGTGACACGGAGAGTCCCGATGATCCGGCTCGGCCTGCTGCTGACGGCCTTCATGACCCTGCTGGCCACCACGCCGGCCCTGGCCCAGAGCCAGGTGCGCGACTTCGTCGTCGCGTCCAAGGCTTTTGACGGCAACAAGGTGGGCGTCAGTCCGCAGCGGCGGGTGCGGGTCTACCTGCCCGACGGCTACGACGCCTCGGGCCGGCGCTACCCGGTGGTCTACTGGCTGCACAACCTGTTCGAGGACGAGCGCCCGGCCTTCGACCGGGACGGCTTCGCCGCCCTGCTCGACAAGGCAATCGCCGCCGGGGCCATCCCGCCGGTGATCGTGGTCGCCGCCGACTTCAGCACCCCGCTGGGCAGCTCGATCTATACCAGCTCGCCGGTGACCGGTCGCTGGGACGACTTCATGGTCAGCGAACTTGTTCCGTGGGCGGACAAGCAGTTCCGGACCCTGGCGACCCGGGACTCACGCGGCCTGGCCGGCGACCGCATGGGCGGCTACGGCGCGATCGCCTTCGGCATGCGCCACGCCGACGTGTTCGGTTCGGTCTACGCCCTCCACCCGGTCGGCACGGGCCTGGGCCTGCAGACCATGTCCTCCCGACCCAACTGGGACCTGATCCAGAACGCCAGGTCGCTGGACGACCTGAAGGCCGACGGCTTCTCGCAGCTATTCGTGGCGATCTACCAGGCCCACCTGCCCAATCTCGACAGGCCGCCGCTCTATGCCGACCTGCCGGCGCGCAAGGGGCCGGACGGGCGCATGACGGTTGACATGAAACTGACCGCCAAGCTGCAGTCGAGCTTCCTGCTGGGCCAGAACCTGCCGCGCTACGCCGACAACCTGAAGACCCTGCGCGGGTTCAAGTTCGACTGGGGCCGCAACGACCCCAATCCCGACCACGTGGTCTCCAACCAGGCGTTCTCGCGAGCCCTGGTCGAGTTCGGCGTGCCGCACGAGGCCGAGGAATATGTCGGCGGCTGGGGCGACCGCACCTGGGGCGAAACGGGGCGGGTTTATACCGACATGCTGCCGTTCTTCGGGCAGAAGCTGGTCTACGAATGAGACCGGCGCCCGAGCGCCGGTGGACCTTCCCGCTCGCGGACGCTCAGGATTCGATCAGCTCGGAAATCGCCCGGATGGTCCTGTCCGGCCGCACCGGGCTGTCTTCGGGCAGGCCCTTGCCGTGGGGGTCGTGCCAGATCGCGAAGATGCCGAGCCTCTGCGGCGCGGCCACCTCCCATTCCAGGTGATCGCCCACCATCCAGGTCTCGTGCGCCTCGACGCCCAGGGCGCTCATGGCGTGGAGATAGGCCCGTTCATCGGGCTTGCCGAAGTCGTGCTCGCCTTCAATCTGGATGTGGTCGAACAGCGGCGCCAGCGCGAACCGTTCGACCTTGGCGCGCTGGGTCGCGGTTCCGCCGTTGGTGACGAGCGCCAGCAGGACGCCACGCGCCTTCAGCGTTTCGATGGTTTCCCGGGCGCCGGGAAAGAACGCGGTCAACTCGTCGCGGAAGGCCGTGAACCGCGCCGCGACGCGCTGCGCCAGGTCCGGAGACAAGGACGTCGAACCGGTGGCCGCGAACGTTTCGGCGATCACCTGCCGGCGCGCCTCGGGCACCCCAAACCGCGCGACCTTGTGGCGCTCCGGATCCGACCAGAACGCGGCGAGCGCGGCGTCCAGCCGCTCGGCGATCTCGTCCGGAAGGAAAGGCTGCAATTCGGACGCGAACTCACGGGCGACGCGTTGGAGGATCTCCAGCCTCTGACCCGCCGCCAGGATGGTGTCGTCGAGATCGAAGAGAATCGCACGCGGCAGCGTGGCGGGGGGCGTCCGGCTCACCAGTAATCCTTCATGATCTCCCGCGCCCAGTCGGGCTCGCGGTGTTCGCCGCGCGGGGCGAAGCCGGCCATGACGGGCTTGAGGTCCAGCACCGGCGTGCCGTCGATGGCGTCCAGGCCCCGCACCTCCAGCGACAGGCCGTCCACCGCCACGATGTCGCAGACCGTAACCCCGATGCGGTTGGGCCGGTTCTTGCCGCGCTGGGCGAAGATGCCGACCTTGGGCCAGGCGGTGTTGCCGCGCGGATGGCGGGCGCCGGTGACGATCTGGTCGTCGGTGACCTTGTCGAAGACATAGACCACCTCGACGTGGCTGAAGGCGTCCAGCCCGGCCAGGGCCTCGGCGTCGAAGCGGGCGGGGTCCAGGTCGATGCGGGCGCGGCTTTGGCCCCAGTCGTCGTCCTCGGGAACGTCGCGACCGCCTCTAACGAAACCAATGGGGACCACGCCGATCGGCGTCATGGTGATGGACATGGCTTCCTCCGCCTTCAGCCCAGCTTCGGCGGCGAATCCCGCGAAGGCAAGTTGATGTCGCGGGCCCGGCGAGGCTAGGTTGCCGCCGTTTTCCAGACCCCCCAAAGACTCCGAGGGACTCCATGGGCCAGTTTCGCGCGGCCGACCTTCTTCGCCGCAAGCCCGTGGGCCGGGTCATCGCCGAAGGCGGCGAGCATCTGCCCGAGGAGAGCCTGGACCGCTCGATCGGCCTGTTCCAGCTGACCATGCTGGGCGTCGGGGCCACGATCGGCACCGGCATCTTCGTGGCCCTGACCACGGCCGTGCCGGCCGCCGGTCCCGCCGTGATCGTCTCGTTCGTGATCGCCGGGATCACCGCGGCCCTGACGGCCCTGTGCTACGCCGAGCTGGCCTCGACGATCCCGGTGTCGGGGTCATCGTACAGCTACGCCTACGCCACCCTGGGCGAGTTCACCGCCTTCCTGGTCGGGGCGTGCCTGCTGCTGGAATACGCCGTCTCGGCCTCGGCCATCGCCGTGGGCTGGGGCCAGTACCTGAACGAGATGTTCTCCGACCTGATCGGCTGGCGCATGCCCGACGCCATCGCCAAGGCGCCCGGGGCGGGCGGGGTGTTCAACTTGCCGGCCGTGGTGCTGGTCGGGTCATGCCTGATCCTGCTGCTGCGTGGGGTGAAGGAGTCGGTGACGGTCAACGCGATCCTGGTGGTGCTCAAGCTCCTGGTGCTGCTGTTCTTCGTGGTCATCGCCTTCAGCGGCTTCCACGCCCACAACCTGCAGCCCTTCGCCCCGATGGGCATGGCGGGGATCGGGGCGGCGGCCTCGTCGATCTTCTTCTCCTATATCGGCATCGACGCGGTCTCGACCGCCGGCGACGAGGTCAAGGACCCGCGACGCACCCTGCCGCTGGGCATCATCTTGTCCCTGCTGATCGTGACCGGCGTCTACATCCTGGTGGCCCTGGCCGCCGTCGGGGCCCAACCCTGGACGGCCTTCGCGGGCCAGGAGGCGGGGCTGGCGGTGATCCTGCGCAACCTGACCGGCCAGGCCTGGACCTCGCTGATCCTGTGCGTCGGGGCCATCGTCTCGATCTTCTCGATCACCCTGGTGGTCATGTACGGCCAGACCCGCATCCTCTACGCCATGAGCCGCGACGGCTTGCTGCCATCCGTGTTCCAGCGGGTGAACCGCAAGACCCAGAGCCCCGACCTCAACACCTGGATCGTCGCGGCCTTCATCGCTTTGCTGGCCGCCTTCGTGCCGCTGGACACCCTKGTCAACCTGACCAGCATGGGCACCCTGATCGCCTTCGCCATCGTCTCGCTGGGGGTGATCATCCTGCGGCGCACCCAGCCGAACCTGCCGCGCGGCTACCGCGTGCCGTTCTATCCTGTGGTGCCGATGTTCAGCGTCGCCGCCTGCGCCTACCTGATCTCCGGCCTGCCGCTGGACACCTGGCTGCTGTTCGCGGCCTGGGCGGCGGCGGCGTGCGTGGTCTATTTCGGCTATTCGGTGCGCAAGTCGAAGCTGGCGGGCGCCTAGCGGGCGTCGATCACCCGCACCCGCCGGGTGGACGGCCAGAGGCCGCGCGGAACGCCCACGCAGTCGGTCATCTTGGTCTGGCGGGCCATGCGGAACCGCGTCCCGTCCCAGACCCACTCGGTCTCCGCGCCGCACGAGCCCAGCCGATATTCGCCATCCTGGGGAGCCGACAAGGTCCGGGTCCTGGAATCGTAGGTCGCGCCGGCCAGGGCTTCGCTGTCGTCCTCGCTGACGTCCTCGATCTCGGGCCCGGGGATGGCGCGTCCGGTTTCGTCGAGCAGCTGGAGGCTCGTATAGCTCTGGCTCACGTCCGCGAAGGGGCGGCAACTGGTGTCGGCCAGGATCTTGCCGGGCGACAGGCGCGACAGGAAAGGTCCTTCGCACAGCGTGTTCTCCGAAGGCGTCGCCTTCGGCAGGTGGGCCTGGCTGACGACTGGGGCGCGCCGGATCACGGGACGCCGGGGGTCGGGACCCCTGTCCTGGATCCACAGCAGCGCCGCGGCGCTGCCCTTCAGCGACAAGGTCTGACCCGGAACGAGCTTGCCGTCGACATAGGTCTCGAACGACAGGCCCTGGGCGATCGTCTTCCGGAAGGCGACGACTTCGGCGGCCGGGATCGTGGTCCGCCGCATCGACTGATCGTCCGCCGCGGACTGGAGCGGATGCGTCCAGATCGCCTTGCCGCCAGGGCCGACCACCTTCAGCGCGATCGTCTTGGGCTCGCTCCCTGAGGTCGACACGCCGAAATGCGCCGACCATTGGCCGTCGGCGGATCGCCGCAGCAGGAGATAGCTCGGCCTGGCCCAGCCGCCGGCGCTAGTCCAGGCGGAGCATTCGCCGATATCGTCGCAGACGGCGGACCATCCCTCGAAGCTGGTCGAACCGGCCTGGGCGCGCGCCTCGCCGAAGCCCAGCGCCGCGATCAGCAGCGCACCCCATATCGCCCGCACGCCGCTCCCCCTTGTTCCGAGCGGAGCTTCCGGCCTGTACAGCCTAGGGTCAAGCCGTGGCGCGCTACTCCACCGTCACCGACTTGGCCAGGTTGCGCGGCTGATCCACGTCCGCCCCCTTCACCACGGCCACGTGGTAGGCCAGCAGCTGGATCGGGGCCGACATCACCAGGGTCGAGACCAGCGGGTCGCTGGCCGGGGCGGTGACCACCACCCGGGCGCCGGCCGGGGCGTGCTTGGCGCCTTCGGGGTCGGTGATGAACACCACCTGGCCGCCGCGCGCCATGACCTCGCTCATGTTCGAGGCCGACTTCTCGAAATAGCTGTCGAAGGGGGCCAGGATGATGATCGGGGTCTTGTCGTCGACCAGGGCGATCGGGCCGTGCTTCAGCTCGCCGGCGGCGTAGCCCTCGGCATGGATGTAGCTGATCTCCTTCAGCTTCAGCGCGCCTTCCAGGGCCAGGGCCGACATCGGGCCGCGACCTAGGAACAGCACGTCGCGGGCCTTGGCGATGTCGACGGCGATCTCCTTCAGCGCGTCCTCCAGGCCGATGGCCTCGGCGATCAGGCGCGGGGCCTCCAGCATCAGCCGGACCATCCGCTGCTCCTCGGCCGCGTCGATCGTCCCGCGCGCCTTGGCGGCGGCGACGGCCAGGGCGATCATCACGCTGACCTGGGCGGTGAAGGCCTTGGTCGAGGCCACGCCGATCTCCGGGCCGCAATGGATCGGCCAGACCACGTCGACCTCGCGGGCCATGGTGGATTCCTGGGCGTTGACCACCACGGCGCTCTTCATGCCCTTGGCCTTGCAGTAGCGCAGGGCCGCCAGGGTGTCGGCCGTCTCGCCCGACTGCGACATGGCGATGACCAGCGAGCCCGGCCGCAGGGCCGGCTGGCGGTAGCGGAACTCCGAGGCGATCTCGACGTCGACCGGCAGGTCGGCCAGCTGCTCGATCAGGTACTTGCCGATGACGCCGGCGATGTAGGACGTGCCGCAGGCGACGATCTGGATGCGCTCCAGGGCTTTGAAGTCCAGGTCGCCGGGCATGGCCGCGCGGCTTGTCAGGGCGTCGACATAGGCCGAGATCGTGCGCTGGCAGCCCTCCGGCTGATCATGGATCTCCTTCTCCATGAAGTGCCGGTAGTTGCCCTTCTCCATCATCACGGCCGAGGCGGGGACCACCTTGACGGGTCGTTGCGCCGGCGCGCCCGAGGCGTCGAAGATGCGGGCGCTGTCGTGGTCGATGGCCACGTAGTCGCCCTCCTCCAGATAGATCACCCGGTTGGTGAAGGGGCCCACCGCCAGGGCGTCCGAGCCCAGGAACATCTCGCCCTGGCCCTCGCCCACCACCAGCGGGCTGCCGCGCCGCGCGCCCAGGATCAGGTCGTCGGCGCCCTCGATCAGCACGGCCAGGGCGTAGGCGCCGGTCAGGCGGTCCAGCGCGGCCTTGAAGGCCTCCAGCGGGGCCAGGCCCGTGGCCAGCTCGGCGTCGATCAGCTGGGCGATGACCTCGGTGTCGGTGTCGCTCTCGAAGGTGCGGCCGGTGGCGGCCAGCTCGGCCTTCAGCTCGGCGAAGTTCTCGATGATGCCGTTGTGCACCAGGGTGACGCGGCCGGCGGTATGGGGGTGGGCGTTCTTGACGTTGGGCGCGCCGTGGGTGGCCCAGCGGACATGGCCGATGCCGTTCTGGGCGGCCAGCGGCTCTTCGGCGAGCAGGGCCTCCAGGTTCTTGATCTTGCCCTGGGCCCGTCGGCGCTCGACCTTGCCTTTGACGACGGCGGCGACGCCGGCCGAGTCATAGCCGCGATATTCCAGCCGCTTGAGGCTGTCGATCAGCCGGTCCGAGACGGGCGCTTTGCCGACGATGCCGATGATGCCGCACATGGGCCATGATCCTTTGGAAAACGCGCCGGTGAGGACTATTGCTACCGTCGCGGGATATTTCGAGCGCCGCCTTTAGCATTCGCTTATCGGCGACCCACATAAATCTGCATTTCGGATCGTTTCGCGGTCCGATGAAGGCCTAATCGAGACGCAGTGAAGATCATGAGCAAGCGCGCCTATTTCGGCACCGACGGCATCCGCGGTCAGGCCAACAAGCACCCGATGACCGCCGAGGTCGCCCTGCGCGTCGGCCTGGCGGCGGGCAAGCTGTTCCGCTCGCAGGACGACCGCCGCCACCTGGTGGTGATCGGCAAGGACACCCGGCTGTCGGGCTACATGATCGAGCCGGCCCTGGTCGCCGGCTTCGCCAGCGTCGGCATGGACGTGCGGCTGTTCGGCCCGCTGCCCACCCCGGCCGTCGCCATGATGACCCGCTCGATGCGCGCCGACCTGGGCGTGATGATCAGCGCCTCGCACAACGATTTCGCCGACAACGGCATCAAGCTGTTCGGCCCCGACGGCTACAAGCTGTCGGATGAGCAGGAGCTGAAGATCGAGGCCCTGATGGACGAGGGCCTGCAGGAAGGCCTGGCCTCGCCGCGCGATCTGGGCCGGGTCAAGCGCGTCGACGACGCCCAGGCGCGCTACATCGAGATCGTCAAAGCGACCTTCCCGCGCCATCTGAGCCTGGCGGGCCTGCGCATCGTCATCGATTGCGCCCACGGCGCGGCCTACAAGGTCGCCCCCGAAGCCCTCTACGAACTGGGCGCCGAGGTGTTCCCGGTCGGGGTCGCCCCCAACGGGACCAACATCAACGCCGAATGCGGTTCGACCCATCCCGAGACCATGGCCCGGCTGGTGCGCGAATACCGCGCCGACATCGGCATCGCCCTGGACGGCGACGCCGACCGCCTGGTGATCTGCGACGAGAAGGGCGTGGTGGTCGACGGCGACCAGATCATGGCGATCATCGCCCTGGCCCTGGCCAAGGCCGACAAGCTGAAGGCCGGCGGCGTGGTGGCCACGGTGATGTCCAACCTCGGCCTCGAGCGGCTGATGAGCGACAACGGGCTGAAGCTGGAGCGCACCAGCGTCGGCGACCGCTATGTGATGGCCCGCATGCGCGAGGGCGGCTTCAACATCGGCGGCGAGCAGTCGGGCCACGTGATCCTGTCGGACTTCTCGACCACGGGCGACGGTCTGATCGCGGCCCTGCAGGTGCTGGCGGTGATGATCGAGACCGGCAAGCCGATGAGCGCCCTGGGCCGCCAGTTCGAGCCGGTGCCGCAGCTTCTGGAGAACGTCCGCTTCGCCGGCGGCAAGCCGCTGGAGCACAAGAGCGTCAAGGAGGCCATCGCCGACGGCGAGAGCCAGCTGAACGGCACGGGTCGCATCGTCGTCCGCCCGTCCGGCACCGAGCCCCTGATCCGCATCATGGCCGAGGGCGACGACCCGGCGCTGGTCAAGAAGGTGGTGAAGTCGATCGTCTCGGCGGTGAAGGCGGTCTAGGGCGCTCGATACCCGGCGTTGAGCGGGTCGACCGTTCTCCGCCGTTCCCTTTCAGCCGTCATTCCGGGCACAAGGCCCGGAATGACGGATGTTGGGTCGGGCGCAGCTCCATGTCGCTACGCTCCCAGACAGCGCAACGCCCCGAGGGGGACTCCTCGGGGCGCGCGCGGGGCCTGAGCTGGGAGGCTGGCGTCAGGCCGCCGCTTTCCAGTTCGGCTCCAGCACCACGTGCGGCGGGCAGGGGGCGATGTCGCCCTGCGGCAGGCCGCGGAGTTCATTGGCAAAGCCGTGGTTGACGTCGCGGTGATGGGCCTCGTCGGCGCGGACCACCTCGACCACGTCCCGCAGGGTGGAGCCGGCGGGCAGGTTCCAGTAGTCCAGCGCGATTTGGGGCGCCGGCACGTTGGCGCTGCGGCCCTCGTCGATCTCGGCGAGGTAGTGGGTGTAGCTGATCACCGCCTCCTCCTCGAAGTAGCCGACCACGCGGTGGGCGGTCTTGGAGCTGACCAGGTAGAGGCCGAAGAAGAACAGGTAGAACACCCACTGGGCGGCGACGACGACGAAGCGCTCGAACAGGGTGGGCTTGGCGACCTCGATGAAGGTCATCAGGTGCATCCGCTCGTTCTCGGCCTCGTCCATCAGGGTCTTGATCCAGCCCTTGTCGCCTTCCATCCGGCGCAGGCATTTCAGGTGGGTCAGCGTCGCGCCGACCATGCCGGGCACGGCGGCCACGGTCTCCAGGACCACGGCCCGGTGGCCGTAGCGCTTGGCGAAGAAGGTGTCGGCGCAGAAGCGCAGCAGCTTGACGAAGCCATAGGCGACGCGGTCCGAAGCGCCGGCGGGCTTGTGGTGGACGGTCAGGTCGATGGCTGGGCTGGTCATGATGTTTCCCCGGAAGGGCCGGTCCGCCTCGGGCCGGTCATGACGCCTTGGTACGCTTGGGCGGCGGCGGGCGAAATTCGGGAGCGCCCCCTAACGGACGGCCCCTAAGGGGGTCTACGTAACGCCGTTTGGCGCGGGCGTTGCAGGGGCGGCGACGCAAAAAGAACCCCCTCGCCTTGCGGAGAGGGGGTGGAGGAGGCCTCAGTCCCCGTCGACGCCCTCGACCACGGCGCGCAGGTAGTCCACGTGTCGGCGGAAGGCCTTGCGGCCGGTCTGGGTCAGGGCCGCGCGGGTGCGGGGCCGCTTGCCGATGAAGTCCTTGGTGATCTCGACATAGCCGGCCTTCTCCAGGGTGGTCAGGTGGCTGCCCAGATTGCCGTCGGTCGCCTGGGTGGCGGCCTTGAGGCGCGAGAACTCCACCGGCTCGGCGTCGCGTTCGGCGTGCAGGGCGGCCATGATCTTCAGCCGCAGGGGTTGGTGGATAAGCTCGTCCAACTCGGCCACGGTCACGCTCCCCGCATCCACAGGCCCGAGATGAACAGGGACCCGCCGCCCGCGGCGGCCATCCAGAAGGTCAGCCAGGGCTGGAAGAAGAAGAAGCCGACCAGGCTGGCCGCGAACAGCGCCGCGCCGATCCACAGGTAGCGAGGCGCGAAGGCGATGCCGATCCCGGCATAGACCAGGCCGGTGACGAGGCCCGGATAGGCGATGGCGGCGTCGATCGAGTCGGGTCGGAACAGGGCGAAGGTGCCGCCGTAGAAGATCAGGATGACCAGGACCCCGGCGCCGATCTTCCAGCCGTGACCGGCCTTGCCCCGCGTCTTGTCGCGCCGGGCCAGCAGCATGGTCGAGCCGACGCCGATCACGTCCAGGACCAGCCACAGCACGCCCCAATGCTCGGGGGCCAGCAGGCCCATGGCGACGTAGCCCGCGGCCCAGACGACGCCCCACACCATCAGGATCGGGGCCGCGTAGTGATAGCCCTTCAGCAGCCGGCTGCGGCCGGCCGTGCTTTCGATGTCGGTCAGGGCCGACGCCGCCTCGGATTTGGAAATGCCCATCGCATCCTCCGTTGAACTTCGCGCCCAGAGCGCTCTGTGATGCAGAGTTATCACGTCTGGATACTCTGTCAAGCAGAGTCCTCTACGATGTGACTCCGGTGCATCGCGATCGCCGTCGTGAAGGGGAACCGAAGCCTCGCTGAACATGTTCGGTCTGGTACACGACCGTTCAGTTTCGGAGCATGGCGATGGCGTCCCTGGCATCTTCTCGAAAGGGCGCGGGCGCCTGGTTCGCCGTGGTCCTGGGCGTCGTCCTGGCCCTGATCGGCCTGGTCCTGGCGATCGGCGGCGCCTGGCTGGCCGTGCTGGGCGGTTCCCCGTACTACGTGCTGGCCGGGCTGGGCCTGCTGGTGTCGGGCGTCCTGCTGGTCCAGAGGCGCGCCCTGGGGGCGTGGATCTATGTCGGGGTGTTCGTCGCCACGGTGCTCTGGGCGCTGTGGGAGGTGGGGCTGAACGGCTGGGCCCTGGTCCCGCGCGTGATCGCCCCGACCGTGCTGCTGGTCCTGGTGCTGGCCGTCCTGCCGACGGTCGACCCGGGGCCGGACGGCCGCAAGACATCGCTGATCGGCTTCGTGGCCCTGGCGGCGTTCCTGATCGTCGGCGGCATGGTGGTGGCCGGCGCCAACAAGGCCAAGGTCGACGGACCGCTGCCCGCCATCGCCGCCATCACCGACAACGATCCTTCACTGATGCGGGTCGGCGCCGACTGGCCGGCCTATGGCGGCACCTATGCCGGCCAGCGCTATTCGCCCCTGACCCAGCTGAACCCGGACAATGTCCGCAACCTGGCCCGGGTCTGGATGATCCGCACCGGCGACATGCCCAGCGCGGCGGCGCAAGGCAAGTACGGCGCCGAGAACACCCCGCTGAAGGTGGGGAACATGCTCTATGTCTGCACGCCCAAGAACATCATGATCGCCATCGACGCGGCCACGGGCCAGACCCGCTGGCGCTACGACCCCAAGGTCCCAGACGAGGCCATCCCCTACACCGCCGCCTGCCGGGGCGTCTCCTACTACGCCGTGCCCGGCGCCGATCCGGCCAAGGCCTGCGCCGCCCGGATCATCGAGGGCACGCTGGACGCCCGGCTGATCGCGGTCGACGCCAAGACCGGCGTGCCGTGCGCCGACTTCGGGACGAACGGCCAGGTCTCGACCAATGTCGGCATGGGTCCCTCGGCGGCGGGCATGCTGTCGATCACCTCGGCCCCGACCCTCGTGCGCGGCGTGATCGTCACCGGCCACCAGGTGCTGGACGGCCAGAGGCGCGACGCCCCCTCGGGCGTGATCCAGGGCTATGACGCCGTCAGCGGCGCCCTGCGCTGGGCCTGGGACATGACGCGTCCTGACATCACGACCCTGCCGCCGGAGGGCCAGACCTACACCAAGGGCACGCCCAACATGTGGACCACGGCCACCGGCGACGAGGCCCTGGGCCTGGTCTACCTGCCGCTGGGCGTCTCGGCCGCCGACTACTGGAGCTCCAGCCGCTCGGCGCTGGAGAAGCAGTACTCGACCTCACTGGTCGCCCTGGACGTGACCACCGGCAAGCCGCGCTGGAGCTTCCAGACCGTGCACAACGATGTCTGGGACTATGACCTCGGCTCGCAGGGGACCCTGGTGGACTTCCCCACCGCCGGCGGCCCGGTTCCGGCCGTGGTGCTGCCCAGCAAGCGCGGCGACATCTTCGTGCTGGACCGCCGCACGGGCCGGCCGCTGACGGGCGTCGAGGAACGCGCCGTGCCGCAGGGCGGGCTCGAGCCGGCGCAGCGCTCGGCCACCCAGCCGTTCTCGCTGTACCACAGCCTGCGCAAGTCCGACCTGACCGAGAAGCAGATGTGGGGCATGTCGCCGATCGACCAGATGATCTGCCGCATCCAGTTCAAGCGGGCCAAGTACGACGGCTTCTTCACCCCGCCGGTCGCCGACCGCCGCTACATCGAATATCCCGGCTACAACGGCGGTTCGGACTGGGGCGGCGTGGCCGTCGATTCCAGCCGCGGGGTGATCGTCGCCAACTACAACGACATGCCCAACTACAACCGCCTGGTGCCGCGCGCCGTGGCCGACGCCAAGGGCTGGACCCCGCGCGGCGACGCCCGCGGCGGCTCGATGAAGAAGGGCGCGGAGGGCGCGGGCGACCCGCAGGTCGGCACGCCCTACGCCATCGACGTCAACGCCGGCTGGCGTCTGCCGCTGACAGGCCTGCTGTGCAAGGAGCCGCCCTATGGGGGCATTCGCGCCATCGACCTGAAGACCGGCAAGACGCTGTGGGACCGCCCGTTCGGCTCGGCCCGCACCAACGGCCCGTTCGGCGTCCCGTCGCACCTGCCGCTGGACATCGGCACGCCCAACAACGGCGGGGCGGTGGTCACGGCCGGCGGGCTGGTGTTCGTGGCGGCCACGACCGACAACATGATCCGCGCCATCGACCTGAAGACCGGCAAGACCGTCTGGCAGGACAAGCTGCCCGCCGGCGGCCAGGCCACGCCCATGACCTACGACGTCGGCGGCAAGCAGTACGTGGTCATCATGACCGGCGGCCACCACTTCATGGAGACGCCGATCGGCGACCAGGTGATCGCCTATGCGCTGAAGTAGCGGATTTGACAGGCCTCACCGTGGTCGCCTAGAAGCCGGCCACGGTGATGGATTTCCGCCGGGCGTCATGCCGAACCGCCTCTCAGGAAGAGGCCGATGATTCCTACCCGACCGCGGTCCGCCGCGAGAAAGAGGAATCGTGTCTGAACTGCCTGCTTCTCCCCGTTTCGACCGCGCCCGCATCCAGGCCTTCGCCGGCCTGCGCCTGAAGCATCTGCGGGCCGCGCTGTCCTGGGCCGCGATCCTCGCGCCGATGGCGGCGGCGGTCGGTTCGCTGTGCGCCCTGTTCTTGTGGAGCCTGGACCTGGCGACCCGGACGCGCCTGGCCCATCCCTGGCTGCTGTTCGGCCTGCCGCTGGCGGGGCTGGCGGTGGGCCTGGCCTATCGCTGGAAGGGCGGTCCGGCCGAGGGCGGCGCCAACCTGATCGTCGAGCAGATCCACCAGCCCGGCGGCGGCGTGCCGCTGCGCATGGCCCCGTTCATCCTGGTCTCGACCGTGGTCACCCACCTGTTCGGCGGCTCGGCCGGGCGCGAGGGGACGGCGGTGCAGATCGGCGGCGGCCTGGCCGGGGCCTTCGGGCGGCTGTTCCGCCTCGATCCCGAACGGACCCGCCTGGTCTTGATGGCCGGGATCGCCGCCGGCTTCGGCGCGGTGTTCGGCACGCCCGTGGCGGGCGCGGTCTTCGCGCTGGAAGTCCTGACCCTGGGCCAGGTCCGCTACGAGGCGCTGATCCCCTGCCTGTTCGCCGCCCTGGTCGGCGATTGGACCTGCCGGGCCTGGGGGATCCACCACGCGGCCTACGCCGTCCACACGGCCGTCGCCGAACTGGACCCGCTGCTGCTGGCCAAGGTCGTCGTCGCGGGCGTGGCCTTCGGCCTGACGGGCCTGCTGTTCGCCGAGGCCCAGCATCGCCTGGGCGCGGTGTTCAAGCGCCTGATCCCGTTCGCCCCGCTGCGGCCGGTGGTCGGGGGCCTGTTGGTCATCGCCCTGGTCTACGCCCTGGGCACGCGCGCCTATCTGGGTCTGGGCGTCTTCTCGACCGATCCCGCCGATCCGACCATCGCCGGCTTCTTCGAGGCGGGACGGATCGACCACTGGAGCTGGCTGCTGAAGATCGTCTTCACGGTCGTGACCTTGAGTTCGGGCTTCAAGGGCGGGGAGGTGACGCCGCTGTTCTTCATCGGCGCGGCCCTGGGGAACGCCCTGTCGTGGATGCTGGGCGCGCCGACCGACCTGTTCGCGGCCCTGGGCTTCGTGGCGGTGTTCGCGGGCGCGGCCAACACGCCCCTGGCCTGCACGATCATGGGCGTGGAGCTGTTCGGCGGCGGCCAGACCGCCTACCTCGCCGTGGCCTGTTTCACCGCCTACCTGTGCAGCGGCCATTCGGGCATCTACCTGGCCCAACGACTGGGCGTGGCGAAGGTGCGGGGCGACGCGGTTCCGTCCGACCTGCCCCTGCGCGAGGTCCGCGAGCGGCGGCCGACCTAGGCGAAGACCTCTTCGAGCTCGGCGGCCGGCCGATACGGCCGTCCGAGGAACGCCCAGTTCATCTTGCGCCAGTGGGGCAGGGTGCAGGCGAGATAGACGATCAGGATGACGGCGGTCGGCGCGGATATGACGCCCACGGTCATCCAGGAAAAATGGCCCTGACGGAGGCTCATCGCCTTTATCAGCGCGCTCCCGCCGATCTCAGCCGCCAGAAGCAGGATCGGCCAGCGGCTGAGCCGGACCAGCGCGATCGCGTGATAGAGCACTACGACAAACAGGGCTGCCCACATGCCCAACCAGACCGGCGTGATCAGGGAGGGCCCGCCCGCGACCTGTTTGAACAACGGGTACACCATGATCGCTACCAGTATGATCGCGATGATCCAGATCGACTGCGGCGTGCGATCGCTCCGCGTCTTCATCACCCCACCTTCGGCTGCTTCAGCCGGCGTTTGTTGACGTGGGTCTGCGGGGCCGGGGCCTCGATCTCCTCGGGGAACTCGCMCTTGAAGTAGAAGCGCTGCCACGCCTCCTTCATCGCCTCGGGCTCGCGCTTGAAGATGCGGGCGTTGAACTCGCCGCGCTTGGCGGCCCAGGCGTCGTACTGGCCGCGCAGGTCGGGGTTTGAGTTCATCGAGCGGATCACCGGCTGCACCTGCTCCAGCGGCTTGTCCTGGATCATCATGAAGAAGCAGAACGGCTCACCCTTCTCGAAGCGAATCGTGCCCGGGCGGGTGAAGATCCAGTTCATCGTGAAGGGGAACGGCAGCCAGTCGGTCTCGACCAGCCCAGCCAGCGGCTGGACACCATCTTTCACATGATTTGGCGGGCCCATGGTCCAGATCGACCAGCCCGGCGGGGTGCGGAACAGGTAGCCGGTGTGGAAGGTGATGGTCCCGCGCGAGAAGTGCGACTTCACGAAGTCGTCGAAGCCCGGATGCGGGTGGTCGGCGCGGAAGGTGATGCAGTTCTGGTGCGCCCCGCCGTCCCAGGTGGCCGTGAAGCCCACCGGGCACAGGATCTCCCAGCCGGTGGTGTTGGCCATGGTCAGGGGCAGGCAGCGATACGGATGGCGGTCGGCGAAATGGTCCATCCAGGCCCGCTGGGGCCGTCCCGGCACGATCTCGGGCGGACGGGGCTCGGTGGGATAGCACTCCAATTCCATGCCGGCTCTCTTCTTCCCTAGCTGGTCTTGAGTCTGGTCTAGCGGCAGCGAGCTCGGCTAGGAAGTCCCGTATGAAGACCCGCGCCGACCTGTTCGCCTTCCTCGACGCCCACGGCGTCGTCCATTCCACCCTGGATCACCCGCCGGTGTTCCGCGTGGAGGAGGGGCTGGAGATCAAGGCGGCCCTGCCCGGCGGCCACACCAAGAACCTGTTCCTCAAGGACGCCAAGGGCCAGCTGTGGCTGATCTCGGCCCTGGGCGAGACGGCGATCGACCTCAAGCGCCTGCACACGGTGATCGGCTCGGCCCGGCTGTCGTTCGGCAGCCCGGAGCTGATGGTCCAGACCCTGGGCGTGACGCCGGGCTCAGTCACCGCCTTCGGCTTGATCAACGACACCGAGCATCGCGTGCGCTTCGTGCTGGACGCCGCCTTGGCCCAGGCCGATCCGGTCAACTTCCACCCGATGGCCAACGACGCCACCACGGCCGTCTCGCAGGCCGGCTTCCGCCGGTTCCTGGCGGTGCTGGGGATCGAGCCGATGATCGTCGATTTCGCCGCGATGGCGGTGGTCGCCTAGGATCAGCGCGGCGCGGCCCTGCGGATGCTCAGGCAAGGCTGGTCCGACCCATAGCCGTCGCAGGCCGCCTCCGACGCTTCGAGGCTCACCCGGCCCCGTTTGACCGTCGAGCACTGGTCCAGGCGGGCCTTGAGCTCGGCCAGGGGGATGTAGTGGGTCTCCTGGCTGTAGGCGGCGTAGAGCCCGTGCGCGGCCGCATCCATGGGCTTGGCCCCCATCGCCGCGCGCATGACGATCATGTCGTCGCTCGGGAGCGGCCAAAAGAACAGCGCCCAGCGATCGTTGGGCGGCGTCGAGGCGAATCTGTCCAGCGCCTTGCAGAAGCCCGGGGGATTCGTGGGCGTTTCGGCGCGCGGCGCTCCGGCGATGATGGCCAGGGCGATCCCGGCGGCCGCCGTCGGTAAGCGTCTCATCCCTGCTCCCCCAAGAATCCGAACATCACATCAGACGCCATGCAGCTCAAGACTCGCCCCGCCACGATTGCGCGGGGACACTCTAAGGACCATCTTGGCGACCTAAGCGTTCCCCACCCAGTACGAGAGACCCGATGGCCCTGATCGGCGACACCCCTCCTCCCATCCAGGCCGGCGGCGCGCCCAAGAGCGCGCACATCAAGGACGGCACGGACGCCAGCTTCATGGCCGACGTGATCGAGGCGTCGAAGACCCAGCCGGTGATCGTCGACTTCTGGGCCACTTGGTGCGGCCCGTGCCGCCAGCTGACCCCAGCCCTGGAAAAGGCGGTCAACGCGGCCGGCGGGGCGGTCAAGCTGGTCAAGATCGACGTCGACAAGAACCCCGGCTATTCGGGCCAGCTGCGCGTGCAGTCGATCCCGACCGTCTACGCCTTCGTCAACGGCCAGCCGGTCGACGGCTTCCAGGGCGCCCTGCCCGAGAGCCAGGTGAAGGCGTTCATCGACCGCCTGGCCGGTCCGCCCGCCGAGAGCGACGTCGACGCCCTGCTGGCCATGGCCAAGGAGTCGGTCGAGCTGGGCGACATCGGCGGCGCGGCCCAGGCCTTCGCCCAGGTGCTGCAGATGGACCCGGCCAACCTCAAGGCCATCGGCGGCCTGGCCAAGTGCTACCTGACCGGCGGCGACCTGGAGGGCGCGGCGGAGGTGGCGGCCACCGCTCCGGCCGGCGCCAAGGACCCGGACCTGGAAAGCGTCCGCGCCGCCCTGGCGCTGGCGGAAGACGCCCCGTCCGAGACCGCGCCGTTCGAAAAGCGCCTGGCGGCGAACGCCGACGACCACGAGGCCCGCTTCGAGCTGGCCAAGGCCCTGGCCGGCGCCGGCCATCTTCAGGCCGCTTCGGACCATCTTCTGACCATCATCGAACGCGACCGTGCCTGGAACGACGAGGCGGCCCGCAAGCAGCTGCTGACCGTGTTCGAGGCCGCCGGCTACGCGTCCGAGGTGGCCAAGGCCGGCCGCAAGCGGCTCTCCTCCATCCTGTTCAGTTAGGGAGCGTAAGATGCCGGGATCCTATCGAAGGGCGGACGACCTGCCGCTGGTGATCCCGGTGTTCCCGCTGGACGGCGCCCTGTTGCTGCCCGGCGGCCAGCTGCCGCTGAACATCTTCGAGCCGCGCTATCTCAACATGTTCGACGACGCCATGTCGGGCGAGCGGATCATCGGCATGGTCCAGACCCGTCCCGGCGGCGACATCGAGCGGCCGAATCTAGCGCCGGTGGGCTGCGCGGGGCGGGTGACCAGCTTCGCCGAGACCAGCGACGGCCGCTATCTGGTGACCCTGACGGGCGTCTGCCGGTTCCGGGTGGGCGAGGAGCTGCCGGCCCGTTCGCCCTATCGCCAGGTGCGCGCCGACTTCGCGACCTTCGAGGCCGACCTGCGCGAGGGCACGCCCCAGGCCGCGAGCCCGGGCGACGCCTCGCCCCTGCTGGAGGCCTTGCGCCGCTATCTGGACCATCGCGGCCTGGCCATCGACTGGTCCAGCGCCGAGGCCGCGCCGTCGGACGCCCTGATCAACAGCCTGGCCATGGCCCTGCCGTTCGAACCGGTCGAGAAGCAGGCCCTGCTTGAGGCCCCGACCCTGGCCGAGCGCCGCGAGACCCTGGTGGCCCTGCTGGAGATCGACGCCGCGGGGGATGATGAAGACCCGACGATGATCCAGTAACACACGGCCGTCATCCTCGGACTTGTTCCGAGGACCCCTCGCGCCGCCGCGCTGTCGGTCCGAGCAAAGCCGCCGCCTCACCGCTTCACGGATTATCCTTCTTCTCGGCTGAAGCAGGGCTCCTCGGAACAAGTCCGAGGATGCCGGTTGAAAGGCCAGTGAAGGTTCTCAACTTCGTCGAAACCGCATAGAACCGTGTCCATGACCGCCCAACCGCCTCCGCCGCCCGCCGATCTCGACCCGCGCCTGCTGGAGGTGCTGGTCTGTCCCGTCACCCGCGCGCCGCTGTTCTACGACCGCGCCAGGGGCGAGCTGATCAGCAACGCCGCCAAGCTGGCCTATCCGATCCGCGACGGCGTGCCCATCATGCTGCCCGAGGAAGCCCGCAGCCTGGAAGACTGAGGCGGTGGAGACCCGCCCGCGCCTCGCTTCCCTGGATGTGCTCCGTGGACTGACGATCGTGGGCATGATCGTCGTCAATTCGGCGTCCTACCTGCACTATGTCAGCGGCTACGCTCAGTTCGCCGCCTTGGAGCACGCGGCCTGGCGCGGCTTCACCGTCGCCGACGCGGTGTTCCCGGCCTTCGTGTTCATGACCGGGGTCTCGATCCCTCTGGCCCTGGCCGGGCGCGGAAACGGCCTGGACGGCGCCACGCTGCGGCGCCTGCTGGTCCGGTCCGGACGCCTGTTCCTGCTGGGCCTGATCCTTTCGAATCTCTACTGGATGGCCACGCCCGAGAGCGTGCTGTTCCGGCCGATGGGCGTGCTGCAGCGTCTGGCCCTGGCCTTCCTGGTCGCCGCCGTCCTCTACAAGACCCTGGGGCCGCGCGCCCGGCTGATCGTGGCCGCCGCCATCCTGCTGCTCTACTGGCCTCTGACCCTCCTGCCGTTCCCGGACGGGGCGACCGACCTGCTGAAGCCCGGGGCCAATTTCGTCGGCTGGTTCGACCGCCTGGTGCTGGGCGCCCACACTTATGTGCCGGGCTCGCTGGGTTACGACCCCGAGGGGTTGCTCTCGACCCTGCCGGCCATCGCCCAGGCCCTGCTGGGCGTGGCGGCCGGCGAGTGGCTGCTGGCTCGGCGCGGGGCGCTGGGGTTGCTGATCGCCGGCGTCGCGGGGATCGTCGGCGGCCTGGCCTGGGGCTTGGTCTTCCCGATCTCCAAGGAACTGTGGACCTCCAGCTTCGTGCTGCTGTCGACCGGGATCGCCCTGGTCCTGCTGGCCGGCCTGCACCAGGCGCTGGACGTGAAGGGCCGGCGCCCGCCGGGGACGACCTTCCTGACCGACTTCGGGATCAACGCCGTCTTCGCCTACAGCCTGCACATGCTGGCCTCGATCATGCTGACCGCCCACATGTTGAAGATCCCGTACCGCTGGGCGACGCCCATCGTCGGCGACCGGACGGCGGCCCTGATCCCGGTGGCGATCTTCGTCGGCCTGATCTGGGTGGTGCTGGCCTACATGCGGCGGCGCGGCTGGATMGTGAAGGTTTAATCCTCCCCCTCGGGGGGAGGTGTCGGCCGAAGGCCGACGGAGGGGGTTACAGCGCCACGCCGCGAAGCAGCTTCGGCAGGTCGCCCACTCCGCCGCCGGCCTCGTGCATGAAGAACCGCCGGGCCGGGGCGATGCGGTTGACCGCCGCCATGCCCACGCCGCGCGCCAGGCGCAGCAGCGGATTGTCGTTCGAGAACAGGCGCACGAAGCCGTCGAAGGCCAGGGCGTTGGACACGTTGTCGAACCGCCGCCAGCGGGCGTAGCGCTCCAGCGTCGCCTCGGCCCCGATGTCCTCGCCGTTGCGCAGGGCCTCGGCCACCACCTCGGCCAGGGCCGCGGCGTCCTTCAGGCCCAGGTTCAGCCCCTGGCCGGCGATCGGATGCACGCCGTGGGCGGCGTCGCCGATCAGGGCCAGGCGCGGGGCGACCAGCCGCTCGGCCAGCGACAGCGACAGCGGATAGACGAATGTCGGGCCGGCCATCTCGACCGTCCCCAGGAACTCGCCGAACCGCCGCATCAGGTGGGCGTGGAAGGCCTCGGGCGAGGCGTTGCGCAGGGCTTCGGCGCGATCGGTGCTCTCGGTCCACACCAGGCTGGCGCGATTGTCCGTGAGCGGAAGGATGGCGAAGGGTCCGCTGGGCAGGAAGTATTCGTGGGCCACGCCCTGGTGCGGATGCTGCATGCGGACGGTGGCCACCACCCCGCTCTGGCCGTAGCTCCAGCCGATGTCGCCGATGCCCGCGGCCTTGCGCAGGGCGCTGTTGCGGCCCTCGGCGCTGACCACCAGCGGCGCGGACAGGGTCCGCCCATCGGTGAGGGTCACGGTCGCGCCGGCCGGCGTGACCTCCAGGCCCTTGGCGGCGGCGGGGGCCAGCACCGTGATCTTCTTGTCGACCACCGTCCGGGACAGGGCGGCGCGGATCTGGCGGTTCTCGATCAGATAGCCCAGGGGCTCGCCTTCCGAGCGGTCGGCGATCTCGCTGGAATCGAAGCGCAGGAAGAACGGCGAGGGGCCGCCGGAGGACGGGCCCGGCGTCTTGCCGTCGGTGACCAGGATCTGCTCGATCCGCTGGGCGTGCGGCGCCAGGGCCTCGCCGGCCCCGATCGCCCGCCACTGGCGAAACGAGGAATAGGCGATGGCCGAGGAGCGGCCGTCGAAGGTCGGCGCCAGCTGGTCGTCGAACGGCTGGGGATCGACCAGCAGGGGTTTGACCCCCGCCGAGGCCAGGGCGAGCGCCAGGGTGGTTCCGGCCATGCCGGCTCCGGCGATGATGACGTCGGCGTCGTGGTCGCGCATGGGCGGATATGGCGCGCGGCGGACGGTGGTGTCTAGAGGCGCCAATGACCGGCGGGGGAAGCCAGCGTCGCGGCGGCCAGCTCCGCGCCTCGCCGTCGCGCTTGCGCCATCGAAGCGGTCAGCGCGGCAAGGTCGGCCAGCGTCAGGCCCGTCGACGCGAGGCTTTCCCGCATCTCGCCCGTCCTCTTCTCCCAGAAGCCCAGGCGATAGGGGCCCGTCGCAAGCAAGTCCCGCGAGGTCGATTGAAGTCCCTGCAGCAGATTGCGGGTGGACGGGCCGTAATTGTCGACGCCGTGCCGTTGTACGACGTTTATCCAACCGATGATCGCCTCATCGTCTGGAGTCGCGCCGGAAATCGGGATCATGGTCCTGGGCTGCGGACTATCCTGCAGGTGCTCGACCAGGACGCTCACCAGACCTTCCCCGAAGCCGACCCGCAGGAACTGCTCGTCCGCCGGGCGACCGAGCAGGTCGTCGTTCAGGTCGCAGCACATGGCCGTGTAATCKGTGTAGCCCACATATCCTGTAGGCATGCCCGGGTAATATTCGAACGCGTTGGACGGCGGGCCGTCGATCGGTCTGGATTTCGGCGGCAGCGCCGGAGGGCGCCGTCTTTTCCACCGCTCGAACGCGGCGATGGCCAGGACGGCGCTGATCGCTGGAACAACGATCATAAGGAAATCGCCCGTACGCATGCCGCCCCCATTGGACGGAGCGCCCGCGCGCCGCCTGCCCTGTCGAACATTGGGCGAAAGCCGGGGGCGTCGCAATCTTCCGTTGCGTCCGGCCCTAGGGCAGCGGCCGCGGCTTCCGGTTCTCGTCGATGGCCACGAAGGTGAACACGCCCTGGGTCACCTTGTGGGCCTGTTCGCCGTCGCGGCGGCGGCGCCAGGCCTCGACCTGCACCTTCAGCGAGGTGCGGCCCACATGGACGATCTTGGCGAACAGGCTGACCTCGTCGCCGACGAACACCGGACTGATGAAGGTCATGCCGTCGATGGCGATGGTGGCGCAGCGGCCGGCCGCGCGGTGGAAGGCGACCGAGGCCGCCGCCAGGTCCATCTGCGACAGCAGCCAGCCGCCGAAGATGTCGCCTTCGGGGTTGGTGTCGGACGGCATGGCGATGGCCCGCAGCACGGGGGCCTCGTGCGGCCATTCAGCGGCCTCCCAAGCCTTGGCCAGGGATTCGGCGCGCTGGGCCGTCGGGATGGACTCGGTCACTAGTGGCCGCCGGAGCCTTCGTAGACCCCCGGGGCCAGCTGCTCGTCCTCGTCGTGGCCGGCGGCCGTCGAGGCCACGAAGCGGCGGTCGCAGTAGGAGCAGTCGACGAAGCCGGCCGCGCCCATCTCCAGCCAGACGCGCGGATGGCCCAGGGCCCCGCCGACGCCGTCGCAGGCGATGCGGTGCGAGCGGACGATGACGGTTTCCGGCGCGGGACCGGCGCCGACGTCGACGACGGTCGGCTCCATGGCGGTGGGAGCGGTGGACTTGGCCTTGCGCGCCATGTTTCGAAAACCCTTGAAATCCAGACGCGGCCTTGGCGTGGCGGCGATGGAGGCATACCTATGCGACCAGTCGCGCCGCCGTCAATTCGTACGGGGCCCGTTCCCTTCCCTATCGTCCGCCTTCTTGGGTTTGGCGGGCCGCATCTGGACGTTCCATGGACCTGCCCGCGTACGCGATCGAAGCCGAAGGCCTGTTCAAGACCTATCCCGCCAGCAAGACCGCGCCCGAGAAGCGCGCCCTCAACGGCATCGACCTGAAGGTGCCGCGCGGTTCGATCTTCGGCCTGCTGGGCCCGAACGGCGCGGGCAAGTCGACCTTCATCAACATCCTGGCCGGCCTGACCCGCAAGACCAGCGGCACGGTGCGCATCTGGGGCCGCGACATCGACGAGCGCCCGCGCGACGCCCGCGCCGCCATCGGGGTGGTGCCGCAGGAACTGGCCGCCGACGTCTTCTTCACCCCCCGCGAGTCGCTGGAGGTGCAGGCCGGCTTCTACGGCGTGCCCAAGAACGAGCGCCGCACCGACGAGCTGCTGAACGCCCTGGGCCTGGGCGACAAGGCCAACGCCTATGTCCGCCAGCTGTCGGGCGGCATGAAGCGCCGCCTGATGGTGGCCAAGGCCATGGTCCACCAGCCGCCGGTGCTGATCCTGGACGAGCCGACCGCCGGGGTCGACGTCGAGCTGCGCCGCCAGCTGTGGAGCTACGTCACCGGCCTGAACCAGCTGGGCGTGACCATCGTGCTCACCACCCACTATCTGGAAGAGGCCCAGGAGCTGTGCGACCAGATCGCCATCGTCAACCGCGGCGAGGTGGTGGTCTGCGAGCCGACGCCGAAGCTGCTGGGGCGGATGGACATCCGCAACGTGGTGGTCACGCCGGAGGAGCCGGTGACGGCCGCGCCGCTGCTGCCGGGCTTCGAGACCAAGCTACGCGGGGCCGGGGCGTTCAGCGTCTCGTACCGCACCGGCCAGTCCAGCGTGGAGCAGGTGCTGGCCGCCGTCCGCGCCGAGGGCCTGAAGATCAAGGACATCGCGACGGAAGACCCGGACCTGGAGGACGTGTTCGTGTCGCTGACCTATGGCGATCCGAACGCCAAGGATCCGCTGAGCACCTAGGGTTCAGAGGCTCACTCACTTGCCCCCACCGGACCGTTTCGCGGTCTGTCCGCCCCCATAGGGGGCGGAGGACGAGAACGCGCGCCCTCTTCCCCCTGATGGGGGAAGGCGACCGCGAAGCGGTCCGTAGGGGGCAAGTGTTCGCCGCCTGGGCGCCGACAAGAACATCCCGCCCCCTCCCGTCGATCCCCGATTGCATCCCCGGCCGCATCGGTGGAGGTTCGGCGCGGATTTCAGGCGGGGCCTTTCATGCGTGGTTTGTGGTTTCGGATCGTCCTGGCGCTGAGCGTCGTCTTGGCCTTCGGCCTGGCCCAGGCCGGCGCGGCTGAGCGGATCCCGGTCAAGGTCGTGGTCGTCACCACCTTCGAGATCGGGGCCGACACCGGCGACTTCGCGGGCGAGTTCCAGCCCTGGGTCGAGGGTTGGCCGCTGAAGCACGAGATCCGCATCCCCGGCGTGCGCCACGTGGCCCGCTATTCCGACGACGGGGTGCTGGCCATCGTCAGCGACATGCGCGGCCGGGCGCGCGACAGCGTGGCGGCCCTGATCCTGTCGGACCAGTTCGACCTGTCCAAGGCCTACTGGATCGTCGCCGGCATCGCCGGGGTCGACCCGGACGCCGCCTCGGTCGGCAGCGCCGCCTGGGCCCGCTATGTGGTCGACGCCGACCCGATCTACGAGGTCGACGACCGCGACATCCCCGCCGGCTGGCCCTACGGCCTCTATTCCAACGACGCCGAGAAGCCGAACGTGAAGGGCAAGGCCGAGGGCTCCAGCGCCATGGTCTGGACCCTGGACCGTGGCCTGGTCGACTGGGCCTACGCCCTGACCAAGGACGTCAAGCTGCCGGACAACGCCGCCCTGAAGGCCGTCCGCGCCCCCTACAAGGACGCGCCCCAGGGCCAGCGGCCGCCGTTCGTGCTGCAGGGCGACGCCCTGGGCACGGTGCGCTTCTGGCACGGTCCCCGGCGGACCCAGTGGGCGCAGGACTGGGTCAAGCTCTGGACCGACGGGGCGGGAACCTTCACCATGACCGACTGCGAAGACCAGGGGATCCTCGACGTGCTCGACGCCCACGCCGCGTCCGGAAAGATCGACCGCCGGCGGGTCCTGGTGCTGCGCACGGGCAGCAACTATTCGCGCGCCCCGCTGGGCCAGACCAGCCTGCCGCATGTGTTCCACGAGGAGAGCCTGAAGGCCTCGTTCCTCGCGACCTTCGCGGTCGGCGGGCCGGTGGTCCGCGAGCTGACCGCCCACTGGGACCGCTACGCCAACGCCCTTCCCACCGCGACCGCCGGGAGCCGCTAAGCCATGCTCGAACGCCTCTTCGGCCTCAAGGCCCAGGGAACGAACGTCCGCACCGAGGTGCTGGCCGGCGTCACCACCTTCATGACCATGGCCTATATCGTGGTGGTCAATCCGACGATCCTGGGCGAGGCCGGCATGCCCGTGGCCGCCGTGGCCGCCGCCACCTGCCTGGCCGCCGGCTTCGGCTCGATCCTGATGGGGCTGGTCGCCAACTACCCCCTGGCCCTCGCGCCGGGCATGGGGCTGAACGCCTATTTCACCTACACCGTGGTCAAGGGCATGGGCGTGCCRTGGGAGACGGCCCTGGGCTGCGTCTTCCTGTCGGGCGTGGCCTTCCTGGTCCTGACCCTGGTGGGCGTGCGCCAGATGATCGTGGCGGCCATCCCCAAGCCCTTGTTCTCGGCCGTCGCCGCGGGGGTGGGCCTGTTCATCGCCTTCATCGGCCTGAAGGAGGCGGGGATCATCGTCCCCCACCCCGCCACCACCGTGGCCCTKGGCGACCTGACCACCCCGACCGCCGCCGTGGCGATCCTGGGCCTGGTGCTGATCGCCGTGCTGCAGGCCTGGCGGGTCAAGGGCGCGATCCTGATCGGCATCCTGCTGGCCAGCGCCGCCGGCTGGGCCCTGGGCCTGGCCAAGATCGCGCCAGCGACCTCCAGCCTGGCCGACCTGACCGCCACGGCCTTCAAGATGGACATCGGCGGCGCCTTCCATCTCCAAGGCGGCATGGCCCTGGCCATGCTGGAGATCGTCTTCGTCTTCCTGTTCGTCGACCTGTTCGACAATGTCGGCACCCTGGTGGCCGTGACCAAGAAGGCGGGCCTCCAAGCCCCCGACGGCTCGATCCCGCGCCTGAACCGCATCCTGCTGGCCGACTCCGTGGCGACGATGGCGGGCGCGGCCGCCGGCACCTCCACGGTGACCAGCTATATCGAGAGCGCCTCGGGCGTGACGGCCGGCGGCCGCACCGGCCTGACGGCGGTGGTGGTGGGCGTGCTGTTCCTAGTCACCCTGTTCTTCGCGCCCCTGGTCCAGGCCATCCCGGCCGCCGCCACCGCCCCGGCCCTGATCCTGGTGGGGGCCCTGATGGTCGGCGCGCTGGTCGACGTTGACTGGGCCGACCCGACCGTGGCCATCCCCGCCTTCCTGACCCTGATCACCATCCCGCTGACCTTCTCGATCGCCAACGGCCTGGCTTTCGGCATCACCAGCTACGCGGCGCTGCGCCTGCTGACCGGCAAGATCGGCAAGGGCGACTGGCTGCTGCTGATCCTGGCGGCGCTGTTCGTGGTCCGCTTCATCTATCTGGCCAAAGGCTGACCCAAGCAGGCAAAGACCCGTTTGCGCAGGCGCGGCCTTTCGGCTAAGACCGCGCTTCCGCAAGGCGGAAGCACCCGTAGCTCAGCTGGATAGAGCGTTGCCCTCCGAAGGCAAAGGTCACACGTTCGAATCGTGTCGGGTGCGCCACTTCGGTTTAGAACCGAGAACTTCGAAAAGCATGAAGTGCTCGCCCGTCGAGGCGGCCATGATGCGAAGCGGTTCGGTTCTGCCTCCATGATCTTGGATCTCGACCGCGGCTTGGCCGCTCGGGACTGCACGATGGACGATCGGGCGACGCTCGGGCCGTTGCAAAACATGCGGCTTGATGGAAAACCGATCGGTGTGGTCGGCAGCGGGACGAGCCGGCCTTTGGAGGGCGTCAGTKGATCCGATTTCCAACGTCGATCAACTGGTACTGGTTCTGCGGCGCAAGCTGCTCGAGCGCACKAAGACGACCGGACGGGCCGAGCGGAAATCCGCCACGCCCGATCGGGCTGCTGCGGGGCTGGATTCGGTTTACGCGCTGGCGCGGATCGATGGCGTCGACGATCGCCAACTGGGGCGGGCGCTGATCCAGAGCATCCTGGCCGAACAGTTCGGCGCCAAGATGATCAATGAGGCCAAGTTCCAACAAGTGGTCGACCGTGTGGTCGATGCCCTGCGCGGCGACGAGGCCGGTGCTAGGCTTCTGGCCAACATCGTGCGGGAGTTGCGCCTCTCGGCGCACGTCTAGTCTTCGGGAGGCGTTTCCGGGGCGAAGCCGTACGCGATCATGGCCTGAGCGATCGTCCGTCCGTTGGCGCCGACCGGCAGGTTCATGGCGGTGTCGCGAACCTTCTGGGCCGATCGCTGGTGACCGCTGCTGAGCAGCAGCAGGCTCTTGGCCAGAGCCGCCGACAGGCATTGCGGATCCAGGCGCAGGGCGACGGCGACCCGCCTGCGGGCGCTTTCCAGCTGACCTTCGACGATGTCGAGCACGGCCAGGGCCCCATGGGATTCGGCGAAGGTGTCGTCCAGCTGCAAGGCGGTCTCGAAGCGCGCACGGGCGGCGGCCATGTCGCCCTTCACGAACTGGGCCCAACCGGCCGAAACCCACGATCCCAGATGCGTGCCAAAGATCTCGGCGGCGGCGTCCAGATGTTCGGCGGCGGCGTCGTCGCGCTTCAGCAGCAGGGCCAGCCCCTTGCCGAGAATGGCGCGCGGATTGTCGCCGCGTCGGGCCAGCGCCTGGTCGAAACAGACCAGCGAACCGTCGACCTGGTCGTCGTTCAGCAGCAGCAGGCCCAGGGTCGAGGCGCCGTCCGGATGTCCGCCCGCCCGCTCGGCGTACCGCCGGGCCAGGTCGATGTCCTCGGAGTCCGACGCCACCAGCGCCAGCGCGCTCATCAGGCCTTCGTCGTCGGCGCGCTGCCCGACCAGGGTCTCGCCCAGGGCCAGGGCCTCGTCCAGCAGGCCCAGGTGGTGCATGGCCTGGATCTTCAGGGCCGCCGCCGGGGCGATCGCCGCGAGGGTCGCGTCGTCGAGGAGGTCGTTGGTCCGCTGGTGGTCGTGCAGGCCGGAGCTGGCCCAGGCCAGGTTGAAGCGGATCGAGGCGTCGTCGGGATGCAGGGCGTGCAGGGCCGCGAACGCCTCCGCGGCGTCGGCGAACCGTCGGGCCTTCAATCCGACCAGGCCTTGCAGGTTGAGCAAGGCGGGCGGCAGGGGGCCTTGCGCCGACAGGCGGGAGAGCAGGGCGGCGGCCTGGTCGAGATCGCCCTCGTCGAACGCGGCGGCGGCGGCGTCGCCCAACAGCTGCGGGTTCTCGGGATCGTGGGCCAGGAAGTCGAGCAGCCTGCGCAAGCGCCCCTGAGGTTCGACGGACGTGGCGGGCGCGCTCATGATCTATCCCCCGGCAAGGGTCTGGGCGACGGCGACCGTCGCGCCCCTGGCGTGATTCCCACCTATCGCCGGCCGGGAGGCTTCGCAAGCCTGACGCGCATCGGCGCGTCCGGCAGCCAAGGTTAGACGGCGAAAATTCGAAATCGCGAAGAAAGTCCTAAACCTCCGCGACGCGCTTCCGACCACACCTCTGTGGGGTTGGGCGAAGCCGCGTCCGACCCCCGGCCAACGAGATGTACGGGGAGCGAGCCATGGTCGCGATTGTCACGGGGAACAGCCTGGGTCTCCAGAGCAGTTCGGTCGCGCTGCTGGGATCGCGCGGCCTCCTCGGCAACGCGACCGTCGGACGTGGCGGCGAGAACGTCTACGTCAACGCGGCCACCGGCAACCTGGTCGTCCAGCGCACGGACGAGATGCTGATCGGGCTGGGTCCGGACGACGTGATCGCCCGGGCCTACAACAGCAAGGGGACCTCCACCGACAACTGGCGGCTCAGCGTCCAACGCTCGGTCACGGGCCTGACGGGCACGCTCAACACCGTCGGCAGCACGATCACCCGCACCGACTGGGACGGCGCCCAGGTCGTGTACGGCTGGTCGGCCAGCCGTTCGGCCTATATCGCCACCGACGGCGGCGGCGCCTACGACAAGCTCACCTACAACGCCGGGGTCTGGACCTGGGCGGACGGCAACAGCCTGGTGGTCGAACGCTATGACGAGGCCAATGGCGGCCGGATCCTGACCAGCGCCGACAACAACGGCAACACCCTGACCTTCAGCTACAACGCCGGCGGCCAGGTCAGCCGGGTGACCACGGCCGACGGCTACTACACCGATCTGGTCTACACTGGGACCCTGCTGACCCAGGTGGTCACGGGCTACAAGCCCGACGGCGCCGGCTCGGTCACCACCTTGACCCGGGTGCGCTACGGCTACGACACCTCCAACCGCCTGACCACGGTGACCGTCGACCTGTCGCCGACCGACAACGACATCACCGACGCCGCCACCTACGTCACCACCTACACCTACAGCGGGACCAGCAACCGCATCGCCTCGATCGCCCAGAGCGACGGCTCGCTGCTGCAGATCGCCTATATCCAGCCCACGGCGGGGGACTACCGGGTCGGCACACTGACCGAGACGATCTCGTCGGGCGTCACCCGCGTGACGACCATCGGTTACAACACCGCCACCCGCACCACCACGGTCACAGACCCCTACAGCCAGGTCACCAGCCTGGTCTATGACGCGGCTGGCCAGCTGACCCAGATCACCGCGCCGCCCGCCGTCGCCGGCGAGGCCGCCCAGGTCACCACCTTCACCTACAACGCCAACGGCGACGTGCTCACCGCGGCCGCCGGCAGCAATGTGGTCACCTACACCTACGACGCCTTCGGCAACGTGGCGACCGAGACCGACCTGCTCGGCAACGGCGTCGTCCGCAGCTACACCAACGCCGGCCAGCTGACGAGCGAACTGCACTACGGCCCGGGCAGCAGCCTGGTGTTGCCGGCCTATTTCTATTTCTACGACAGCGCCAATCGCCTGCAGTACAGCCTGGTCGGCTTCAACGGCGGCCTGACCGCCACGACCTACGAATATGACGGGTACGGGCGCCGGACCGGCGAGCTGCAACTGAGCAACTACGCCCAGGTCGGCAACTTCGCGAACGCCCCGACCGCGGCGTTGACCGCCAGTTGGTTCGCCGGCCTCACCGACAAGTCCGGGGGCGTTCGCACGGACACCACCTACGACTTCCGCGGCAACGTCGCCAGCGTGACCACCTATGGCAAGCTGCTGGTCAACGGCCAGGGCGACACCAGCGATCCGACCGAGGTCTCGCGCACCAGCTTCATCTACGATCAGGCCGGCAATCTGCTCAACCGGGTGACCCTCGACGGCGCGGGCGATCCGGCCGGGACCCATCCGCACGAAACCTTCGTCTATGACGGCCTGGGTCGCCTGGTGGCCTCGACCGACCTGCGCGGCTACACCACCAGCATCGCGTTCAGCGACGCCGCCCGCAAGACGATCGTCACCCTGGCCAGCGGCCTGGTGCAGACCTCGGTCTACGACGCCATCGGGAATCTGCTGAGCTTCACCAGCTCGGCCGGGACGCAGGGCTCTTCGGTCACCAACTTCACCTACGACAAGCTGGGCCGGCTGCTCACCACCAGCGACCCCACCAGCGTCAAGAGCCAGCAGCTCTACGACAAGCTGGGCCGCAAGGTCGCCGACCTGGATGCCGACGGCAGCGTCGTCGAGTACATCTACAACAGCGACAACCTGCTGGTCCGGACGATCCGCTACAAGACCCTGCCCACCGCCGCCCAGATCTCGGCGGCGACCGGCAGTCCGACCACGGCCACGATCGCGGCTTTGCGGCCCGTCGCCGACGCCAACGACTCCTGGGAATGGCGCGTCTACGACACCTCCGGCCGTCTGGTGGAGACCATCGATCCGACCGGCGCCGCGACCGAGTATGTCTATGACGGCTATTCGCGCCTGGTCGCGACCACGCAGTACGCCACCCAGTTGGACGTCGCCGCGCTGAAGGCCGCGCCGCCGACGGCCAAGGTGCTGCCGGCCGCCTCGGCGACCTTCGACCGCACGGCCCGCAACTTCTATGACCGTTTCGGCCAGCTGATCGGCGTGCTCGACGCCGAAGGCTACCTGACCGAGATGGTCTACGACAATCTGGGACGCCAGGTCGAAACCATCCGCTACGCCACGGCGACCACCGGCAATCGCGCGAGCGACGATTTCTCGACCCTGCAGTCCACGGTGGTGTCCGGCGCCCTCAGCGCCAAGGACATCCACAATCGGGCGATCTATGACGGCCAGAACCGCCTGCGCGCCACGGTCGACGGCGAAGGCGACATCGTCCGCTACAACTACACCGCCGACGGCGACGTCCGCGAGGAGATCCACGGCCAGAAGCTGGCGGCCGGCGTCGCCGCCACCCTGGCCAACGTCGCCGCCGCCGCCGCCTCCGGCCCGATCGAGACCACGACCTACGTTCGCGACGCCAGCGGGCGGGCCACCACCATGACCCGGAGCCTGACGGGCGGTGGGACCGAGACCACGACCTACGGCTATGACACGGCCGGCAACCTGATCTCGACCTCGACCGTCTCGACCCAGACGCCGACGGACGTGCGGGCCACCAACCGGGAATACGACCTGCGCGGCCGCCTGATCCGCGAGCTGTCGGGCGAAGGCAGCGCCGCGCTCGCCGCGCTGGGCGCCACGCCCACGGCCACCCAGATCAACACCGTCTATAACACCTACGGCGTCCGCTACACCTACGACGCGGCCGACCGTCTGGTCTACAGAATCGACCCGAACGGCACGGGCACATCGGGCCTCAGGACCCTCTACTATTACAACAAGGACGGGCAGCTCACCCATACGGTCAACGCCGCCAATGAGGTGACCGAGCGCCGCTACGACAACCTGGGGCGCCTGACCGACACCATCGTCTATGCGGCGCCCGTGACGCCGGTCGCGGGGATGGACGGCGGTCTGGTCAATACGACCCTGCTCAACGCGGTGGCCGCGATCGCCAACCCCGCTCTCGATAGCGTCACCCACCTGGACTACGACGCGCGCGATCTGGTCACGATGTCGACCGACGCGACAGGCGCCACGACCGCCTATGGCTACAGCGCCTTCGGCCAACAGACCATCAGCGTGGCCCAGCTGGACGCCACGAGCTCGGTCGTGACCACCCAGGCCTATGATCGCCGTGGCCTGCTGCTGGCCACAACCCGCGACGCCGAGACCGGCGGCCTGCAGCTGACGACCCAGTTCGGCTACGACGCCTTCGGCCGCGTCTTGCAGACCATCGACCCGAACGGTGCGAGCCGTTCGTCGACCTACGATCGAGCCGGGCGGACGATCACGACCACCGACGCCTTGAACCGGGTTCAGAGCTTCGCCTACGACGCCCGTGGCGCGGTGGTGAGCTTCACCGATCGCGAGAACAAGACGACCACCTACGCCTACACGGCGTTCAACCGCCAGGTGACCGTCACCACGCCCGAAGGGATCATCACCACCAGCGTCGCCAACGCCTACGGCCAGACGATCTCGGTGACCGACGGCGCGGGTCGGGTGACGACCTACACCTACGACAAGAGCGGCGCGCTGAAGACCAAGACCGATGCGGCGGGCACGGAAACGCGCAACTACGACAAGGCCGAGCGCCTGGTCGACATCATCGACGCCACCGGTCTCAAGACCAGCTTCACCTACGACGCGGCCAATCGCGTGCTGAACCGCAAGGTCAACAGCGGCGGCATGAACCTGACGACGTCCTACGCTTACGACACCAAGGGTCAGCAGATCTCCGTCACCGACGCGACCCGGGTGGTGACGATCGCCTACGACAAGGTCGGACGCCAGACGACGGTGACGGTCGACCCGGCCGGACTGGCGATCGCGACGGTCTACGCCTACGACAAGGCCGGCCGCGTGCTGACCGTGACGGAAGCCGCGGGCACGTCGGCCGCCCAGGTCACTCAGTACAGCTACGACAAGGCCGACCGGCGCACCAAGACGCAGGTCGACCCCGCCGGCCTGAACCTGACCACCAACTACACCTACGACAAAAACGGCAACGTGACCGCCGCCAAGGACGCGACGGACAAGATCACCCGCTACGTCTACGACGCCGAGGGGCGGTTGACCTGGACGGTGGATGCGGTCGGGGCCGTCACCGTCCGGACCTACGACGGCGAGGGGCGCGTCGCCTCGGTCCGCCTCTACGCCAACCAGATCGCCGCCGCGGCCCTGGGGACCCTGTCGCTGACCCCGACCAGCGCCGATATCACCGCGGCCGTCGCGACCTCGGCCAACGACGAGGTGACGATCTATCTGTACAATGGCGACGGCCAGCTGCGCTATTCGCTGGACACCTACCTGCGGCCGACCAAGTACATCTATGACGGTTCAGGCAATCTGATCCGCACGCGACAAGGCCTCCTCGCCATCCCGGCGACGGGGACCTACACGATCGCCTATGTCGACCAGAACTCCAACCTGGCGCCCGCTGACAAGCGGGTCAGCCGCACGGTCTATGACGGCGCCAATCGGGCGATCTTCACCATCGACGCCATGGGGCAGGTCACCGCCTTCAGCTACGACGCGGCGGGCCGCGTCATCAAGGTGCGCCAGTACGAGACCGCCTACGTCAACCCGGCGGATACGGACAACAACCTGGACCCCAGCCTGGCCACGATGCAGGCTTGGTCGGCCGGCCTGACCGGCACGGCGATCGACGAGGACCGCACCAGCCGCACGCTCTACGACACCGCCGGCCGCCCGGTCTACGCGGTCGATGCCGAAGGCTACGTCACCGAGACCCGATACGACTCGGTCGGCCGGGTCACCAAGACCCTCCGCTACGCGGCCAAGTACTCGACCAGCGACGGCACCACCGCCGCGGGCCTGAAGTCGACGATCGGCACGGCGCAGGCGACCCTCGACGCCGCGGCGACGACCACCTACGCCTATGACGCCGCCGGCCGCTTGACCGACGTCACCAACGCCGAAGGGGTGGTCACCCACCTGGTGCTGGACGCGCAGGGCCGGATCACCGACAGCACGGTGGCCTACCAGACCGCCGACGCGGCCACGACCCATCGGGTCTACGAGGCCGCCGGCCGGCTCGCGAGCGAGACGCTGGGCTACGGCACGGCCGAGGCCGCGACGACCACCTACGCCTATGACGGCCTGGGCCGGGTGACCACCATCACCAACGCCCGCGGCTTCACCACCACCTACGCCTACGACGCCGTGGGCCACATCAAGACCGAGACCGTCCAGTTGGACGCCGGGGTCAACGCCGTCACCGCCAAGCAGTACGACGCGTTCGGCAACCTGGTGAAGGTCACCGACCCGCGCAACAACGTCGGCTATTTCTACTACGACAAGCTCAACCAGCTGGTCCTGCAGGTCGATCCCGAGGGCTACTACACCAAGACCGAATATTCCGTGGGCGGCGAGGTGACCAAGGTCACGCGCGGCGCCGTCAAGGTCTCGGCGCCGACGGTCGGCGTCATGCCGACCGTGACGGCCAACGCCGCCGACCAGGTCACCACCTTCGTCCGCGACCGCCTGGACCGCGTCACCTCCGTCACCGACGCGGAGAACTACACCGAGACCTACACGCTCAACGCCTTCGGCGACCGCACGGCGGTCACCAACAAGCTGCTGGCCACCAAGACCTATGTCTACGACAAGCGCGGCCTGATGCTGACCGAGGTGCTGCCGGTGGGGTCCACCCGCGCCGACGGCACGACCCAGTCGGCCACGATCACCAACAAGTACGAGTACGACGCGCGCGGCAACCGCACCAAGACGATCGAGGCCTATGGCCTGACCGAGCAGCGCACGACGCTCTTCGCCTACGACAGGCTCGACCGCCTGATCCAGGAGAGCGGCGACAGCGTCCAGGTGCTGAGCGAGGACCTCGGCACGACCACCTCGGTGACGCCGATCTCGACCATCGCCTACGACAAGCGCGGCAACATCGTCCAGACGGTCGACCAGGCCGGCGCGCGCACGATCAGCTGGTTCGACCATCTGGACCGGAAGGTCTCGCAGGTGGATGGCGTGGGCACGCTTCACACCTGGACCTACGACCTGGCCGGCAACGTGGCGTCCGAGCGGGTCTACGCCGATCCGGTGGCGATCACGCCTTCCAGCCCGACCGGGTCCTGGACGGCCGATACGGTGGTCGAGGGCCATATCGGCCCGCCGCGCTACATGGCGAGCGGCGAGATCGCCAACGTCGTCCAGGAATGGACCTACGACTGCACCAGCTCCACGCTGACGGAATATGCCTACAACGCCGCGGGTGAGGTGGGGATCTGGGACGGTACGGGCTATCGGGTCGAGGGCTCGTGGATCCCCACCTCGGCCACGCCGGGAACCTACAGCGGCGACTACAGCGTCCGCGCCGGAACCTACGGCGCCCTGGCGCCGACCGATCCCCAGCCGACGGGTTCGGGCGGTTATCGCGAGACGCTCTATACCTACGACCGAAACAACCGCCTGGTCGCTTCGACCGTGGCGAGCCAGCTGGTCAATCTGCCCGCCAACGGCAATGCGCTGACGACGTCGAACCTGGTGACCCAGACGGTCTATGACGCGGCCGGCAATGTCGTGCAGGTGATCGACCCCAACGGCCGCAGCGTCTTCTCGTTCTACGACAAGGCCGGCCACAAGGTCGCCAGCGTCGACCAGGAAAACTACCTGACGTCCTACACCTTGGACGGCGACGGCAACGTGCTGACCGAGGAACGCTTCGCCACGCGGGTGGCGAGCGCCGTGACGACGTCCAGCGATCCGGTCGCCCTGCGCGCCAACGTGGCCAAGACCGCCGACGACCGCATCACGGTCTTCACCTACGACCGCAATGGCCACCGGCTCACCGAGCAGCGCAACGGCGTCGCCAGCTATACGATCAACGCCACGACCGGCGTGCTCAGCGCCGGCCCGACCAGCGCCTTGATCACCTACGCCTATGACGGACTGGGCAACGTCACCCGCAAGACCGAGGCCACCGGCGACTATATCGACTACGCCTATGACGGCCTGGGCCGCCAGACCTCGGCCACCGCCTCGGCGTTCACCGACTACACCGGCGCTTCGGTCCGGACGATGACCGAGACCAAATACAACGGTCTCAACGACCTCACCCGCAGCACGGTCCGCAGCTTGGCCGGCACGGCGACCACCGACCAGACCACGACCTACACCTACGCCGGCGGCACCGGGCGCCTGCTGACGGTGACGGACGCCGCCGGCTTCACCCGCACCTACGCTTACGACGTGGGCGGACGCGTTCTGCGGGAGTCGTATGTCAGGACGAAGTCCGACGGCGCGACGGTCGCCGAGGCCAACGTCTATCGCTACGACCAACTGGGCCGGGTCATCTCCCAGGGAACCGCCAGCTACGGCTCCAGCTGGACGCTCGGCGACCAGACCCAGGTCAAGTACAACGCCTATGGCGAGGTCGTCGCCAAGGGCGTCAACGGCGGTTGGCAGGAGAAGTACGACTACGACTCCGGCGGCCGCCTGTGGCGTTCGACGGCCGGCGACGGCGTGATCAAGCTCTACGTCTATGACGGCGCGGGCAAGGCGACCCAAACCCTCACCTCGTCCGGCGCGGACCTGTCCGGGTTCACCACCGCCACCATCGGCGGGCTGTTTGTCGCCCTCGGCGCGGGTTCGGTGGCCGGCGTCACGCTCACCTACAGCACCTACGACAAGCGCGGCCAGCAGACCGGCTCCGTCGAGGCGCGTCGTGAACTGACGGCCGGCGGCGGCGTCGCCAACCTGACCAGCGGCAAGACCTACAACGCCTTCGGCGAGGTGGCGTCCGAGACCGACGCGCGCGGCTACACCACCAACTTCGCCTACAACACCCTGGGCAAGCTGGTTCAGAAGAAGAGCCCGCAGACGACCTACACGGCCGAGAACGGCGCGGTGATCAGCGTCGTCCCCACCGAGACCTACGCCTACGACATCTCCGGCCGCCTGCTCGGCGTCACCGACGCCAATGGCAATCTCAACAGCCGCCTGCTGCTGGCCGGCTCGGGATACGGCGGTGATGAAGCCTTGGTCACGGCTGAATTCCACGCCGACCACACCGTCAGCCGCGTGGGCTTCGACGTGTATGGCGACGCGCGCAAGTTCACCAACGAACTGGGCTTCGTCGAAACGCGCACCTACGACAAGATGGGCCGGACCCTGACCGTGACCCATCCCACGCGCGGCGCCGCCGGCGCGCTGGTCGACACATACACCTATGACGGCCTGGGCCAGCAGCTGAGCCACGCCAACTCGGTGCTCGGCGCCAGCGTCAAGGAGACCACCGACTACGACCGCCAGGGCCGGGTCATCAAGACCGTCAGCTACGCCGGCGACGTCACCAGCTACACCTACAGCTACAACGGCGTGCTCTCGACCAACGGCCTGGGCGTGTTCGGCGGCTGGACCAAGATCACCAACTTCGCCGGCGGCACGACCTCGATCGACCGCAGCGACTATTTCGGGCGCACCACGGAGCATATCKACCAGGGCGGCCACCGTTCGCTCTACAGCTTCGACAAGGCCGGGCGCATCGCCAGTCAGGACGCCGGCCCGAACCTGGGCGGCCGCACCCTGGTCTACAGCTATTTCAACACCGGCAAGGTGGCCACGCTCACCGACACCAGCCTGGCCGGCGTGACCGCCACCACCACCTACGGCTACGACGCCAACGGCAACCGCACGATCGAGCAATACTCGGCGGCCTCGGCCAGCGGGGGGGTCTCGTTCCAGAACGCGACCTCGACCTACGACGCCCTCAACCGCCTGACCTCGGTGGTGGACAGCGGCTATGCCAACTCGCGGCCGATCAACATCACCTACGCCTACGACGCCGTCGGCAACATCCGCCGCATGCGGTCGGTCTACACCAGCGCCGCCGGGGCGACCGGCCAGGTCCAGGACTACTGGTACAAGTACGACAGCATGAACCGCTTCGTCACCACGAAGGGGTCATTCGACACGGCGAGCAACGCGATCGTCCGCGGCGCCGAGGGCGTCGAGATCACCTATGACGCGGCCGGCAACCGCGCCACCGCCACGACCACCATCACCAAGACCGAGACGGTGACCACCACCGTTCCGGCGGTCACCGTTCCGGGACGCACGATCCCCGCCCACTATGCGGTGGCCTACTATATCGAGGCCCAGGACATCGTCTCGACCTACTACAACGGAGGCTACTACTACGCCGTCAGCGTCACCGGCGAGGTGGGCAGGATGGACGGCACCGGGCGCTATCTCGTGCCCGAGGCCAAGGTCTGGGTCGAAGGCGCCATCCATCCGGGCGTCTATGTCCCGGAGCATACCGAAACCCGATCATACTGGGTGGACACCTACGCCATACCGCAGCCGCCAATCACCCAGCCCTGGGCGGTGCCGGCGGTCACGCTCCCGAACGGCAGGACGATTCCGGCCCACGCCTCCTATAGCCACTACCTGGCCGACGACGAAATCGCGTACCTCAACATCGACCAGTACGCTTCTTCCTGGGGCAGCTATGTCGCGGAAGCCATAAGCTATACCAGCGAAACAGGAGAGTGGGACGGMACGGGCTACTGGCACAAGCAGGTGATGGTGTCGGTGCCTCAGCCCGACATCATCGTGCCGGGCCACACGGAATACTACAATGTCGTGGTCCCGGCCTACACCACGCCGGCCACCCAGGATCCGGGCTACTACACGACCGCCTGGCGGCCCGAGCAGGTCATCGCCGCCCGCACGATCAGCCAAGCCTACACGGTCACCAGCCAGCAGTCCTACTCCACCGGCCGCACCGAGCACTACAGCTACACCGAGGACGGCTACCTGCTGTCCACCACGGTCAACGAGGGCACCTATGCCGGCGGCATGACCGCCCAGGTCGCCTTGGCCAGCGACACGCGCGACCTGCTCGGTCGCGTGACCGAGCACTACGAGTACACGGCCACTGGCGCGCTGGCCTACAGCAAGACCGCCAGCTACGACAGCCGCTCGAACGTGACGGCGGACTACACCAACACCCTCGGTTCGGACAGCGTCTACACCTACACCTCCACCACCTACACCTACGCGGCCGGCGGCGGCCCGCTGACGCTCAGCACCTCCGCCTCCACCCGCAGCGGCCAGACCACCAACACCCGCACCAACAACACCTATGTCTGGTGGGACAGCGCGGTGGTGTCGGCGGTCAGCTACAGCAGCGGGTCCTCCTCGGTCGCGACCCGGACCTGGTACACCTATTACACCTACGACAACGGCGGGAACTTGGTCTCGGCCTCGGTCAACGACGGCTTCCCGCGCACCATGACCTACGTCACCGACGCCATGGGCCAGGTGATGATGCGCCAGGACATCGCCGGGTATGGCGCGGCCAGCGGCGTGCAGGCCGCCATCGCCAATCCGGTGATCAACACCGGCCGTCCGGTCGAGCTCTACTACTACTTCAACAACCTGCGGGTCGGCGACGTCGGCAACGACGGGGCCGGCAAGCTGGACTACGCCGCCACGATCAACGCCCGCGGCGCCAACCACACGCCCGGCCAGGTGTTCACCGGCCGCGGCGCCCAGGCCGACTTCGACCAGAGCTACGACCCGATCAGCCCGACCAGCCAGGGCGACGCCAGCTCGACCTACACGGCCAAGGCCGGCGACACCCTGAACTCCATCGCCACGGCGATGTGGGGCGACGCCAGCCTCTGGTACCTGATCGCCGACGCCAACGGCCTGTCGGGTCCCGGCGCCATCGCCGCCGGCATGCGCCTGGTGATCCCCAACAAGGTCGCCAACCTCCACAACAACAACGCCACCTTCCGTCCCTACGACCCCAACCAGGCGATGGGCGAAACCTCGCCCACCAACGCCCCGGCCCCGGTCCTGGCCGCCAAGGCCAAGAAGGGCTGCGGCGTCGTCGGCCAGATCCTGATGGTGGTCGTGGCGGTGGTGGTGACCGCGCTGACCTACGGCGCGCTCACGGCCCCGACCAGCACCCTGTTTGGCGGGGTCTTCGCCGGCGCTACCAGCGGTATCGCCGCGGCCACCGCGGGCGCGATCGCCGCCGCCGCCGGCAGCATCGCCAGCCAGGCCTTCGGGGTCGCCACCGGCAACCAGGACAAGTTCAGCTGGAAGAGCGTCGCCATGGCGGCGGTCACCGCCGCGGTTGGCGGCGTGGGCCCGGTGGGATCGGTCCACAACGTCGAGGACTTCGCCATCGCCGTCGCGAAGGGCGCGGCGAACAATGCGATCAGTCAGAGCATCGGCGTTGTCATAGGGGTGCAGGACAAGTTCAGCTGGACCAATGTCGCGGTCGCGGGCGTGGTCGCCGGCGTGTCCAGCGCCGTGGACACCAAATTGACGACCAAGTTCGGGGAGTTCAGAGCCGATAGCTGGCAGGGCATGGCCTCCACCGCGCTTTCCGGAAGCGCCGGTGCGATCGCCGGCGCCGCGGCGCATAGCCTGATCGATGGTTCGGACTTCGGCAAAAACCTGATGACGGCCCTGCCGGACGTGATCAGCAGCACGATCGGTAACGCGATTGCTGGGGGGCTGCAGCGCGCGGCTGAACTGGCCGAACGTCGGGGTGAGGGCAAGTTCGGGATCGCTCGCGATGTTGGGGAGGTTCGGCCCATCGAGACGGTCGGGGTCGAAGGCCCGATCACCGGATCAACGCCTCGCATGGTCAATGAGCAACTCAGCTACGCTCCCTTCATCAATGCCAGCGACCTCTCCTATGACTATTCAGGATCAGGGGCGGCCAGGACGATCACGGCAGGGGCCGCGCGAAGGCCGTCATCGGGCGACCGTAGTGCGACGGCGGGCTATTCGGCCGGCTTCATGGGCGCGCCTGGCACCATGGTCGATGGAGTCATTCCCATCCACCAGAATGGGGCGTGGGTGGACAACACGCGGCTTAGGGTCCCTGCCGGCACGAAGGTCGAAATCGGCGATGTCCTAGAAAGACGAGGCGGCGAGGATCGCCTGATCCGAAAAATCTACATCGCTAACAAAGACTTTGGCGCCGTGGCGCTCGACTACAAGCCTGGCCTGCAGCAAGAGCTCTTTGGCGGAGGCTATATCGACGTCCCGCTTCTGAACGAGGCCACCTCTTCAATAAGCGCAAATCACACCGAGGGTTTGGGCATCAGGGCGGCACGTGAAGCGGCGTCCTGGGCGGACTTCCGGCAGGACCCTGCCGGCACGCTCGCTACTTTGACGCAAGGCGTATTGGAGGGCGTACGAAGCCAGATCGACCAGGCCAGTCCCATCAAGCAAAGCTTCAGGACACTGAACTTGGCAGTCTCGACGGTAGAGGGTTTCCGCAATCTGGCGCGGGATCCTCAATCGGCACGAGACAACATGGTCGCGCAAAGCGGACCGCTCGGCCAGGCGATCGCCAGCGGGGACTTGAATCGTCTTGCGCGGCTAAGCGGCGAGTATCAGCCGGAATTGCTTTCAGGGGCCCTGGGCCTGCCCGAGATGGTGGAGAGCAAGGCCGTGTTCAACCGAGGGCGATTGGACCTGGATGAAATCGGTTTTGACGCTGCAGAGAGTGAGACGCTTTCGCCATTCACCCAACGTTACCTGTCAGAGAGTGGCGGACGATGGGGCTCGACGGCTACACGGGAGCAGAACTATGCGATCACTCGCGAGCTTGACACCCGTGAATACACTTTTGGCGATCGGCCTGGAGGCGGTCTTGGCCCGGAGGAATATATTGCAGGACCTGGTGGCGGATCGAAGGGCGGGAGCTACGTTGATATCACGGCTACTGCGCCGAACGGTCGCACCGTGAGAATCCAGACTGTGACGACTCGCGCGGACGGAGTGACTCCAACAGCCAGTGAAGCTGCGGCAGCTGCTAGGATCAGAGCAGCCTTCCCGAATGACAAACTCATCCTTGTTCCGAAGCGGGTTCCATGAAGCAGATTTTCTTTTTCGCCACCCCAGCCGACATCGCGCCGGTGCTGCGGCGGCTGGAATCAAATGCACCGTTGAAATTTATCGAAATTGGAACTCTCTCGACTCCAGATCGGGCGATCTATCTAGAGTCATCGCAAATCCCCAATCCCGGGCTAGCGACCCACGAGACCGGGAGTCAATCTCAAGCCTACATGGTGTCTCATCGAGACACTAAAAATCACATGCAAGTCTCTGTGACGAAGAGAGGTGAAAAGCGCTGGAACTTGTTCGGGGCCGATAACGAAGAGGCTATCTCGTTGAACATGGCGGGCCTCTGGAAGACTGGAACCCTGTTGCCCGGAAGCGTGGCGACCGTCCACGAAAAGCCTGTCGCACAAGAACTTATGAAATGGTTCCAATCCGCCTTGAAGGCCGAAGACTTCACGAAGGTTCGGAACTGGTGGTTAGGCAAGGAAGCGATGGCCATGCTGTTGTCCGGGAAGCGCCTGACGACAACGGCGGAGCAATCACCGCCAGATTTTGATCTTAAGCTACCGGGCAACCTCGGCGATGAATGATCTAACGTGCCTCAGGGCATCCTGAAGATCTGCGCCCAGGCGACGCAGCGAGGGGCGGGGGGGGGAGCCGCCCCGTTTCTGAAACTCTGCCAGGCCGCCGACGGAGAAGATGGTTCCCGCAAGGGCGGCAGAGGTGCAAGGCCATGGCATCCGCCGCCCGACCCTTCGCTACTTCGCGCCGAGGCTCATGTCGCTTGGCGATTTGGCCGCCGTCGTTAACCTGACAAGCCTGCGTTTACGCAGGCACGCCATCTGCCTCCGCCAGTCGTGCTCCCGAACCCCCCCCCCTTGAACCCCCACAACTTTCATGCAATCGCAGGGGTGGGGTACAAGGATAAGTCGGGGGATTTCGTGGGGGCGGATCAGGCTCTAGAGCTGATGAATCTGATGCTGTGGAACGCCTTCGTGGTGTCCGCGCCGATTCTCGTCGCCGCCCTGGTCGTGGGCCTGCTGATCAGCGTGCTGCAGGTAGCCACCCAGCTGCAGGAAATGACCCTGACCTACGTGCCCAAGCTGCTGATCGCCGGGCTGATGCTGATCACCCTGGGCTCGTGGATGCTGGGGCGGATCACCAGTTTCGCGCTCTACACCATCAAGCTGATCCCGTCGCTGAGCTAGGGCGTGCAGGTCGATCCTCTTGTCGGCTGGGCGGTTTCTAGCGGTCTGCTGAGCTTGCGGATTTCACCTGTCTTCGCCTTCGCCCCGCCGTTCTCCCTGACCAAGGTTCCGCCGCTGTTCCGCGCCCTGTTCGGGATCGGGATCGCCGTCTGCCTGGTCTCGGCCTATCCGGCCCAGACCGCGGTGAGCGTCGACACCGGTTCCCTCGTCGTCGCGGGCCTGCGCGAGCTGCTGTTGGGCTCGATCTTCGTCCTGGCCTTCCAGCTGACCTTCGGCGCGCTGTACACGGTGGGGCGGCTGATCGACGTGCAGGCGGGCTATGGCATGGCCATGGTCATCGACCCGGCGACCCGCGCCCAGACCCCGTTGGTCGGCACGCTGTTCGCCCTGCTGGCGGGGGTGGTGTTCTTCGCCGTCGACGGCCCCGGCGATTTGCTGCGCCTGCTCGCCGCGTCGGTGGAGGCCATGCCAGTGGGGCGGGGGGTTATGCCGGGCACGCTGGCGCCGCTGACCCATTACATCGGCATCGTGTTCCTGACCGCCATGGGCGTGGGCGGCGGCACGGTGCTGGCCCTGTTCCTCACCGACCTGGCGATCGCCGCCCTGGCCCGCACCGTGCCGCAGATGAACGTCCTGGTGCTGGGCTTCCAGATCAAGGCGATCGTGCTGATGCTGGTGCTGCCCGTGACCCTGGGCCTGTCGTCGGCGCTGCTACTGCGCCTGGTGCGCCTGACGCTGGCGGGCCTGCCCGGACTTCTGTGATGAGCGATTCCGAGCAGAACAAGTCCGAGGCCCCCACACCGTTCAAGCTGAGCAAGGCGCGCGAGAAGGGGCAGGTGGCGCGGGGCATGGACCTGGGCTTCCTGGCCAGCCTGTCGACCTTCTGCCTCTACATGTGGATCGCCGGTCCGGGCCTGCGCGCCAAGATCCAGTGGTCGTTCCAGAGCGCCCTGTCCGCGGCCGGCGGCCTGCTGGACAGTCCGGCGGCCATCGCCGCGGCGGTCGGCATGCTGGCCTCCGCGGCGCTGAAGCCTCTGATCGGCCTGGGCGTGGCGATCTTCCTGGTGGTGCTGGTGGGCGAGTTGATCCAGACCGGCTTCATCTTCACGGCCGCGCCGCTGAAACCGGACTTCGGCAAGCTGAACCCGGCCCAGAACCTCAAGAAGATGTTCTCGGTGCGCATGCTGGTCGAGACCGGCAAGAACCTGTTGAAGATGACCTTCTATGTCGGGGTGGCGGTCATGGTGGTGCGCGGGGCGATCCGCGCCGAGAGCCCGGTGATCGTCGACGCCGACAGCCTGGTTTCGGCCATGCAGCGGACCGCCTTCCGCCTGTTGTCGCTGTTCGTGATCGCCGCCCTGGCGTTCGCGATCTTCGACCAGCTGATCGTGCGCCGCGACTTCCTCAAGAAGATGCGGATGAGCCGGCGCGACGTGAAGCGCGAGTCCCGCGATCGCGAGGGCGATCCGCGCATGAAGTCCAAGCGCAAACAGCTGCACGGCGAGTTCGTCAAGACCAGCCAGAGCCTGCGCGGGGTGCGCGGCGCCGACGTGATGATCACCAACCCGACCCACTTCGCCGTGGCGCTGAAATACGATCCCGCCACAATGGCCGCGCCCAAGGTGGTGGCTCAGGGGGCGGGGGAGTTCGCCCTGCGCCTGAAGCGGACGGCCTTCCTCTACGGCGTGACCATCGTCGAGAGCCGAGAACTGGCCCGGATCCTCTACCGCTGCGAACTGAACCGCCCGATCCCGGATGTCCTGTTCCAGTCCGTGGCCGCCATCTATTTGAAAATGCGTAAGAAGAGTCCTCATGTTTAGGAACGTCCTGGGCAAGAACAGCGACCTGGTGCTCGTGCTGGCGGTGATCGGCATCCTGCTGGTGCTGTTCACGCCGATCCCGTCGGTGCTGCTGGACCTGCTGATCATCAGCAACTTCGCCTTCGCCCTGTCGATCCTGCTGCTGACCTTCTATGTCGAGAAGCCGGTGGCCTTCTCGACCTTCCCGTCGTTGCTGCTGGTGGCCACGCTGTACCGGCTGGCGCTGAACGTGGCGGCCACCCGCCTGATCCTGACGGACGCCCATGCGGGTTCGGTGATCGGAGCGATCGGTTCGTTCGGCGTCCAGGGCAGCTTCGTGATCGGGCTGGTGGTGTTCTTCATCCTGGTGGTCGTCCAGTACGTGGTCGTGACCTCAGGCGCCCAGCGGGTGTCGGAAGTCGCCGCGCGCTTCGTGCTGGACGCCGTACCGGGCCAGCAGATGAGCATCGACGCCGACCTCAACATGGGCCTGATCGACCAGAACGAGGCCAAGCGCCGGCGCAAGGAGCTGGAGAAGGAAGCGGCCTTCTACGGGGCGATGGACGGGGCCAGCAAGTTCGTGAAGGGCGACGCGGTCGCCGGCATCATCATCCTGCTGATCAACATCTTCGCCGGCTGGATCATCGGCATGACCCAGAAGGGCATGGACTGGATGACCGCCCTGCAGACCTTCACCCTGCTGACCATCGGCGACGGCATCGTCACCCAGGTGCCGGCCCTGATCATCTCGACCGCCACCGGCATCCTGGTCACCCGCTCGTCGGCCGACCGCCAGTTGAGCCGCGAGATTCTGGCCCAGCTGGGCTCGGTGTCGAAGATTCCGATCATCGTGATCGGGGCCCTGCTGCTCCTGCTATGCCTGCCGGGCATGCCCAAGTGGCCGGGGGTGATCCTGATCGCGGCCTCGGTGGCGCTGTGGCTGGGCATGCGCCGCCGCCAGCGCGAGGCGTTGGAGAGCGCGCCGATCGACCAGCCCGACACCGAGGCGCGACTGGGCGGCGAGAGCCGCGCGGTGGCGGCGATCGAGGTGTTGATCGGCAAGGAGCTGACCCAGCATTGGCAGGCGCTCAAGCCGTTGCTCAGTGAACGGATCGCCGCCCTGCGAGCTCAGCAGGAAAAGGTCAACGGCTTCGCCTTTCCCGCCGTGATCTTCCAGGATGGGGCGGGCCTGGACCCGAACGCCTACGAGATCATGCTGTTTGGCAACCGCCACGCCCATGCCAAGGTCTATCCGGATCGGACCCTGGCCATCGGGACCGGCGGCGAGACCAAGGAGCCGCTGCCCGGCCTGGCGGCGCGCGACCCAGCTTTCGGCCTGCCCGGAATCTGGATCGACCAGGACCTGCGCGACCGAGCCCAGGACAGCGGCTACACCCTGGTCGACCCGATCACCGTGCTGATCACCCACTTGGGCGAGGTGCTGCGCAACGAAGCTCCGCTGCTGATCTMGCGGTCCGACGTGGTCACCCTGCTGGAGGGGGTGCGGGGTCGCCAGCCGGGCCTGATCGAGGAGCTGGTGCCGGCGCTGCTGACGGTGTCGGACGTGCAGCGCATCCTGCAGAATCTGCTCGGCGAGGACGTCTCGATTCGCAATATCGACCAGATCGCCGAGGCGCTCGTCGATTTGGCTCGCCAGACGAAGGACCCGGGCGACCTGACCGAATTGGTCCGTCAGCGGCTCAGCCACAGCATCTGCCACGGGCTGCGCGGTGACCAGGAACAGCTGTCGGTGCTCAGCCTAAGCCCGCGTGTCGAGTCCCAGGTGGCCGAGAACATCCGTCGCAGCGACGGCAAGAGCGCCTTCGTGATCGAGCCGCGTCTGGCCGAGCAGCTGATGATGAAGCTGGCGCCGATGACCGAACAGATGATGCGCCAGAGCCTGTCGCCGGTGCTGCTGTGCGGTCCCGACATCCGCCGCCACTTGAAGGCCTTCACCAAGCGCTCGTTGCCGCGCCTGGCCGTGCTGTCGGTGAACGAAGTGCCCGCCACGATCGACCTGGCGTCGTTCGCCATCGTCAACGTGGAGTGATCGAGGGAAGGTCAGGTGGTCAGGCGCTTGAGGCGGTCGGCCTGGTAGGCGGCCAGCTGGGGCAGCATGGGTTTGCTGTCGCCCTTCAGGTGCAGGATGAACTTGTCGTCCAGCTCGGCTTCATCATGGGCCGGCGGCGTCTCGACCCAGTAGTTGAACAGGTCGCAAGGCAGGAACCGGAAGGTGATCCCGTCTTGGACAACCACCCCGTCGACATGGCGGTCGATCGGTGGGGCGACGGCGTTCAGTGACAGTTGGCCCCCGCGCCAGCGGGCCACGTCGCCATAGTAGGCGGCGATCACGGGAGCGGACATCAGCGCCTCGTAGGTCGCCAGATAGGTGCGGAAAAAGCGCCGCACCGCGTCTTTGTCGCGCGCCGAACAGAAGATCACGCCCTCGTTCAACGGCATGTAGCCGGGGGTCAGGCGATAGGTGACGCCGATGTCGAAGCTGTTGTCGAACACCTGCTCGAGGGGCTTGTTCGGGAAGGCGTCGGTGTCGAGGAACACCGTGTCGTTGGCGAAGGCCTCGGACTCCACGTAGCCGAGCATGGCCTTGACCCGCTCGAGCATCGGCTTGGCCCGGTCGATGTGCAGGTGCACCGTMTTGATGTTGTTCTGCTCGAAGACCTTGCCGCTGTCGGCGCTGGTGATGAAGTACATGTTCGCCTTGGCGAACGAGGTCGAACTCCAAATCAGATGGTTCGACAGCCCCTCATAGTCGAACTGATGGTGGTTGTGCTTGACGTCGACATAGTCGATCGCGGCGTGGGTCTCCGGCACGGTGGCATGGAAGGTGAACACCGTCACGCCGACGCCGGATCGCGAATGCGGCTGCCGGTCGAACTGCAACCTATAATCGTCGACGGACTTCAATATGGCGGCCGAGGGCCGATCGTGGCGACAATTGGCGGCGTGGCGAACGATGTCGTCGATCGACCACGTGTTGTGGATATTTTCTGCCATCTTGAGATATTGTTAGGTTGCCCCATTCCTTCGGGCAATAGGTGGGCGCCTTTAATTATTACTTGTCATTGAAATATTGCTTTCATCGATGTGACCGGTAATCTCGAACTTCTAGAAATCCATTTCGGCGTCGAGCATGTCCCAAGCCTTGCCCCAGTTTTCGCGTCTCACCCACGAAGGAACCGTTCCCAGCTTCCGACTCCACTCCTGGAAGAATTTCAGCGAAGGCCTGGTCGGCGTTTCCTCGGCCAATCGACCGCACGCGGTCGCCCGTATTCGCGAGCCGACGGACCGCGAGATCCTGCGCGACGCCCTGCAGGCGGTGGCCGATCGGCACGAGACCGTGCTCAGCGCCGTGGTCGAGCAGGACGGCAAGCCGCACCTGGCGTTCCAGCGCGACAAGCCGGTCGAGATCGAGTTCGTCGACCTGCGCGGCCAGGGAGAGGACAAGGCGATGGAGGTCGCCGCGGAATGCGTCTGGCGGCCGTTCGACATGCGGGCCGGCTTGATGCGGGCTTTCCTGATTCAACTGGCCGAGGACGATTATGTGTTCGGGGTGGTGTTGCACCACTTCATCTGCGACGGCGCGGGCATCGGCCTGTTCTGGCGTGAGTTGAGAGCGTGCCATCGGGCCCTGGCGGCCGGCGGAGCGCCGACGAATCCCGGACTTCAGATCCAGTATGCGGATTATCTGGTCGGGATGCAGAGTTGGATCGACAGTGAGGACGGCGCCAGGCAGCTGGATTACTGGAAGGATCGCCTGGCCGCGCCGCCGGCTCCCGCGCTGGCCAAGGCCCGTGAGGACCAGGCGGTGTTCGACGGCCGCGAGCGGTTCGAGATCGATCCCGCCACCTGCGAGGCCTTGCATGCGGTGGCGCGGGAGCAGAAGACCAGCCTGTTCGCCGTACTGCTGGCCGCCCAATTCGTTCTGCTGGCGCGGGTCACCGATCGCGCCGATCAGATCATCACCTGCGTGACCGCTGGGCGCGAGAGCCCCGCGCTGCAGCCGGTGATTGGCTACCTGGCCGACAAGATCCACTATCGCGTCGACCTGTCGGGCCAGCCGTCGTTCGCCGATGTGGTGCGCCTGACCTGGGAAGCGATCTCCGCCGGGGCCCGCGCCCAGTTCGTCCGCTCGGATTTCATCGCCCAGGCCCTGGCCGAGCAGGGATACGAGATCCTGTCGCCCGGCTTCAACTTCACCCCGGGCCGGCCGAAGATTCCGCGTCCGCCGCCGCCGCCCGCCGGCGTCATGACCGCTCAGCTCTCGGCCTGGACGCCGATCACGGTGCCCGCGCCGGGCGCCCTGTCGCCGCCTGGACCAGGCGTCTGTCATTACTGGCTGGAACTGGGCGAGTTCGATGGCCAGATCTCGGGCTATTTCCACCATAAGGCCCCGTTCATTCCCGGCCTGCTGGACGGTTTCCGCGAGGTGTTGGCCCGCATCGTTGGGCGGGATGAGGCCCCCGTCGCTGATTGGGGTTGAGTTCGGAAAGGGGGGCTGACTTCGGTCAGCCCGGCAGGGCGCGGTAGTCGATCTTGCCGTTGTCCAGGCGAGGCAGGGCGGCCACGGCCCGCGCCGTCACGTTCGCGGGCATCAGCTTCAGCGCGGCCGCCAGGTCGCGCGCGCGCCGGGCGGGATCGCCCAACGCCAGCTCGTGGATGATCGAGAGCCGGCCGTCGGAGACCGTGAGGGCCACGGCCTGATCGGGGAAGAACTCGCGTTCGATCTCGGCCAGGTTCAGGCGCTGGCCGTCGACCTTGCCCACCCTGTCCAACCTGCCGGTCAGGCGCAGGAAGCCATTGGCGTCCAGCTCGCCGGTATCATTCGTCCGCAGCAACCCGTTCAGGTCGTCGCCGCGCGCCAGGTCGTCGCGTCCGTGGGCGTAGCCCATCATCACGTTGGGGCCGCGGAAGACCACCTCGCCGTCCTCGATGGTGATCGCACCGCCCGGCACGGGGCGGCCCACCGAGCCCGGATGATCGGCGAAGGCCTCGGGCGGCAGGACGCAGGCGCGCGCCGTCGCTTCCGTCATGCCGTACATCTTGTAGACCCGCACGCCGCGCGGCAGCAGGTCGTCGCGCATCCAGTCGGCGGTGGCGGCCGGCAAGGCCTCGCCCGATTGGGTCAAGGTTCGCAGCCCGTCCAGCGCCAAGCCCTTGGCGCGGGCGGCGCGCAACAGGGCGTAGCTGGCGGGCACACCGTGCAGTCCATCGGCCCGATGGGCGCGGAAGGCGGTCCAGAGGTCGGGATCGAGGAACGAGCGATCGTTCAGGATCACGGTGGCGTGGCGGGCCAGGTGGCTGGTCAGCACCGACAGGCCGTAGGTGTGCGACAGCGGCAGGTTCAGCAGGGGCCGCGCCTCGGGATCGATCTCCAGCGCGCTGATGATCTGGCTGGCGTTGACTGTCAGGTTGCGCGCCGACAGCCGCGCCAGCTTGGCGTCGCCGGTCGAGCCGGAGGTGGCCAGCAACAGCATCAGATCAGGATGCAGGGACGCTCCGTCGCCATACAACCGCGCCAGAAGCGCCTCGCGCTCGGCGGGGGCGTCGGGTTTGAGGATGTGCACGGCGTGACCGGCGCGCCAGGCGCCAAGCAGCCGGGCGACGGCGGCGATGGTCGCGGGCAGCTTGAGGAACACCAATGCCTTGGCCGCCGAAATCGGTTCGCGCTCGGCGGCCTCATCGGCCAGACGGGCCAGTTCGAGGTATGTTACAGCTTGGCCTTGGCGGGCTTCGATCAGGGCGGTCTTGCGCCCGCCATCTTCCAGCGCGGCCCAGAATGGTCTGCCTTCAACACTCATTGGATTCCCCCGTCGCAAGCTAGAGCGGCGGATTCGAGAGAACAATGCCGGACGCATCTTCCTTGCCGCTTGATCCCAGGTCCGCCCTTGCCGTCCGCCTGACGGGGCCGGGAGGACCGTTCGAACTGGCGGTCGAGGACCATGGACGTGGCGCGGCGCCCAGCTTCCGGACCGGACCCCAGACCCTGGCCGATGTGTACGCCCGGGCGAGGGCCTTCCGCGACAAGGCCTTCATTGTGTCTGACGGAAACAGCCTGACCTATGCCCAGCTGTTCGCGCGCGCCGATCGACTGGCGGAGGCGCTGATGGCGGCCGGTCTTACGCCAGGCGATCGGGTCGCGCTCGCAGTCGCCGACAAGGCCGACTGGATCGTCGGCTTTGTCGCCATTACCGCCCTGGGCGGAACGGCGGTGCTGCTGGACGTCGGCCAAGGCCAGGCGCTGGGCGAAGCCATCGCGCGGACAGGCTGCAAGCTGGGCGTGACCGACACCGACGAGATGGCCGCCACCGTCGCGGCGGCCACCGGACGTCCCGCCGTGACTCGGCCATCCGATGAGGGGGGCGGCGCCCCGCCGACCGCGGCCATCACGCCCGCCGACATCGCCCTGATCGCCTTCACCTCGGGCAGTTCCGGCGCGCCCAAAGGTGTATTGATCGATCATCGGGGATTGCTCACGGGTCTCAGAGGGATGCTGCTGGGCGGCGCCTTGCAGTCGATCGGTGCGCCGCGCCCGACCTCCGCGCCCCCGCCGCCATGCACCCTGGTGACCGCGCCGCTGTTCCACATCGGCGGTTACGCGCAGGTGCTGCTGGCGATGATGATGGGCGGCAAGGCGGCGTTCGCGCCGAACCGGGCCTCGCCCGCCGATCTGGTCTCTGCGATCGCCAAGCACGGGGCCACCGCCCTCGGTGGCATGACCCCGACCCTGATGCGCGCTCTGCTCGACGCGCGGCCCGGCGGGGTCGACCTGGCCTCGCTGCGGACAATCAACGTCCAGGGCGCCCATTTGCCGGAAGACCTGCTGGATCGGCTCAAGCGCGACCTGCCCGAGGTCCGCGTCGGCGGCGGCTACGGCATGACCGAGACCAACGGGTCGATCACCGTCTCGTCCGAGGCCGATCTCCTGGCCGGCGGAGGGCGCGGCGTCCCGCTGCCGACCGTCGAAGTCCGTGTGGTCGACGCCCAGGGCGCGGACCTGGCGGTCGGTGAACCAGGCGACGTGGTCGTGCGGGGCGCGATCCTGGCGCGCGGCTATGTCGACGCCGACGGCGCGACCCGGTCGCTGGACGTGTTGGCCACGGGTGATGTCGGAATTCTGGACGCCGACGGCGGCCTGCGGATCCTGGACCGGCGCGAGAACTGCCGCTGGATTGGCGAACGGCTGGTGTCGTGCCGCGAGATCGAGACCTTGGCCTTGCATCATGACAAGGCCCACGCCGCCAGCGCGGCGTTCGCGCCTGAAGGCCAGGGCGTCGAGGTCTGGGTCGTCGCCGATCCTACGGACGAGGCGTTGCGCGCCGAGCTCACGGCCACGCTGACCCAGGGCCTGCCGGCGGAGGTCGGCCAGATTCGGCTGACTCTGGTGCGCGAGCTGCCGCTGACGGCGTCGGGCAAGGTCCGGCGGCCGGCTTTCGCGGGCTGAGTTCAGGCGACCGGAGCGGCCTCGGCCGCCCGGGTGTTCAGTTCGGTCTCGACCGCCTGAGCCAGCAGGGCGACGGTCKGCGCCGTGTAGATCACGCCCGGGTCCAGATACAGCGCGAAGGCCTCCTCGACTCGCATCAGCATGATCATGGTGGCCACGGAGTCGCCGCCCAGCCCGAAGAAGTCGCTTTCAGCGGTCACTTCGGGGACGTTGAGCACCTCGCGCCAGATGTCGCACAGTTGTTGCTCGGTCGAACTCATCGGTAGGAACGCTCCAGATCAGAAGGGCGGTGCGCGACGGCGCGCGGGAGGGGATTAGACCGCATCGGACACCTTGCGATAGGCGCAGGCGCCGACCAGCAGCGAGGTCGGGGCGTCGGGAGCCCACCGCTCCAGCGCCAGGGCGAAGCCCGGCTGGATCGGGCTGGCGACGATCTGGCCTTGGTCCAGGGCAAGCCGCGCCACGGGCGCGTCGACCTTGGGCCTCTTGACCCGGCAGAGGTAGCCTGGGCCTTCGCGGATGATCTCGAAGCGGGCTGTGGTGCCCAGCATCAGGCCCTCGTACTGGCCTTCCAGATCGCGCATCAGGTCAGGATCGACCGGCGAGGACAGGCGGTGCGAGGGGTGCTCGGCCACCAGGGTCTCGAGGTCCAGCGTCAGGCGGTCACGGGTCTGAGGAACCCAGGCGTTCAGGGCCACGGCCACGGCGGTCCCAGCCGCCGGATCGAAACGCAGGGCGCACGTGGAACCGACGAAGGAGCCGTTCACGCCCCCTACGCCGCCGAACAGTCCGACCCCCAGGCCGTAAGCGTCCGGGATCACCTCGGCGTCGGAGCTGCCGATGAAAGGCGGCAAGGTCGCGACGCGGTTGAACAGCCGCCGGCGGGAGGCGGCCAGGGAGGGGAGCAGATCGTCCAGCCCGCCGGCCAGATAGAGCGCGATCCGATGGAGGTCGATGGTCGACAGCGACAGGTCCGAGATCGAGCAGCGGAAGAAGCCGGTGTCGCGCGGCGCGCCCATGGCCTCCATCTGGCGGGTCCGGATGGACGGCATGTGCAGGGCGGTGAAGGCGGTCCGCTCCTGCACGGCTTCGGCGAACACGCGAGGGGCGATCCCCAGCGGCGCCAGGAGCTCTTCGTCCAACACTTCCAAGGCCGGACGGCCGGTGATCGCCTCGATCACCTTGCCCAGGATCACATAGCCGGTGTGGGTGTAGCTCCACACCCGTCCCGGCGGGAACGCCTGGTCACGCTGACGGAAGAAGGCGGCAAAACGGTCCCAGCTATAGCCCCAGCGGGCGTCGGGATCTTTGGGCTCGATGTACCCGGCCGTGTGCGACAGCAGGTGGGTGATCTTGATCCCCGTGGGCTGGCCGGGCTCGGTGCGCAGTTCAGGCAGGTGCTCGCCGATATCGTCGTCGAGGCTCAGCTGGCCCCGGCGTTCCAGCTCCAGGCAGACCAGCGCCACCATCGGCTTGACGACGCACGAGATCGGGAACCGGGTCAGGGTTGTCAGCGGCTCGCCGCGCCGCACCGCGATCTCGCCCGCGGCCTCGGAGAAGGCTCCCAGGACCCCGCCGCCGACCGCCGCCACGCCGGGCGCGCCGCCACGCGGATTGGCGACGGCGGCTTCCAGCAGGTCGCGAACGGCTTGGGTCATCGATTGGGACATGGACTTCAGTGCTTGGTCTTGTTGGCGTAGCGCTGCAGCAGCAGGTGAGTGGCTGTGGTCGGCTCGTCGTCCGCCGGCCGCGCGCCGGCTTCCTCCAGCGTCTTGTCGATGATCAGCTGCATGTCGTTGTTCAGGGGCGGATTGTCAGTGTTGCGGGCGATGCCCTGGCGCAGCAGCTCGATGCCTTCCGGCACGGAGTCTTTGGCCAGTTGCTCCAGGCCCATGACGAACAGCAGCAGCGGATCCTCCGCCGGCAGGTCCAGCAGCGGGGCCCAGGTGGTCCGCGCGGCCGGATAGTCGCCCGAGGTCATTTCGAGGAAGCCCAATTGGAAGCGGGCGATGGCGTAGCCGGGCGCGCGCTCGACCGCGCGCTGCATGAAGACGTGGGCTTCTTCGTAGCGCCGCATGCCCGCCAGCAACGATCCCTTCAGGAAATGGAGCCGGGCGTCGCCGTCATACCGCTGGATCAGCTCATCGATGCGCGCCAGGCCGGCCTCGTCGTCTTGCTTGAGGATGTCGACCGCCGCGAGCAGGTCCTCGGCTGGGCACTCTTGCGCCGTTGGGTTCTGGGTCATGGCTTGGTCCTAACGTTCGAGCTTGAAGTCGCCGGCCCGGTTCATGCGGGCCTTCAACCCGCTGATCGCCGACTTGTGGATCTGTGAGACGCGCCCTTTGGTGACGCCGAGCAGCGCGCCGATGTGGTCGAAGTTCATGCCTTGCAGATAGTGGTGGCGGATGACGGCCTGCTCGCGCGGGGGCAGGGCGGCGACCTGCACCGTGAGCCTTTGCACCAGTTCTTTCCAGGCCAGGCTGTCATAGGCGGTGGAGGGCGTGCTGGCCTCGCCGTCGATCAGCAGGGCGGTGTCGTCCAGCATGAAACCCAGGGCCAGGCCGACGGCGGCGTCGACCAAGGCTTCCATGGCCTCGGGCGTCGACATGGAGTCGGGGTCCTTGTCTACCAGCGAGCGGGTGCGGTCGCGCCGGACGCGATTGCGAAACGAGATCTGCTCGCGCACTTCGCTCATCTTGTTGACGCCATCAAGGACCGCGCCGGAGATACGCCACGAGGCGTAGCCCTTGAACGGCACGCCAAGGTTGGGGTCGAAGCGGTCGATCGCCTCCAGCAGACCGGCATAGGCCAGCTGGCACAGGTCGGCGAACTCGATATCGCCGGACTTGCGATCCAGATAGCGCCGCCGAGCCACCCGGCGGGCGAACGGATAGTACAGGGAGAAGAGCTGTTCACGGACGCCCGCGTCGCCGGTCTCCTTGAAGGCGCGCCAGAGCGCGGCCTCGCCGTGGTTGTCGCCCTCGTCGAGGTGCGAGGTCTCCATGGCGAGGCCTGGCTTCATTTGAAGCTGCCGACCACCCCCTGCAGCACCAGGCTCCAGCCGTCGATCAGGACGAACATCAGCACCTTAAGCGGCAGGGACAGGGTGGCGGGCGGCACCATCAGCATGCCCAGAGAGAGCAGGATGCTGGAGACGATCAGGTCGATCAGCACGAACGGCAGCAGGATGACGAAGCCGATCTTGAAGCCCACCCGCAGCTCGTTGAGCATGAAGGCCGAGGTCAGCTGCATGAACCCGACCTGCGACGCCGAGGCCGGGAGGGGCTGCTTGGAGATCTCGTAGATCGTCTTCAGGTCACGGTCGGCGACCTGGCGAAGCATGAAGGCGCGCACGGGTGACTGACCCTGTTCCATCGCCTGCTCGACCGAGATCCGTCCCGCCAGGAAGGGCTGCAGGGCCATGTTGTTGACCGCGTTGCAGGTGGGCAGGATCGTGAAGATCGTCAGGAACAGGGCGAGGCTGACCAGCACCTGGTTGGGCGGGGTCTCGGGCATGCCCATGGCGTGGCGGATCATCGACAGCACGACGATGATGCGGATGAACGGCGTGACGCAGATCGCCAGGGCGGGGATCAGACCCAGCAGGGTCAGGATCAGGGCGATGCGGATCGGTTCGGCCGTCCGTACAGGACCGTCCTCTCGAGGAGCGGCGGGCAGGACGCGCGAGGACGCGACAGTCGCCGGCCGGGCCTTGCGGATGGAACCGGTCGGAGCGGGTTCGACCGGTGCTGCCTCGGTGGTCGCGGTCGCGGTCGGGGTCGCGGTGGCGGCGGGTGTCGTCGGGATCTGGATCGGAGCGGCGGCGCTCGGGACGGGCTGGACGGCGGGCGTCTCGGCCGGAGCCGCGGGCGCGGGGCTGGTCTGGGCCGAGGCGGTGTTCGTCAGGCCCAACAGGGCGACGGCGGCGAGCGTCGGCAGGGCGCGGAGCAGGGCTTTCATGGGGTCGGCGTCGGCTCTTCGTCGAGCTCGCCGCTGGCCAGCAGCGTGGCTCCACCGGGGCTGGCGGCCACCAGCAGTTGCTTGCCGCCGTACTGGACGACGCAGAGGTCGACCTGGTGGCTGAGCCGCAGGGTGTCGATCAACTGGATACGGCGCGCCCTGGCGCCGAACAGGGCGGGCGTCGGGCCGCCCAGGTGCTTCTTGAGCAGGAGGGCGGCGGCGACGGCCAGGCCCAGGCACAGCAGCAGGGCGGCGATGACGCGCAGCCACGGCGTTTCGGTGCTCGCGCCCTGGCCCAGGGTCTGGGCCCACGCCGGCGCGGCGAACGCGTACAGCATCAGTCCCGCCAAACCGGCGGGGAGGAAGGAGGACCGAACGGTCATGGCAGGTTGGCGACCTCGATGATCCGGACGCCGAAATTGTCGTCGACGGCGACGATCTCGCCGCGCGCGATCAAGGACTCATTGAGGCGCAGTTCGATCGGCTCGCTCATCAGCAGGTCCAGCTTGACGACCGAGCCGGCCTTTAGCGCCAGCAGTTCCTCGACGGACATCCGGGCCTGGCCCAGCTTGGCCTGCAGCTGGACGTGGACGTCCTTGAAGATCGAGGCGTTGATCGACAGCACGCCGGGCCCGGCGGCGGCCGGGGAGGCGACGTCGGCGTGGGCCTTGTCGGAAGCGGGCGCGACCTTGGCGGTGGGGGAAGTCATGAAGGGTCCAGTCAGGCTTGAAACGTCACGGCCATTTGGCCGTCGAGATCGGTGAGGGCGGCGCGGGCGAAGACCTCGGGGCTTCCCGCCAAGGTCACTTGGGCGAGGCCGGTGAGCGGCGTACCCAGAATCAGCACGTCGCCGGGCGCCAGGGCGTGCAGGTCGCCCAGGCGCACGTCGGCTTCGCCCAGGGTGATGTCGATGACCACGTCCGTGCCGGCCAGGGCGCCGGCCAGGTTGTCCAGCGGATCGCGCGGGCGCGGGGCGGGCAGGGCGGCGCGGGCCAGGGGCAGCACGGCCTCTTGGGGCAGGCTCAGGGTCAACAGGTCGCCGGACTGGGCCTCGCACAGCCCGACCTCCAGCCCGCCCGCGGACTCGCGTGCAGCGCCGGCTGGGGACACGGCCAGGATGGCGTCCAGGCGGACCAGCAGGTCCTCGACCAGCTTGCGCTCGAAGCCGTCGAGGATCTTCTGATCCAGCGGGGTGAGCGTCGCCTGATCCAGCCGCGCGTCCAGCGCCCAGTCGAGCAGGCGGCGCGCCGCGCGGTCCGAATAGCCGACCCTCGCCGTCTTGCCCTCGAGGCGGCGGTCCTCGCCGGCCTTGAAGCGGGCGACGGTCTTGACGCCCGAGACGCCGATCGCGCGCGTGGCGAACCAGGCGGACGACCATTCGGCGACCGCCTCCTCGATCCTCGCCCGGACGGCGGGCCGCAGGACGACCTCCGGCGGCAGCCAGTCGTGAACCGCGGCTTGGCTCATCCCTGGCCTCGAATGCCGAACAGTTGCTGGATCATGTCGTTGGTGACGCTGACCACCTGGGACGAGGCCTGGAAGCCGCGCTGGATCAGGATGAGGTCGCCGAAGGCCTGGGACAGGTCGACGTTCGAGGCTTCCAGTTGGCGCGACACCAGCTTGCCCACGCCGTCGACGCCGCTGGCCACCATGCGGCGCTGGCCGTTGCCCTTGTCGACGAACACGCCGTTGCCGACCTGCTCCAGGTCCTGCGGGCTGCGGAAATCGGCCAGGGCGACCGAGCCGACCAGTTCGGTCTCGGTGTTGGAATAGGTCAGCTTGACCTGGCCATCCTCGTCAATGGTCACGGCGGTCAGCGCGCCGACGCCGTTGCCGTCGGTCGAGGCCGCGCGCAGGGTCGAGGAGGTGCCGCCCGCGAAGCTGGTCACGCCGCTGGAGAAGTCCAGCACCACCGACAGCGCATCGGCGCCGGTGGGGGTGTCGGTGATGGTGATCTTGGCGGTGGTGGAGTCGACCACGCTGCCGTTGAACTTCAGCGTGCCCAAGCCGACCTGGCGGTTGTTCTGATCGGTGACGGTGACCTTCCATTCGCCCGGCGAGGTGGCGCCCACGGCGGTCAGCTTGACCTGCCAGATCTGCTTGCCGCCGTTGGAGTCGTAGACCGCGATGCTGGACACCGTGGCGTCCGTGGCCGTGGACGACAGGTTGTCGGCGAAGGTCACTTTGGTGGTCGACTTGGGATGGCTGATGCGCTTGGCGTCCAGGTTGATGGCCGTCGGCTGCTGGGCGTCGTTCAGCACGGCCAGATGGTGCTGGGTGCCGTCCAGGGTAATGTAGCCGTCGTTGTCGACCTTGAACTGGCCGGTGCGGGCGTAGAAGACCTTGTCGCCGTCGACCAGGGCCAGGAAGCCGCTGCCCTGGATCGCCAGGTCCAGATCGTTGGTGGACTGACGCAGGTCGCCCTGTTTGAAGTCCGTCTGCGACAGACCCATCCTCACGCCGCTGCCCGTCTGCTCCCTGTCCGAACCGCCGGCGTACGACATGCCGCCGCCGCCTTGGTTGAACACGTCGGTGAAGCTGACCGTGGTGGCCTTGTAACCAAGGGTGTTCAGGTTCGCGACGTTGTTGCTGATGCTCTGCAGGCCCTTCGAATAGGCCGTCAGTCCGCTCATTCCGACATAGATGGCGCCAAGCATGACGTGTTCCCCCGCTAACGAATGGTGTTGATGTTCGCCAAGCCGATGTTGGCCAGCAGCGTGCCGTCAGACAGCTTGATGGTCAGCTCGGGCGTGCCGGAGCTCACCGAGATCGATTGCACCGTGCCCGACAGGTTCTGGGTTTCGGACGTGAAGTCGACCGTGCGGCCCAGCAGGCTGGTGGCCTGAGTCATCGACTGGGCTGACAGCAGGCTGGTGATCTGGTCGTTGAGCGTCTGGCTCTGCTGGAGCTGCGAGAACTGGGCCAGCTGCGAGACGAACTGGAAGTTGTCCATCGGCTTCAGCGGATCCTGGTAGGTCAGCTGGGTCATGATGATCTTCAGCAGCGACTGGAAATCCAGGCCGTAGGCGCTCGACGACGAGCTGATGGCGTCAACCGCCATGGGCTGCTCCTGTGGAACCGGTATTGAAAGGGGCGACGCGGACGCCGTTGAGGTGCAGGTCGCTCAGACGCAGTCCGAACCGTTCGGCCAGGTCGGAGACGATCCGACGCACGCGGACGGCGGTCTCGGGATTGATGCCGGGCGAGGCGGCGACCACCTGCAGCGCGCCGTCGGCTTCCGACACCGCGACGGCCACCTGGGTCTTGGCTTCGGGCCTGGGCGGGCGGGTTGGATCGAACCGCGCCGAAGGCGGGTTGCGATCCGATGTCGTCGCCGGGTCTTGGGCCTGGGTGTCGCGCAGGGCGTCGCTGATGGTGCGGACGATCAGGGCGTGGGCCGAGGTATCGAGCAGGGAAGGCCCCGGCGGTGCGGTGGCGACCGCCGAACCGGCGCCGGCCGGAGCCGTGCGTCCAGGAAGCGCACCAGACGGCGGCCCCGCGACCGCGATCGCCGGGGCGCCAGGTTGGGGCGCGGACGGCTGGTCCGGACGGACCCAGGCGGCGGCTGCGGCTTGGGCCTCGGCGGCGCCGGTTGGCGGGGACGCGCCGTCTATCTCCGAGACCGTCGCCGGCGGGGCGGCGAAGGGACCTTGGCCCACGCCCAGCAGGCCGGCCTCGCTGAAGCCCAGCGCGCGATGCTGCTGCGCCTGGGCCAGGTCGATCAAGGTTTTCGCGCTGTCATCGTCAGAGGCCTGGCTGGGCGCCGGGCCGGCGTCGCCATCCGTCAGCAGGCTCTTGAACAGGCCGCTGGACGGAGCGGCCGGCTTCGCGGCGGACCGGGCCGCGGGGTGCGTGGCGGTGGGGAGGGATGGGGCAATCTTCATCGCGTGGCTCCCTGATGCGCGACCCGGTCGGCCAGGTCACCCAGCGCCGCCTCGTCGGCCCGTCGGACCTCGATGGACCGGGCCGCGCGGGTGAGCGCCTTGACGGCGTCTTCGTTGGCCAGGGCGCCGCGCCACTGGTCGCGGGTCTGGGTCTTGTGGTCCTGGGCCGAGGCGACCTCGTTGTGGGCCTCGACGACGCCTTGGGCCTGGGCCAGGACCTCGGCCGACAGGGCGCCCATCAGATGAAGGGCCATGGACGGACCCGACAAAGCGTCGCGCCAGCGGGCCTCGGCGACTTCCAGCCGCTCGTCGGCCGTGTCGCGTTCCCGCTCGGCGGCGTCCAGTCGCTGGCCGGCCTGAACCACCTTGGCCTCGGCCGCCTGGCGCTGGATTTGCCGGATGTCGAGGATCTGGCCCAGGGTCTTGGAGGGGTGATGACGGGGCATCAGGCCGCGCCTCCGACCAACTGCGACAGGGTGGTGCAGACCTCGCCATAGGGCGTCCGCTCGGTCTGGCGCTGCTTGAGGAACTTCATCAGCCCGGGCCGCTTCTCCAGGGCCAGATCGATGTCGGGATTGCTGCCGTGCACGTAGACGCCGGCCTCGATCAGGGTGCGCGAGGCCTCGTAAACCCCCATCAGCTCGGCGGCGCGCGTGGCGTGGGCGCGGTGCTCGTCCGGCATCAAGCCGGCGGCCAGACGGCTGATGCTGCGCGAGACGTCGATCGCCGGATAGTGGCCCTGTTCGGCCAGGCTACGGGACAGCACGATGTGCCCGTCCAGCAGCGATTTCATCATTTCGGAGATCGGGTCGTCGACCTCGTCGGTCTCGCTGAGCACGGTCATGACGGCGCTGATCGCCCCGCCCGACTTCAGCGCGCCGCAGCGTTCGACGAGCTTGGGAATCGCCGCGAACACATTGGGCGTATAGGCGCGCACGGTCGGTGGTTCGCCGGCGGCCAGGCCGATCTCGCGCAGGGCCATGGCCAGGCGGGTCACCGAGTCCAGCAGCAGCAGCACGTGATGGCCTTGGTCGCGCCAATGCTCGGCCAGGGCCAGGGCGTATGAGGCGGCCTGAACCCGCATGGCGGCCGTGCGGTCCGAGGTGGCGGCGATCAGGGCGGTCTTGGCCCGAGCCTGGGCCGACAGACCCTGCGACCACAACGCCTCGACCTCGCGGCCGCGCTCGCCGATCAGGCAGATGACGACGCGATCGGCCTCGACCTGTTGAGCCAGTTGGGTCAGCAGGCTGGTCTTGCCCACGCCGGCGGCGGCGAACACGCCCACGCGCTGGCCCTGGCCCAGGGTCAGCAGGCCGTCGATCGCGCGGATGCCGCTGTCCAGCCGCCGCTTGGGGGACACCCGGGCCATCGGTGGAACGGGCGCGCCGGTCGCGGGCGCGAAACGGGCCCCGACAATCTCCCCGCGTCCGTCGATCGGCCGGGCCAGGGCGTCGACCGCCCGTCCCAGGAAGGCGTCGCCCACGGGCACGACCCCGGAGGTGACGCTGGCGGTGACCTTGGCGCCGGAGAAGGTCTGGGCGTCTTCAAACGGCGCCAGAACGATCGAGTCGCGGTTGACGCTGACCACCTCGGCCAGGACCGACGACGGCGCTTCCGCGTCGCGGCCGCGGGTCTCGACCAGGCACCGGCCGCCCAGGGGCAGACTGGGGCCGTCGGCCTCGATAAAGGTCGGCAGGATCCGGCGGACCCGGCCGGTGCGGGCCACCAGGTCCAGGTTGCGCAGGGTGTCCAGGAACGGATGGGCGCTGGTCATGACGCCGGCGCCTCCGGTTCGGCCAGGGGCGCCAGAGCGTCCAGCAGGCGGGCCCATTGCTGGTTGGGGCCGACCTCCAGAGCGCCCAGCGCCAGCTTGATCGTGCAGTCGCCGCTGGCCAGCCGCGCGTCGGGCGTGATCTCCAGGCCTGGATGGCCGACCGCCGCATTCAGCTCGGCCAACGCCTCGGCGTCCGGGAAGTCGACGGGCGAGACTTGGACGCGCAGCACGCTGGCGGCGTCCAGCTGGGCCAGTTGCCGACGCAGGATCGCCGGCGCCAGGGCCGCCTGGGCGCCGGGCTCGCCCAGCATTTTCCGCAGGCTTTCCAGGGTCAGGCTCACGGCCAGGCGCTCCAGCGAGGCCAGGTCGCGCTCCAGAACGCCGACCGCCCGCTCGCCCGAGGCCTGCAGCTTGGCGGCCAGGACTTCGCGCTCGCCGGCCGCTTCTTTCAGCGCCGCCTCGCGGCCCCGGGCCTGGCCGTCCACGAAGGCGGTCTCCAGGGCGGCGACCAAGTCGGCGATCTCGGCGTCCTTGACGGCGATCTGAGCTTTGGCTTCAGCCAGGTCGGCGCGGGCGGCGACCAGTTCGGGATCAACCTGGGGCTCGACGGCGACCGCCGGCGTTTCCGAGGCGAGCGAGGCGACGCCCGTCGCTGGGCCCGCCTTCGGCAGGGGACGCACGTGCGGAGACTTGGCCGCCTCGCGGGACTTGATGATCCCGGTCATGACGGCGTGCGCCGACCCAGGAAGATGTCATGCAGCCGGTCGCGACGGGGCGGTCGGGGCGGATGCTCGATCGGCGTGACCGGCGGCGCGGGCGAGGGACGCACGGTTGCGGCCGCCGCGCGCAAGGCGGCGAGCGCCGAGGCGGTCATGGCGTGTTCCAGCGAAGGGCCGCCGGCGTCCGGACCCAGGCGCAGTGGCGCGGCCGAGGCCGGGCGATCGCTCACCCGCGCGGCCAGCCAGGACGAGACGCCGTCGAACGCGTCGGCTTCGGGCCTCGGCGGCGCCGGGGCGGTCGGCTGGACGGGGACCGAGACAACTGCGCCGCGATATTCGGCGAGCAGGGTCTCGATCGTTCGCCGCTGCTGCGCGTCCAGCTTGGCCAGGACGGCGGCGATATCGTCGCCGCGGGCGTTGGCCAGGTCGGCGACCAGCCGGCGCAGAGCGCGGTCAGGCCGTGGGGAGGGCATCGGACCCCTCCTTTTCGAGCAGCAGCTTTAGTTGCTGGGCGTAGTCGTCGTGGTCGGCGGGCGACAGGCGGCGCGGCGGCGCCAGCCGGCGCTGGGCCAGCAACGCCATGGCCAGGGCCCCGACCACCACCAGGGCCAGCACGATTGTCCAAGGCGAGATCGGCTTGCGCGGCGTTGGCTCCAAGTCCGGTGCGCGCGAGGGCGCGGCCGTGGCCTGGGCGGTCGGTTCGGGCGTCGCCGCGATCGGCAGGGCGGCGTAGGGCTCCAGCGGAGCGGCGGCGGCGCGCCAGGCGCTCATGGGCGAGAAGGCCACGGAGTCGCCGGGGGCGGCGCCGATGACGGCGGTGACCACGGCCCGCGCCTCGTCCTGGGCGGCGGGGTCCTGGGCGTCGGTGAAGATCGTCACCCGCAGGGGGAAGGCGCGCGTCGCCGGCGACCAGCGGGCCGCGTCGTCGTCGACCGCCGAGTCCTGCGGGTCATAGCCGGCCCAGACCCGGACCTGCACGGTCCGGCCCGCGGCGCCGCTTTCCAGCACCTGGCGCAGACGGGCGGCGTAGTATTGCTCGATGGCCTGCTTTTCCTGGGCTCCGGCCGGAGCGGTCGTCGCGTCGTAGGCGGCGCCGGCGGGAGTGTCGACCGTGGTGCTGACCACGTCGCCGTGGCCGTCCAGCACCACCACGTCATTGACGGCCAGTTCGGGCACGGAGGCGGCGACCAGCCGCTGAACGCCCAGCACGGTGGCGGCCGACAGCGGGACGCCGCCGCGGGTCAGGATGGTGACCGAGGCCTTGGACGGCCGGCGGTCGTCGCGGAAGATCGTCGCCTCGGGCAGGGCCAGGTGGATGCGGGCGGTCTCGACCACATCCATGGTCATGATCGTGCGCGCCAGCTCGCCCTGCAGGGCCCGCTGGTAGTTGATCTTCTGGGCGAACTCGGTGAGGCCCATGTCCGACTTGTTGAACAGCTCGAAGCCGACCGTGCCCTTGATCGGCAGGTCCTGGCTCATGATGTCCAGGCGCGTGCGGTCGACGACGTCGGCCGGCACCTTGATCGTCTGGCCGCCGTCCGCCAGGCGATAGGGCACCTTCTTCTTGTCCAACTCGCCCACCACCGTGGCGGCGTCGTTGGCCCGCATGTTGGTGAACAGCGTCGCGTAAGGCTTGCGCAGCACCATGAAATAGACGGCGAACAGGATCGCGCACAGAACCGCCGCGGTCAGGGCCAGCAAGGCCAGCTGCCGGAGCGGAGAGAACGATCTAAACCACTTAATCAGGTCCACTACCTGGTCCCACACTTCTGAATTCAAGGATCCCGCCGCCGATCCGCGTGGATCACAGCTGCATCCGCATGATGTCCTGATAGGCCTCCATCATCCGGTTTCGGACCTGCATCATCATCTCGAACGACACGCGGGCCTGCTCGAGCGCGTAGGTCACGCGATGCACGGGGATGGAGTCGTCCAGGGCGAAGGCGGTGGCCAGATTGTCAGCGTCGACCAGCTTCTGATTGACGTCGTCGACGCCCTGCAAAAGCATCTGCGAGAACGAGCCGCCGGTCGCGCGCTGGGGCGCGGCGGGGGTCTGGCCGGCCAGGGCGTCGACCGAGGTGATGGCGCTCAGGGCCTCGACGGGGACCACGCTCACGACCGCTTACCCAGCTCGAGGGCCTTGGCGTACATCTGGCGCGAGATGTTCATGGCCACGATGTTGGCCTCGTAGGCGCGGGCGGTCTTGACCATCAGGACCATCTCCTGGGCATGGTCGACCGACGGATAGGCCACGTAGCCGTTGGCGTCGGCGTCCGGATTGTCGGGCTCGTAGACGCTGCGTGGCGCCGCGTTGGTGGGTTCCAGGCCGTAGACCGTCACCCCTTCCAGCTCGCCGGCCGAAGTCGTCTCGCCGTGGCTCAGATGACCGGCGAAGCTGGTCTTGGGCCCCGACAGCAGGCGCATGGCGCGATAGGGGGCGCCTCCCGCCGTGCGGGTGGTGTTGATGTTGGCCAGGTTGTCGGCGATGACCTCCAGGCGCCGCCATTCGACGTCCAGGCCGGTCTTGCTGATCTCCATCGCGCGCATGGTCTAGCGGCCTCCCGAAATGGCGAGTGCGTTGATCTGCATCTGGCGGCCCAGGATCTCGATTAGACCGGCGTAGCGGGCCGCCGTGGTCGAGGCCGTGGCGGTCTCGAGGTCCAAGCGCATCTCGGGGCCGTAGTCGGCGACTGGCTGGGGTTCGACGTGGAACGACAGGGCGTGGGTCGCCTCCTCGCCCTGGCCGGCGGCGGCGCGCAGCGCCTCCTCGAAGCTGACCCGCACGGGGCGGTAGTTCGGCGTGCCGGCGTTGGCGATGTTCTGGGCGGTGGCGATCTGGCGCATGGACAGGCCGTCCAGCGCCCTGAGCATCACGGTGGCGGAGAGCGCTTCCATGGGGTCCCTACTGAACGATGATGTCGGCGTGCAAGGCGCCGGCCGCCTTGATGGCCTGGAGGATGTTGATCATGCCGCGGGTGTCGACGTGCGCGTGCTTGAGGCCCGTCACCAGGTCGGCGACCGTGGTGCTGGGGAAGCGGATGGCCGCGTCGTCCTTCTCGGTGACCTCGAGCTTGGTGTTGGTGACGATCAGGCTGCGCACCCCGGCGCCGGCGTCGCCGTAGAACATCGGCTGGGAGGCCTCGTTGTCGGTGACGACCGAGACCTTGATGTCGCCCTGCGAGATTACGACGCTTGAAATGCGAACGGCCTCGCCGGCGACGATCGTGCCCGAACGTTCGTTGATCACCACTCGCGCCAAAGATACCGGTGTCACCGTAACGTCTTCGACACGCGAGATCAGGCGATAGACGTCTCCGTCCGGCGCCAGGATGCCCACCGCCCCCGGGTCGCGGACGAAGGCGATGCGCATTCCGGACGCGGCGTTGATCCCGTCGGCGATGCGGTTGGCCGTCGCCGTGTCGGGGTCCTTGAGGATGAAGGTCAGGGTCTTGTCGGCGCCGACCAGGTTGGCGGTCACGGCGTTCTCGACCGTCGCCCCGCCGGGCAGCACGCCCGAGGTGGGGTAGTTCTTCTGCTGGGAGTTCTGATTGTTCTCGAAGTGATAGCCGCCGACCACAAGCGGGCCCTGGGCCAGGGCGTAGCTGCGTTGGTCGGGCCCCAGAAGCGGGGTCATCAGCAGCGTGCCGCCGGCCAGGCTGCGGGCGTCGCCCACCGACGAGATGGCCACGTCGATGTGATCGCCCACGTGGGCCGAAGGGGGCAGGGTGGCGGTGACAACCACCACGGCCACGTTGCGGCTCTGCACCTGGATCGGCGCCACATTGGCCCCCAGGCGGCTGAGGACGTTCTTCAGAGCCTGCTGGGTGACCTGGTTGCGGGGAGAGTCGCCCGAGCCCGACAGGCCGGTGACGACGCCGTAGCCGACCAGGGCGTTGTCGCGCCAGCCCAGGAAGCGGCCCAGGTCCTTGACGCGCACGCCGTCGGCCAGGGCCGGCGAAAAGGTCAGCCCGACGCCCAGGGCGACGACCAGGCCGAGAACGGGGAGGCGGCGCGTCATGGAAGGCCCAGCATGGTCAGGATGTGGTTGACGACGCCGGGACCCGCCCGACGGCTGACGAAGCCGGCCCCGTCATAGTCGATGGCCGCGTCGGCCAGGCGAGTGGACAGCACGGTGTTGTCGCCCGAGATGTCGGCGGGACGGACCTTGCCGCGCAGCCGGATATGGGTCTGCTCGCCGTTGACCTTCAGCATCTGTTCGCCGGCGACCATCAGGTCGCCGTTCGGGGCGACCGACTCGACCGTGACGCTGATCTGGGCGACCAGCTTGCCGGCCCGCTCGGTCTGGGCGGCGGCGTCGAAATCGCCGCTCAGCTCGCCCGAGGCGGACTTGGCGGTCGAGCCCGAGGTGGCACGACCGGCGATGCGATTGGCGCGGCGCGAGCCGTTCTGGGCCGAGTTGGTGGCCGTGGAGTTTTCGTAGATCACCACGGTCAGGGTGTCGCCCGGCCGCTCGGGCCGACGGTCGGCGGCCAGGGAGGGCCAACTGCCGGGGGTGTAGAGATCGGTGGCCGAGGCCGCGCCGGCGGTCAGGGCCAGAGCGGCGGCTAGGGTCGACAGGGCCGTCAGTCGGTGTGCGCGCGTCATCGGGCGATCTCCGGGAAGGTGGCGGCGAAGACGGTTCCGTCGGCGGCCTTGACGAACACCGGGGCGCCGGCCTGGCCCAGCTGCAGGGCGATCACCTGGCGCTCGACCGTCACCGCGCCGATGCGGGCGGCCAAGACCAGACGATCGCCGGCGCGGATGGTGGGCAGGGCGAAGGGCGTGGGCGGAAGGGTCTCGCCGACCGACAGGTCGCGCGTGGCCCTCAGGGCCTTGGCGGCGGGGTCGTAGCGAAGCGGGAGGGCGCCGGGGTCAGCGGGGCAGGCGGCGGGCGAGACGTCGCGCGCCACCGGGACTTCGCCCCGGGCGACGGCGTTGACCACCCTCAGGCACGGGGCGGCGCTCTCGCGCGCCGCGGCGGGCGCGCAGCAGACCGCGCCGATCGCCGCAGCCGCCAAAACCAGATTTCCCCCCGAGGTCATTGCGTTGCGAGCCTAGGCTGAGCCGGTCATCGTTTCAGGCCGTTGGCTATGGCCATCAACTGATCCCCGGCCTGGACGACCTGGGCGTTCGCCGCGTAGGCCCTCTGGGTGATCAGAAGGGCGATCATCTCGTCGCTGAGTTCGACGTTGGAGGTCTCCACCGAGCCCTGGACCAGCACGCCCGCGCCTTCCTCGCCCGGTGCGCTCGCCTGGCCGATGTCGTTCGAGGCCAAGGCGTACACACCGTCGCTCAGCGCCGACAGGCCGGCGGGGTCGTTGACCATCAGCACATCGATCTGGCCCAGCTCCGTGGGCGTGGTGTCACCGTCGACCAGGGCGCGAACCTTGCCGTCGCGGTCTATCGTCAGCGACTGGGCGCCCTTGGGCACCGAGATCATAGCCTTCAGCGGCATGCCGTTGGAGGCGGCCAAGAAGCCGTCGTCATTGACCTTCAGCGATCCGCCGCGCCAAGCCACGCCGGCGCCCGCGGGACCCATCAGCTCGATGAAGCCGTCGCCCTGGATGGCGATGTCCATCGGCTTGCCCGTCTGCTTCAGGTCGCCCTGGCTGAAGATCCGCGCCGAGCCGCCGACCGTCACGCCCGACAGCAGATCGCTCGACCGCACCGCCGCGTCGGCCGTCGCGTCCCCGGCCGCCATCAGTTCCGAGAACCGGGCTTCCGAGCGCTTGAAGCCCAGGGTGTTGATGTTGGCGATGTTGTTGGCCGTGGTGTCGAGCGCACGCTGTTCGGCGCGCAGGCCCGTGGCTCCGATGTAGAAGGCGCCGTTCATGTCAGGGCTGTCCGAAAGAGGTAAGGGCGCGGCCCATCAGGTCGTCGTAGATGTTCACCACGCGCTGGGCGGACTCGGCGCGCCGCAGGGCTTCCATGATGGTGATCATCTCGTCGCCGGTTGAGACGTTGGAGGACTCCAGTTCGCCCTGGCGGACGGAGGGAGCATCGAGGGGGCGGGCCGCGTCGGCCGAGGCCGAAAACAGCCCGCCGACGGCGGGGGCCAGGGCGTGGCGATCTTCGAAATCCACCACGGCCAGTCGAGCCACGGGCTCGCCGCGCTCCAGCACCGTGCCGTCGGCGAGAACCTTGACGTCCTGGCTCTTGAGCACGAGGTCGCCGCCGCTTTGCGTCTGCAGGGCGAAGCCCTGGGGCAGCACCAGCCGGCCTTCATTATCGCGCTGGAATTGTCCCTGGCGAGTATAGAGGATGCGATCGCCCGATCGCACGGAGAAGAAACCGTCGCCCAGGATCGCGAGGTCGTACGGATTTCCCGTGTTTATTTCTTTGCCTGAGGAAAAGTCGACAGCAGAATTCCGCATCGAGCTCGGCGTGGTCGCAGAGTTCGTAGATAGAAATGTTTCGAAACCTGTCCGTCTTTTGAATCCAGGCGTCGAGATGTTCGCCATGTTCTGGGCTGACAGCTCCACCCGCCGCTCGGATTGCGACAGGATGGCCGATGCGGATTCTACTAACGCTTTCATTTACGCTCAAGCTAGCTCGACCTTGGCCGCGCGGGCAAGTTGCATTCGTAAAATCCCGAAATTTGTTTATCGGCATCGGCGGGTTTCGTCGGTTGACGGCGAGCAGGGCCATGCCGGGCTGGCGTTTAAGGCACGCAGCTCTAATCGTCGCCGCGGTCCAGCGTGGCTTTGCCGGGTGCGCTCGGCGTCGTCATATCGGCTTGGCAAGTGGGTTTCGATGATCGCGCTAGAACCCCCCGCGGGATCGGCGGAGGCTGTCCGATCCAGCCCGCGCCGCCGCGCAACGCCACCGTGAAATCGTTGCGAAGGGCGGTGCGCGCGACTATGCGTTGAGCCCAGTAAGCGGTGGAGGGCTGCKGGATGTTCAGTGTCGCGCCCATGCGGTTCGCGGGCCTCGGCGTCTACAAACCCCGGGAAGAAGTCGCTTCGGCGGTGCTGGACGCTCGTTTTGGCCAGGAGGCCGGCGCGACGCGCGCGCAGTTCGGCCTGGACTCCCGGCGCGTCGCGGCCCCCGATGAAACCACGTCGATGATGGGCGCCGCCGCCGCCCGTGACGCCCTGGCGGCGGCGGGCTGGGCCGAGGGTGATTTCGATGTGCTGATCGGCGCCTGCGGTGTGATGGAGCAGCCGATTCCGGGCACGTCGGTGCTGATCCAGCAGGCCTTGGGCCTGGGCCGGACGGGCATACTGGCTTTCGACGTCAATCAGACCTGCCTGTCGTTCCTGATGGCGCTGGACGTGGCGGCCATGGGTTTCGCKACCGGCCGGTGGCGGCGGGCGCTGGTCGTGTCCAGCGACATCGCCTCGGCGGGACTGGACTGGAGCGATCCCGCCGCCAGCGCGATCTTCGGCGACGGGGCGGCGGCGGTCTGCATCGAGGCGGCCGAGGATGTGAAGGGACCGGCGCTGCTCGCGCGGGGGCTGGAAACCTACGGGCAGGGCCAGGATCTGGCCACGCTACGCGCCGGCGGCACCCGCGTGCGGCTCGAGGACGGACTGGAAGCGTTCCAGGCCGCCGCGACCTTTCACATGGACCCCTTCGGCGTGTTCAAGGCCGCCGCCAAACGGCTGCCGCCGCTGATCGACAGGGTGTTGGGCGAGGCCGGTCTGGACCGCGCCAGCGTCGATCTCATCGTGCCCCACCAAGCCAGCCAACCGGGCCTGGAGCACGTGCGCCGGTTGATGGGCGGCGACCCGTCCCGGGTGATCGACATCTTCGCCGATCACGGCAACCAGATCGCCGCCTCCATCCCCTCCGCCCTGCATCGCGCCTGGGCCGATGGACGCCTGGCGCCGGGGACGACAGTGCTGCTGCTCGGCACCGCCGCCGGGATCAGCGTCAGCGCCATGGTCCTGCGCGTATAATGCGCCGAGCCCTTGTCACGGGCGCCACCGGTGGGCTGGGCCTGGCGCTGACCGCCGCCTTGCTGGCCGAAGGCTACGCGGTTCGCGCGACGGGGCGCGACGCCTCGGCCGCCCAGCGCCTTCGCGCCATGGGCGCCGAGACCATCGAGGTCGATCTCGTCGAGGATTCGCACCGCGCGATCGAACTGTGCGCCGGCATGGACGTCGTCTTCCACGCCGCGGCGCTATCCAGCCCTTGGGGTCCCGCCCGGACGTTCGAGCGCGTCAATGTCGAGATGACCCGAACGCTCCTCGACGCGGCGCGCCGGGTCGGCTGCCAGGGTCTGGTCTTCGTCTCGTCGCCCTCGATCTATGCCGAAACGCGCGATCGCCTGGCCCTGACCGAGGCCGATCCCCCCGCCAGCCGCCCCTTGAACGCCTATGCCCGGACCAAGCTGGCCGCCGAACGCCTCGTGCTGGCCGCGAACAGACCGGACTTCTTCACCGTCGCCATCCGCCCTCGCGCGCTGGTGGGCCCCGACGACAAGGTCCTGCTGCCCCGCCTGCTGGACCTCGTCGCGCGCCGGCGCGCGCCGCTGCCCCGGGACGGGCGGGCGCTGGTGGAGCTGACCGACACCCGCGACGCCGCCCACGCCCTGATCCTGGCGGATCGGAGGCTGACGGACGTCGGCGGGCGCGCCTTCAACATCTCCGGCGGCGCGCCGATCAGCGTCCGCGCCTTCGCGCTGGACCTCGCCGCGGTCCTGGGACTGACCTTGCGGATCGTGCCGGCGCCTTGGCCCCTGCTGAACGGGATCGCGACATTGGCGCAGGGCGTGGCGAGCCTCCTGCCCGGCCGGCCGGAACCGCCGCTGACGCCCTACGGCGTGGCGACCCTGGCCTTCTCCCAGACCTTCGATCTGACCGCCGCCCGGCGCGACCTCGGCTACGCGCCCCGCCACGACGCCCGCGCGACCGCGCTTGAACTGGCGCGGCGCCGGAGGGAAGGATCGTGGCCATGAGCCCCGCGTGTTGTGAAATCCATCTGCTGAAGGCCGGCTCGTGCGTGCACCCGGAGGCCGCGGCCCTGAAGGGCGGCAGCCTCTGCCCCGTCGACTTTCCGGCGCTTACGGCCCTGATCCTGCATCCGACGGAAGGGCCGCTGTTGTGGGACACGGGCTATGATCCGGCGTTCTTCCGCGTCACGCGTCGCTGGCCGGAAAGGCTCTACGCCCTCACCACGCCCGTGACGCTGGGCGAGCACGAGCCGGCGGCCCGCCAGATCAGCCGCTTCGGGCTGGGTCCCGACGACATTCGGGGCGTGATCATCTCGCACTTTCACGGAGACCATGTCGCCGGCCTGCCGGCCTTTCCCAAGGCGCGGCTCTATTGCGCGCGGGCGGGCCTGGACCAGATGCGCCGGGTCGGGCGGTTCGCGGGCGTGCGCCAGGGGCTTCTGCCCGGCCTGCTGCCCCCGGACGCCGAGTCGCGCGCCGTCTTCTTCGAGGATCGGCCCAGGCGCCCGCTGCCCTTGGACCTGCGCCCGTTCGAGACCGGCGCCGACCTGCTGGGAGACGGCAGCCTGCTGGCCGTGGAATTGCCCGGCCATTGCGTCGGGCATTGGGGCCTGGCGGTGCGCGGCCTCGACGATCGCTTGCGGCTTTTCGTCGGTGACGCGGCGTGGTCGCTGCGGGCGATCCGCGAGAACCGCCCGCCGCCGGCCCTGACCACCGCGCTCCTGGGGCGAACCGACCGCTATCGCCGCACCCTGGCCGATCTCCACGCCCTGGAAGCGCGCGGGGGCGAGGTCGTGCTGGTCCCCTCCCACTGCCGGGAGGCGGCGGGCGCCGCCGAGACGCCTTGAGTCTCCGTCGCGCCGGCCGCATCGCCGCCGCCTACCTGGACACCAAGCTGTGCGACGCCAGGCTGGCCGATCGCGCGGCCCTGCTGGCGCGCCAACGCCGTCTCTGGGGCCGGCTGGCGCCCGCCCTGGCCCGGACTCCCGCGCTGGCCGCGCTGGCCGGCCGCCCCCTGGACGCCTTTCCCGTGCGCGAGCCGGCCGAGATGCGCGCCGACCTGGGGGCCTGGAACAGTCTGGGGCTGAGCGCCGCCCAGATCCTCGACGCGGCCCAGGCCGCCGAGGAGGGCCGCGAGGCCGACTTGCCCGACCAGGTCCAGGCGGGGTTCTCGACGGGAAGCCAGGGCGGGCGAGGCGTCTTCCTGACCATGGCGGCCGAGCGGGATCGCTATCTGGGGGTCTTGCTGGGGCGCTTGATCACGCCCGGACGCCTGCTGCGACCGATCCGCGCCGCCCTGATCCTGCGCGCCAACAACCGCCTGTACGCCGATATTCAGGCGGCGGGCGCGGCCTTCAGCTTCATCGGCCTGGACATGTCGCCCGAGGCCCAACTGGACGCCCTGCGGGCGTTCGCGCCGACCCATCTGGTGGCGCCGCCCCACGTCCTGGTCGCCCTGGCCAGACGGGTCGAGGCCGGCGCCTGGACGCCGCACCTGGACGGGCTGCTCTACGGCGCCGAACCGCTGGGCCAGCGCGAAGGCGAGCGCCTGGCCCAGGTGTTCGGCCTTTCGCCGGCGCCCCTGTATCAGGCGACCGAGGGCTTCCTCGGCGCCCCCTGCCGGTTCGATACCCTGCACCTCAACGAGGACAGCCTGATCGTCGAGCGCGATCCGGTCGCCGGATCAAACCGCTTCCGGCCGATCGTCACCGACCTGCGCCGACGAGGCCAGCCGATGGTCCGCGTGCGGCTGGACGATCTGATCGAACCCCGATCGCCTTGCCCTTGCGGATCGCCGCGCCTGGCCATCCAGCCGGTCGAGGGGCGCGTCGGCGACATCTGGCGGTCGGGCGAGGGCCTGGTTCTGCCTCGCGAAATCGATGACGCCCTTGAGACGGCCCTGCCGATCTTCGCGTCCTGGCGCGCCGACGCTTCGCCGGCCGGAGTCCGGATCTTCGTCGCGGACGGCGAACACCAGGCGCCGGCCCGCGCCGCGCTTGAAGCGCTGCTCGCGGCGCGTGGCCTGTCGCTTCCGGTCACCACAGAGGTAGTGACTACGGTCGAGACCCGACCCAAACGCCGACGCGTGCGGTGGTTCCCGTGAGCGCGGACGCCGTCATCCTGATCACCGGCGCGCGGGCCCCGGCGGCCCTGGACCTGGCCCGCGCTTTTCGCGCGGCCGGCCGCCGCGTGCACATGGCCGACTGCAGTCCATGCTGGACCGCTCGACTGTCCCAGGCGCCGGACGCCGTCCATGGCTATGCCTCGCCGGTGCATCGCCCGAAGGCCTTCGCGACCGACATCGAGCGCTTGCTCGCCACGCTGAAGCCGACGCTGGTCGTCCCGGCCTGCGAGGAGGTCTTTCATCTGGCCGCCCTGGCCCAGCGGCGCCCCGCCCTGGCCGCGCGCCTCTTCGCGCCGCCGTTCGAGACGCTGCGGACGCTGCATTCCAAGCGCCTGTTCGGCCGCGCCTGCGGCGAGATCGGATTGCCGGTCCCGGAGTCCTGGACGCTGACCGATCCCGCCGAGCTCTCCGGTCTGCCGCCCTCGGCGACCCTGGTCTTCAAGCCGGAATATTCGCGGTTCGGCGTCCACGCCCTGATTCAGCCACGGCCTGAACAGGTCGCGACGCTGGCGATTTCCCACCAGCGTCCGTGGGTCGCCCAGCGCCATGTCGCCGGCATCGAAAGCTCGTTCTACGCGATCGCCCGAGCCGGGCGGCTGACGGCCTTCTGCGCCTATGGCTCGACATGGCGCGAACGCGGCGGCGCCAGCTACGCCTTCGCGGCGTCGGACGCGCGGACCACCGCCGTCCTGCGCGATCTCGCCGTCGCCCTGGCCGCCGGGATCATCCGCGACGGTCAGTTCGCCTGCGACGTCATCTTCGACGCCCAGGGCCGGCCGTGGCTGCTGGAATGCAATCCGCGCGCGACCAGCGGCGCCCACCTCTTCGCTCGGGATCCGGCGCTGGCCCGCGCCTTCTTCGGCGACGCGCCGTGCGTCGAGCCCTCGGACCCGCCGTTCCTCTATCTGGGGCCGGCCTTCGGTCTGTTCGGTCTGCCGGCCGCGCTCCGCGCCGGCCGCCTGGCCGAGTGGAGAACCCTGCGTCGCGACGGGCGTGACGTGATCGTCGCGCCGGGCGATCGCCTGCCCCTCGCCGGCGCCTTGGTCGACAGCCTGGCCTTCGCCGTGAAGGCGGCCGCCTCCGGCCGCAGCCTGGCCGCCGCCATGACCGCCGACATCGAATGGAACGGAGCCGGCGCTTGAACGCCGTTCGCGTCCTGGCCGTCGACGATCCCGATATCGTCTGGGGCGACCCGGCCGTCGGGCGATATGTCCGCGCCCTGGCCAGGCTGAAACCGGCCGGAGCCCTGGACAACGCCCGTTTCGATCTGGCGGCGCTGCAGCTGCGCGATCGCGCCGTTCCCCTGTTGACGCCGGAAGGTCCGCAGGGGTGCTGGCTGACCTCGCCGATCGTCACCTATGGCCGGTCGCTGCGCGACGAGATCGATCGAGACCTGCGGGGCGGCCAGGCTCTCCTGGCTCGCCTGGGGTCGTATCTGGCCGAGGGGCTTCTACGGGCGACGAAGGCCGACCGGGTCGTCTACGTGAACCACCTGCTGTTCTCGACCAGCCTGCACGGCCGCTGGCCGGGCGACGACCTCGACGAAGCCCTGGCGGTCTTGCGCGCGGCCTTTCCGGACCGGGCGATCGTCTGGCGCTCCCTGAACCTGGGCGACCACGCGCCGCTGTTGGCCAGGATGCAGGCGGCCGGCGGGCGGCGCGTGCTCAGCCGGGTCGTGTGGCGGCTGGCCGAGCCTGCCAGGCAGTGGAGCCCGCGCACCGACGTCAAGGCGGATCTGAAGCTCGCCGGCGTCCACGCCCTGGTCGTCGAAGCCGCGCCGTCCCCGTCCCCCGAAGAGCTCGACCGGGCCCTGGCGCTGTACGCCGACATCTACATCGCCAAATACTCCCGCACCAATCCGGGGTATTCCGCGGCCTTCCTGGAGGCCGCCGTCTCGGCCGGCATGTTGCGTCTGGAGTGGGTGCGCGCGCCTTCCGGCCAGATCGTCGCCTTCGCCGGCGACCACGTCTGCGAGCACGAGCTGGCCAGCCCCCTCCTGGGCCATGACCGTTCGCGGCCGCCCGCCGAGGGCCTCTACAGGATCGCCATGGCCCTGTCGGTGCAGCGGGCCCTGGCCGAGGGCTTGGCCGTCAACTATTCGGCCGGCGCCGGCGTCTTCAAGCGCAACCGGGGCGCCACGCCCGCGCTGGAATACCAGGTCGTGTTCGACAGTCATCTTCCGCCTTGGCGTCGGGCGGGTTACGCCCTGCTGGCCAAGGCTCTCGACGCCCTGACCCCGACCCTGGAAAGGATCGCTGCCGGATGACGCCCTATCCCGCCGGCCTGAACCGCACCTGGTTGCCCGTCTGCCTTTCGCCTCAGCTCAAGGCCAAGCCTCTGGCGCGCCAGATCGCCGGCGTCCCCATCGTAGTGTTCCGGGATGGGCGCGGCGCGGTCTCGGCCCTGGAGGACCGTTGCCCGCACCGGAACTATCCGTTGTCGGACGGCAAGGTGGTCCAGGGCGCCCTGCGTTGTCCCTACCACGGCTGGCGGTTCGACGGCACAGGCGCCTGCGTGGAGTTTCCCGGCGCGGGCGAGGGCGTGGCCGTCGACAAGCTGGGCGCCCGACGGTTCGAGACGGTCGAGCGGCACGGCGCGGTGTTCGTGCGCCTCGAACGCGCGGACGCCTCGCCCGAGCTCGTCCTGCCGCCTCTGATCGGCGACCCGGACCACGACCATTTCTGGTGGACGCAACCGCCCTGGCGCGGACGCGCCCTGGACGCGCTGGAAAACATCCTGGATCCGTTCCACACCAATTTCATCCACGACGGCCTGATCCGAGTGAGCGCGCGTCGTCAGCCGGTTCGCCAGACCTTGACCCTGCGGGCCCGTGACTTCGACGTCGCCTACGACCAGGATCAGCCGGACCGGGGCTGGATGTCGCGCCTGCTGGAAGGTGAGCGCGCGCGGAGCGTCGGCCGCTACCTGCCGCCTGTCGTCTTCCAGGGGCGCTGGGAGAAGAAGGAGCGCCTCACCCTGTGCGCCACGGCGTTCTTCGTCCCTGAAACGCCGGACCGCTATCGCGCCTTCGGCTGCTGGACGACCCCGAAGGGCCGCGCCCCGGCCTGGCTCAAGCGCCAGGCGATCCTGGCCTTCGTGCGCCCCGTCGCTGAACAGGATCGTCGCGCCCTGGACAAGCAACACGCGACCATGGCCGCCTTCGGAGGACCCCGGTTCAAGTCAGGCCCCACCGACCGCCTGGCCGTTCCGCTCGCCAGACTCTACCAGGGCGAAGCGCTGGAGCCGGCGGTGGACGGGCCCCACACGATCTGGCTCTAGGCGGGCTGGATCCGCGCCGAGCGCGCCGCCACGGTCTCGCTCCACTTCCACGACCGGCCCCAGCGGGTCAGCGGCTCCTCGATCAGCTTGGTCATGCCCCAACCGACCAGGACGCATAGCGGCAGGGCCAGGATCGTCACCGCCCATTGCTGCGGCGTGACCAGGCCCGGCCGGCCCTGCAGGATCAGGCCGTGCATCAGCCCGAGGATGGGCAGGTGGCACAGATAGATGCAGTAGCTGTTGTTGCCGAAGAACCGCAGGAAGCGCGACTCCATCGTCCTGGCCTCGGGCGCGCCCCTGACCAGCGCCAACAAGTAGCCGGCGCAGCCGATCGCCATGATCAGCGGCGCGAAAACGTCGAAGGCCGACCCGCCCAAGGCCTTGGCGATCCAGACGACGATCAGGGCGACCAGCGGCGTCAGCCGGAGCAGCAGGTCGATCCGCGCCCACGGGACGCGCGACGAGGTCGCCGCCACGGCCGCCAGTATGCCCACCGCCAGCAGGTCACCGCGGCTGGGGAGCAGGATCAGGCCGGCCATGGGGTTGGCGAAATGGAATTCGAAGATCGCCAGGCGCAGGCCGACCGCGAGCGCCACCAAGCCGATCAGGACGGCGGGCAGCCATCGACGCGGCGTGAAGACGATGACCGCGGGGGCGACGAGGTAGAAATGCTCCTCCATCGCCAGGGTCCAGGTGGGCGCCAGCCAGTGGGGCCCGATCGACTGGGTGGCGACCATGAAGGCGGGCTGGCTGAAGGTCAGATAGGCCCAGAGGGGGAAGGCCGGCTCAGCCTCGGACCAGGCGGGGTCGCAAAGCCGGAACAGGCCGAACACCACCAGGACGGTGACCATGTAGGCGGGGATGGTCCGCAGGAACCGCCGCACATAGAAGACCGAGAAGAAGTTCCCGCAGGTCCGCTTCTCCAGGATCAGCCTGCCGACCAGATAGCCGCTCAGTACGAAGAACATGTCGACGCCGACCCAGCCGAACATGAGGGCCGTGACGCCGCCGGTGACCTCGGCGAAGAGGTGGGAAATCAGGACGAACAGGGTCATCAGGCCCCGGACGCCGTCGAGCGCCACGATCCGCCGCGCTTCACCCGCCGAGGCCGGCGAGGACGTATCGGTCGCCGGCGAGGGCTGGGGTTTCTCCAGTGCGACCATGATGCGACCCTCTATCGAGGATTGCAAAATGGCCCGGGATTCTTTTCCCTCGAATTAACAGCCACAGGTAGAAATCGGCCGTAGCTCCGCCGTTCTGGGAGATCGCCCAGGAATCTCAGAAGGTCGGCGTGGACAGCCCTAGAGGTACTTGCTCAGGCTCAGCGACGCGAGCGTGCTGATCATCGAGTAGAGGGCCTCCAGCTGGGTCTGGTACTGGGTGGTCAGCACCGCGGCCTCCGTCAGGTCGGCGCCTTTCAGGTCGGTGACCAAGGCGTCGATGGCGTCGATCTTGGCGGTGTTGCGGTCGGTGATCGTCTGCAGGGACGAGGCTTGGATGGCGATGGTCTCCTGCAGCGTGCCCACGCCGGTCAGCGCCTCCCCCGACAGAGCGTAGGCGCTGGCGATGGCGTCGGTGTCCGTCGGGTTGGCGGCGACCGTGGCGATGGCCCGCGCCAGCTGCTCGAAGGCCGACGAACCGGCCGAGACCGACAGCGACACCGTCTGGCCGTCCGAGCCGGAGAAGGTCCGGCCCGTGGCCGCGCCGCCGTAGTAGCTCGTGTCCGCCCCCGCCGTCGGGTCGTAGCCGGCGGCGGTGAAATCGACCGGGGCCGTGTCGGTGGCCTGGCCCGAGAACAGATAGGTCCCGCCCTGCTGGCTGTTGAGCAGGGCCTGCAGGTCAGTCAGCCAGTCGGCCGCGTACTGGCCGGCCGTGGCGGCGTCCAGGGTCGAGCTGCTCATCATCGAGGACAGCTGGGTCTTGATGGTGGTGGCCAGGTCGGCGATCTCGCCCACCGCCGAATAGGCCGCCTGGACGTAGGCGGCGGCGGACGAGGCGGCGGTGTTGTCGGCGGTCAGGCGGGCGCTCTGATTGCCGAGGGTCAGGATGCTGGCCGTGCTCTGGGCGATCCCGCCGTAGGTCTGGGCCTTCAGGCCCGAGGCGGTCTGCGTCTGCTGGTCGGCCAGCTTGGCCTGGACCTTCAGGCTGGCGGCGGTCATGGCGCTGGTGTGGGCGAAGCTGGCGACGCGGTTCAGCATTTCAGCTCACCATGTTCACCAGCGTCTCGAACAGCGCCTTGGCGATCGAGATCAGCTGGGCGTTGGCTTCGTACTGGGTCTGGTACTGGGTGATGTTGGCCAACTCCTCGTCGACGTTCACCGCCGTCAGGTTCTGCAACCGCGAGACGGCCGCGTCGTTGGCGGCGGTCGAGGCGGCGCTGGTGGTGGACGCGGTCGAGATCAGGGTCGCGGCCTGGGAGACGAAGCTGGACGCGAAGGACGCCAGGCTGACGGTCTTGGCCCCCTGGCTTCCGGTCGCGGCGAACGACACCGAGGCGGTCAACAGGCTGGAGAGCTTGTCGGCGACCGTGCTGTCGCCCGAGGCCAGGGCCAGATCGCCGACCGCCAGGGTCGAGGTCGTCGACAGGGCCGCCGTCGGCAGGCCGCTCGCGTCGTTGGCCAGCCGGGTCGACACGCCGATGTCGGACGCGGTCGAGCCGGTGAAGAGGTCGTTGAAGCCGAACTTCGCCGAGATGGCCGCGCCGTCGTCGGCCAGGGCCACGCCGTTGGCGCTGTCGGTCGTGGCGATGGTCAGCTTGCCGTCCGCGCCGATGCTGGCCGACAGGCCGCTGACCCCGTTCAGCGCCGTGACCAGGTCGCCGACCGTGGCGTAGCTGGAAAGGTCCAGGTCCTGGGTCGAGACCACCTTGCCGGCGGAGTCGGTCACCGCCACGCGCAGGGTCCCGGTCGCCGACAGCGGGTCGGAGGCCGAGACCGTTGCCGCGCTGGTCAGGCTGGCGGGCGCGGGGACCGAGGTCCCGGCGTTGGTCACGGCGTTGACCTGGGTGATCAGGGTCGAAGCGAGTTGGTCCAGCTGGTCCTGCTGGGCCGGCAGGGTCTGGTCGCGCAGGGTGACCAGGGCCCCCAGTTCGCCAGAGGACTGGCTGGCGGTGATGTCCTTGCCGTTCAGCAGGATGCCCGAGATCGCGCCGGGATAGGTCGCGCCCGCGCCCAGCGTGCTCGAGGCGGTGTAGCTGAGCGTGGCGGCCGTGGTGCCCAGCAGGGCGTCGCCGCCGGTGGTGTAGACCCGCAGCTGGTTGTCGGCCGTGACATAGCTGGAGACGCCCATCAAGCCCGACAGGGTGGTCAGGGCCGCGTCGCGCTGGTCCTCGAGGCTGGTGGCGTCGCCGCCCTGGGCGGTGACGGTGGCGACTTGGTCGTTCAGCGAGGCCAGGCTCTTGAGCGTCTGGTTGATCGTGCCGACCGTGGTCTCGATCTGGGTGTTGGCCTGGGTGCGCAAGGCCTGGACCTCGCCGGACAGGCTCCTGATCCCCTGGGCCAGGTCGGCGGCGTCGGAGACCAGCTGGGCCTTGCTGGTGGCGTCGGCGCCGGACGACAGGGCCGTCAGGGCGGTCTGGAAGGCCGAGACCAGGCTGGAGACGTCGTCGCCGGTGGCGGTCGAGCCCAGGGCCGCGTCATAGGACTGCAGGTAGCTGTCGGCCACCGCGTCGCCCCCGGCGGCGGCGGCCGTCTTCAGCACGGTCTTGCTCAGATAGGCGTCGGCGACCCGCAGGATGGTGGCGTCCGACAGGGTCTGGGTCGTGGTGCTGACCGCGCTGGTGACGCTCTTGCGGGTGTAGGTCGCGTCGTCGGCGTTGGCGACGTTGAGGTTGGCCACCGCGATCCGGCTCTGCGACGCCGTCAGGGCCGAGCTCGCCGCGCCGATGATCGAGGACAGCGACATGGCGGTCAGCCCTTGCGTGGCGATGGGCGGTGGGAATAGCCGGCGTGGGCCGACAGGCCGCGGTTGACCGCGCCGATCCGCTCGCGGCCCTCGCCCATCTCGGCGTCCAGCCGCGACAGCCGCGCGCCCAGCGCCGCCTGCACTTCGTGCAGGCTGGCCAGCAGCAGCAGGCGGTCGGCCTCGGGGGCGGCGGCCAGGCCCTCGGCCACGCCGCGCGCCAGGGCCCGGGCCTCCTCGACCGTGGCGACCAGCGGGGCCTCGGCGCCCGCCCGTCGGGAGCGTTCGGCGCGCAGCCTCAGACGTTCGATCGTCCCCATCAGCGCACGGCCTGGATCAGGGTGTCGAACATCCCCTTGGTGGTGGTGATCACCTGCGAGGCCGCCGAATAGGCCTGCTGGGCGATGATCATCTTGTTGAACTCGGTGGCGATGTCGGTGGTCGAGCCCTCCAGGGCGCTGGCCACCAGCGTGCCGGAGCTGCCGTCGCCCGGCAGGTTGACGTGCACCTGGCCGGCGTTGGTGTTCTCGTCATAGACCGTGCCCGAGACGTGGGTCAGGCCGTTGGGATTGCTGAAGGTGGCGACGGGGATCTGGTAGATCGCCAGGCTGACCCCGTTGTCGAAATTGGCCGTGACCAGGCCGTTGGCGTCGATGGTCACGCCCGACAGCTCGCCGTAGTTGGCGCCGTCCTGCTCGATGGTCGGGGTGATCGACAGGGTCGAGGAGGTCGAGGCGAACTGGGTCAGGCCGTCGGTGCCGCCCGAGGTGCCCAGGTTCAGGGTGATGCCGCTGGTCGCCGCGCCGGTCGAATAGCCGGTGATGCTGATCGCCACCGGCGAGGGATTGGTCGAGGCCAGGCTGCCGTCGGTGTTGAAGGTCACCGACACCGTGGACGGGCTGATCACGCCCGAGGTGGTGGTCCCGTCCGAGGTCAGGGTCGGATTGGCCAGGGCCAGCGACCAGGTGTTGTCGGCGGTCTTGGTCCAGKTCTGGCCGACGGTGTGGCTGACGCCGAGGGAGTCGATCACCTCCATGCTGGTGGTGAAGGACTGGCCCGTGGTGGCGTCGGCCGGCAGGTTGGCCGACATCGTCACGTTCTCGGTGGCCTTGGCCGTGCCGCCGATCGAGTTGAAATTGATCGCCTGCAGGCTGGACAGGTCACTGGCGTTGCTGGCCAGGACGTTGCCGTCGGCGTCGGTGGGCAGGCCCTGGAGGTAGTAGCCCTCGCTATTGACCAGATAGCCGTCGGCGTCGGTCGAGAAGCTGCCGTTGCGGCTGTAGACCAGGTCCGACGACGTGTCGCCCGGATGGGCCGAGACCACGAAGAAGYCCGCGCCGTCGATGGCGACGTTGGTCGAGGTGGCGGTCGAGGAGATCACTCCGCCGACGTTCAGGGCCTGGCTAGCCTTGGCGACCACCGAGCTGGTCGACTTGGCCGAGCCCATGGCGCCGGTGACCAGCGACTGGAAGTCGACCTCCTTGGTCTTGTAGGCCGTGGTCGAGGAGTTGGCGATGTTCTCGGAGATGGCGGCCAGGGCCATGCTCTGGGCCGACAGGCCCGACACCGCGGTCGAGAGGGCGGACGAAAGGCTCATCGCTCGCGCTCCTAGCTCTGGCCGGAAGCGAGCAGCTGAACCTGGGTCAGCAGCGACGACATGTTGTCGGACATCGTCGTCAGCGTCTGGTTCATGTTGATCTGCTGCTCGAGGCCCGAATAGGTCGCCAGCTGGCTGGTGAACTCGGTGGGGTCCTGCGGATCGAGCGGGTTCTGGTTGGTCAGCTGCGTCATCAGCAGCTTCAGGAAGTCGGTCGTGCCCAGGGCCGTCGTGCTGGACGACGTGCTGGTGGCGGCCGTGGTCGCGGCGCTGGTGGTCGAGGCGATGGCGGTCATGGGAACCCTCCAATGACGCCGGGCGGCGTCGTTCRCAGGGTTCAACGGAGCGGGGTCGCCGGATGGGGCGGTGTTTTTTCGGACCGCTCGAAATGTCCGGGACGAAGACGGGGACACACACTCACGGCAAGGCCTGGGCGATCCCGGCGGAGGCTTCGGGGTGAGTGTGTGTCCCTACCTTTGGCGCAGACGAAAATAGTCCGCCCCATACGGCGAGGGGGTCTCGTTCAACCCGGTGAAGCCTGACCGCGCAGAACGGCGGGAGGCTTCCCGCGCCGGGTCGTCCGACGCGGCCTCTAGCTAGAGAGCCGGATTAGAAAATGCCTGTCATCTCCACCAACACAGCGGCCAACACCGCCCTGCGCTACCTGAACACCAACAGCGCCGCGCAGAGCGAATCCCTGGCCAAGCTGTCGAGCGGCTCGCGGATCGTGAGCGCCAAGGACGACGCCTCGGGTCTCGCCATCGCGACGTCCATGAACGCTGACATCACCGTGCTGAACCAAGCCGCCACCAACGTCACCAGCGGCACTTCGGTGCTCAACACGGCCGACGGCGCCCTGTCCAACATCGCCGACATCCTGCAACGGATGAAGTCGTTGACGGCCCAGGCGCAGTCGGGCAGCTCCAGCACCGACGACCTCAGCTACATCAACGCCGAATACACCCAGCTGAAGGACGAAATCGACGACATCGCGTCGACGACCAACTTCAACGGGGTGGCCCTGCTGTCTTCCAGCGGGACCTCGGTAACGACCACGCTGGGGACCGCCGGCAGCGCGGGCACGCTGGACACCGACTACTTCAAGGTGGCCACGGGCAACACCAGCCTGGGCGCCGTCAGCTACCTGGCCGACGGCACCGCGACCACCGTCGATGTGGGCGACTATGTCGACGACACCGGCGCGCTCCTGCTGAACGCGACCGGCACGGCCAAGGCCACCGCCGAGGACCTGCTGGCGGACTCCGTCAACACGGTCACTTGGACGGCCACGGCCGGCACGGGAACCAGCGCCTACACCAACGGTACGGGCGTCGACTTCCTGGTCGGCACCAGCAGCAGCGACACGATCAGCGTCAAGCTCGAGGCCGCCGACACGGCGTCCCTGGGCATCGACGCGACGTCGATCACCAGCGCCGCCTCGGCGGCCACGGCGATGGACGCGATCGACTCCGCCATCACCCAGGTCTCCGAGGCCCGGGCCAATGTCGGCGCCACCCTGTCGCGCTTCGAGTACCGCGGCGACGTGATCTCCACCTCGCTGGAGAACCTGCAGTCGGCGAAATCGGCGATCTCGGACGTCGATATCGCCTCGGAGCAGACCAACTACACCAACGCCTCGACCCTCACCTCGGCCGCCATCGCCGCTCTCGGCAAGGCCAACGAGATGAGCCAGTCGCTGCTGAAGTTGCTGCAGTAGGTCCATCGACGGACGCCGTCGGCTCCCCGCMGGCGTCCGTGACCTCGGCGGGAGGGTCTCCCTGACCCTCCCGCCGCTTTTCCCCGCCCTTCCAGCAGGCCCGCCCCAATAGGCCAACCATGACCACGACCAGCAGCGTTTCGACCTCGGGCTCGACCAGCTACGTCACCGGCACGGTGTCGGGCCTGGACACCGACGCCATCATCGACGCGGCCGTCGCCCAGAAGACCGCCCGTGCCGACACGATCGACGCCAAGGTCACCGCCAACAAGACCAAGATCTCGTCCTACCAGACCCTGCAGTCGCTGCTGCAGGCGGTGTCGGACTCGATGTCCAGCTTGGCCTCGTCGACCTACAGCGCGATCTCGACCACCACCAACGCCTTCGACGAGAAGCAGGCCTATCTGACCGCCTCGGACGGGGCGGACGCCACCGACATCCTGGCGGTCAGCGCCGACAGCGACGCGGTCGCGGCCTCCTACGAGATCACCGTCACCCAGCTGGCCAAGGCCCAGAAGGTGGCGTCGGCCACCCAGGCTTCGGCCAAGACCGCCCTGGGGCTGGACGGGGTGATGTCGATCGGCGCCGCGAACGGGAGCGCCGTCGACATCACGGTGACCAGCGGCATGACGCTGAACGACCTGTCGACCGCCATCAACGCCCAGACCGCGACCAGCGGGGTGACGGCCACGGTGATCAGCACCGGGACCGGCGCGCGGCTGGTGTTGTCGACCAGCGACACCAACCAGGCCATCAGCGTCTCGACCACCTCGGGCGACGACGTGGCCCTGGGCATTGGCCTGACCGACTCCACCGGCGCCTTCGCCTCGGAGCTTCAGGCCGCGCAGCCGTCGATCGTCACCGTCGACCAGCAGACCATCACCAGCGACGGCAACGAGCTGACCGACGTGATCCCGGGCCTGTCGATCTCGCTGCTGCAGGACACGACCACCGGCCAGACCATCACGCTCGACGTCGAGGCCAACTACGACGACATCAAGACGGCGATCACCGGCTTCATCACCGCCTACAACGCCTTGCGCGCCTTCGTGGCGACCAACCAGACCGTGGGTTCGGACGGCACGGTGGCGGACGACGCGGTGCTGTTCGCCGACAGCATCCTGCGCGACGTCAACCGCCAGCTGTCGGCGGTGCTGTCGGGCTCGCCCGCCTCGGCCGGCGACGATGTCTCCGACCTGTCCGGCCTGGGCCTCACCTTCGATTCCAGCAACCAGTTGCAGCTGTCCAGCGAGACCACCCTGGACAACCTGCTGCTGACGAACCTCTCCAGCGTGGCGAGCTTCTTCGAGACCAGCTTCTCGACCGACAACGCCGGCCTGAAGCTGATGAAGAACGCCACGACCCAGTCGTTCGATTTCAGCCTGGACGTCACCGCCGTGGACGGGGCGATCACCGACGTGACGGTGGGCGGCAAGAGCGGCCTGTTCACCGTGGTCGGCAGCCTGATCACCGGCGCCAAGGGCACGATCTACGAAGGCCTGTCCTTCGCCCTGTCTCCGGCCGCGAGCGGCGCGATCGCCGTCAAGGTGCAGCAGGGCTTCGCCAACAAGATCACCAGCCTGCTCAGCGGCTACGCCAACACGACCAACGGTACGATCCAGACCCAGATCGCCAGCCTGGAAACCAGCGACACCGACCTGACCAGCAAGGCCGACGACATCCGGACCGACGCCGAGGACTACCGGACCAAGCTGGTCGCCAAGTACGCGACCATGGAGAGCGAGCTCTCGGCCGCCAAGCTTCTTCAACAGCAGATCAAAGCCATTCTCGGAGCCAGCACCAGCGATGACGACAGCTAACGCCAGAGCCCTGGGGGCCTACGCGGCCGCCCGCAATCTGAACCAGAACCCGCGCGACGTGCTCGCCGCCGTGCACGAGGAGCTGCATCGCGCGATCGCCTCGGCAAAATCGGCCCACGAGGCCGGGGCGCTGGATCAAATGTGCCGCCACGCCGCCCGCGCCACCCAGATCCTGATGGTGCTGTCGACCAGCCTGGACTTTTCGGCCGCCGGACAGGACGGCGCGATGCTTCGCCGGTTTTACCGTTCCTTGCTGGAAACGCTCACCGAGGCCTCCCGCCGACGCAGTATGTCGCCGCTGTATCAAAAAATGCTCGACTTGCTACAACCGTTTTGTAAGTGTCTCAGGGGAGTACAATAGTATGGCAGAAATATTTCCTTCAAATATCCGTTAGTTTTACTAACGAAGTTATTTGAAATGTGGCCTCTGTTTTGCCTGTCCTGTTTTCAGACACGCTCTGGATTGGACCGAAACAATGCCTGGTTCGACGAACAACACTCTTTCCGATCTCCGCTCGGACGAGGACCTGTTCCTGGCCTGCGCCGGCGACGAGCCGGACGCGTTCCGCCTGCTGGTCGAGCGCCACATGCGGCTGGTGCGGCGGCTGGCGCTGAACGTGCTGGGCGACGTGCACGAGGCCGAGGACGTCGCCCAGGAGGTGTTCGTGGCGGTGTGGCGGGCGCGGCTGGACTGGCGGCCCGAGGCGCGGTTCTCGACCTGGCTGCACCGGGTGGCGGTCAACAAGGCCATCGACCGGCGGCGATCGCTACGCGGCGTCTCCCAGGCCTCGCCCGAGCCGCAGGAGGTGATCGCCCGCCTGGCCGACGCCGACCAGCGCGCGGCCCGACCCGAGGACGCTCAGGTCCGCCTCGAGCGGATGGAAAGCGCCAAGGGCCTGCGCCTGGCCCTGGACCGCCTGCCGGCCGCCCAGAACCAGGCCCTGACTATGTTCTATTTCGAGGAGCTGGACGTTGGTAGAATCGCCGACGTCCTGGGCTGTTCGGAACAGGCGGTGCGGTCGCTCCTCAAACGGGGGCGTGCGGCGCTGAAGACCAATCTCCAGAGACAGAAGAAGATCTGTAGCCATGGATATCGCCCGGTTCAAAGCCAGCCTCGCCAGCCTGGGGGCCGATCTTGAGCGTTGGCCGCCCGACGAGGCCGAGGCCGCCGTCGCCCTGCTGGCCGTGTCCGACGAGGCGGTGGCGCTGTTCGCCCAGGCCAGCGCCGACGACTTCATGATGTTCGGCGACGACGCCGGCGACCTGGACGGCCTGGTGGACAGGACCCTGGGCCGGGTGGAGCGCGACGCCTGAGCCGGTGCGCGCCCGGGCCGGATCAGTTGATCCAGCCGCCGTCGATGATGTGGATCTGGCCGGTGGTGAAGGCCGACTCGTCGCTGGCCAGGTACAGCGCCAGCTGGGCCAGTTCCTCGGGCCGGCCCAGGCGCCCCATCGGCTGGCGGGCGGTGAAGGCCGCTCGCGCGGCCTCGTAGTCGCCGGTGTCGGCCAGGCGCTGGTTCAGGGACGGGGTTTCGACCGTGCCGGGGCAGATGGCGTTGCAGCGCACGCCCTGGCCGACGAAATCGGCCGCCACGGCCTTGGTCAGGCCGATCACCGCCGCCTTGGTGGCGCCGTAGGCGAAGCGGTTGGGCACGCCCTTGATCGAGCTGGCCACCGACGACATGTTCACGATCGAGCCGCCGCCCGCCGCCAGCATGGCCGGCAGGAAGGCGCGGATCATCCGGTACTGGGCGGTGACGTTCAGGTCGGTCGAGAACGCCCAGGCCGCCTCGTCGCAGTCCAGGATCGTCCCGCTGTGGACCACGCCGGCGCAGTTGAACAGCACGTCCACTGGACCGAGCTCCGCGGCCAGGTCGAGGATGGCCTTCGGGTCCAGCACGTCCAGGCGGCGGACCTCGCAGCCTTGCAGCTCGCCCAGCAGCGCCGCGTTGATGTCGGTGGCGATCACCCGCGCCCCTTCGCGGGCGAACAGCTCGGCGCTGGCCTTGCCGATGCCCTGGCCGGCGGCCGTGACCAGGGCGGTCTTGCCGGAAAGTCTTCCCATCTGTCGTTACTCGCTAGCTGGCCCGCCGCAGCGGCAGGCAGGCCGGACCGATCGGGTCGAAGGCCTTGTAGGTGAGGATGAATTCCTGGTGGCCCAGCGCCTCGGAGACCGTGCGCGCCCCGCCGGCCACGGCCAGCACCAGGTCGTGGATCTCGTCGCCCACCTCGTCCAGCGTGCCGCGCCCCTCCATGATCCGCCCGGCGTCGACGTCCATGTCGCCGGCCAGCTTGCGGTAGGTCTCGGGATTGGCGCAGACCTTGATCACCGGCGAGATCGCCGAGCCGACCACCGAGCCGCGGCCGGTGGTGAACAGGGTCAGGTGGGCGCCGCAGGCGATCAGCTCGACGATCTCGGCGTTGTCGGAGATGTTGGGAAAGCCGAAGCGCGGCTCGCCGTCGGGCACCACGTCCAGCAGGTAGAGCCCGCCGCTGGGCGGCAGGTCGCCGGGCTTGAGGATGCCCACGATCGGCGCCGATCCGGACTTGGAATAGGCTCCCATCGACTTTTCTTCCTGGGTGGTCAGCCCGCCCTCGGCGTTGCCGGGCGCGAAGCTGCCGTAGCCCATTACGGTGTAGTAGGCCTCGGCCTTCCGGACGCTGCGCTCCAGCTCCACGCCCAGTTCCGGGGTGATCGCCCGGTCGGCCATGATCCGCTCGCAGCCGACCAGTTCGCCGGTCTCCTCGAACACGCAGGCCGCCCCCGCCGCGCCCAGGCGGTCGAAGGCGCGGCCGACGGCGGGATTGGCGGTGATGCCGCTGGTGCCGTCCGAGCCGCCGCAGATCGTGCCGATCACCAGTTCCGAGACGTCCATCGGCGTCACCGGCGTCCCGGCGGCGATCGCCCGCAGGCGTTCCACCGCCTCCAGGCCCTTGGCGATGGTGCTGGCCGTGCCGCCGCTCTCCTGGATCACCAGGGTCTCGACCGGACGGCCGCTGGCTTCGATGGTCGCGCGCAGCTGCTCGCGGTTGAAGCTCTCGCAGCCCAGCGAGACCAGCAGCACCCCGCCGACATTGGGGTGGGTGGTGATCGCCTGCATGACCTTCAGCGCATAGGCGTTGGGGTAGCAGCCGGGGAAACCGATCAGGTGGACGTCGGCGTCGTCGCTCCGGGTCACGATCGCGCGGGCCACGTGGTGGGCGCATTCCACCAGATAGGCCACCGCCACCACGTTGCGGATGCCCTTGCGGCCGTCGGACCGCAGATAGCCTCGCAGGGCCTGAGCCATGGTCAGTGTCCTTCCGAACCGGTCGCCTGCCGGGTGTGGCTGGCGATGTAGTCGCTCTTCATGTTGTGCAGGTGGACGTGGCCGCCGGCGGCCACGGGGGCGGTGATCGAGCCGATCGGCGCGCCGTATTTCAGCACCTTGTCGCCGACCGCCAGGGCGCGGCGGGCCAGCTTGTGGCCGACCCCGACGTCCGCCCCGGCGATCACCGGCTGACCGTCGATGGTCACGACCTGGCCCGCGTGGACCGGCGCGCTCAGCACCAGCACGTTGTCGTCGGGATGCAGCAGGATCAGGCTCATCGGTACGCTCTCAGGACAGGGTCTTCGCGCGCGGCGTCGGCGCGTCGGGATGCAGCAGGCCCTGGGCGCGGAGATCGTCCCACAGGGCGTCGGGAATGGCGTGGTCGGCCCAGGCCAGGGCCTGGCGCACCTGGCTCGGGCTGGAGAGGCCGGGGATGACGCTGACCACCTGGGTGTGGGCCGACGGGAATTGCAGGGCCGCCGCCGCCAGGGGCGTGGCGTGGGCCTGGCAGACCGCTTCCAGCCTGCGCACCCGGTCCAGGACCGCGGCCGAGGCGGGGCCGTAATTGTAGTGGGCGCCAGCCCTGACGCCCTCGACCAGCACGCCGGAATTGAACGGGCCGCCGACGATGATCGACACGTCGCGGGCGGCGCAGCGCGGCAGGAAGCGGTCCAGCGCCGTCTGCTCCAGCAGGGTGTAGCGGCCGGCCAGCAGGAAGACGTCGAAGTCGCCCTCGTCCAGCGCCGCGTCGCAGATCTCCCACTCGTTGACGCCCAGGCCGATGGCGTCCGCCGCCCCGCCGTCGCGCAACGCCCGCATGGCCTTGTAGCCGCCGTCGAAGAACTGGCGCCGCCGCGCGAGGTCGTCCGCGCCGTGGGTGGCCGCGCCCAGGTCGTGGGCCAGCAGCACCTCGACGCGGTCGCGCTTCAGGCGCTTCAGGCTGGCCTCGAACGACCGCATGACCCCGTCGTAGGAATAGTCGAACACCGGCTCGAACGGCGCGGCGGCGACGAAGCCGTGGCGCTCGGCCGCCGGGTCGACCTCGGGCGCGGGGCGCAGCAGCCGGCCGACCTTGGTCGAGACCTTGGCCCCGGGCGGCAGGATCGCGCCCAGGCGGGTCTCGCTGAGGCCGAAGCCGTAGTGCGGGGCGGTGTCGAAATAGGCCAGGCCCGCGGCCAGGGCGGCCTCGACCGCCTCGCGCGCCGCCGCGTCGCTCATGGCGGCGTAGAGATTGCCGATCCCGGCGGCCCCGAAGCCCAGCGGCGGCAGGCCCGGCCGGCTCGCGCGGCCGCGGGAAACGGACGGGGCGTCGGCCAGGGTCACGGGAAGGGGCCTCCGAGTTCGACCGAGATCTCGTCGGCGGCCGCCCGGATGGCGGCGATGGTGTCGGGCACCGAGATGGAGGTGGGCGTCTCGACATAGGGCGAGGTCAGGGCGGCGGCGACGCCGTCGGGTCCGAAGATCGGCGCGGAAAGATCGACCACCAGTCGGGTCACGTCGCTGGGAGCCAGGACGTGCCGGTCGGCCCGGGCCTTCTTGGCCCTGGCCTCGAAGCCGGCCCAGGCTGTAGGGGCGAGCGTCGGCTCCAGCCGGGCGCGCCACTCGGCCCGGACCTGTTCGGGCTGGAAGGCGTAGAGCACCAGGCCCGAGGTCGCCTCGACGATGGCCCGGTGGTAGCCGACCCGAACCGAGAAGCCGAGGTTGCCGGGCGCCTCGATCCGCGCCACCACCACCATCTGGTCGGCGCTGGCCACCGCCAGGTGGCAGGACTGGCGGATCGTGTCGGACAGCCGCCGCATCACCGGCAGGGCGGCCTCCAGCACCGTCCGGGTCGGGGCGCGGGCCATGCCCAGCGAGAACAGCTTGTCGGTCAGGACCAGGCCTTCGCCGGTCGCGGTGTCGGCGATGTAGCCCCGGTGCTGCAGCACCTGGACCATACGGAACAGCTCGCTGACCGAGCGGTTCAGCGCCGCGGCGATCTGGACCATGCCCATCGGCTCGCCCCGCGCCGCCAGCAGTTCGAGGACGTCCAGGCCCTTTTCCAGGGCGGGGGCGCGGTATTTGGAGAGGGTGTCTTCGGACTCGGCCATGGCGCTATATCCGATAGAAGCGGCGACATGTCCCGCCGAACAGGGCCGCCAGGTCGGCCGGATCGGTCAGGCCGCTGAGGGTCTTCGCCAGGGCCAGCCAGCCGCCGTAGTCGCCGGCCAGGTCCAGCACCGGCCAATCGCTGCCCCACATCAGCCGCTGGGGGCCGAACACCGAAACCAGGCGGCGGACATAGGGCGCCAACGCTTCGGGCGATTGCCCCGGCGCGGCCTCGGTCAGCAGGCCCGACAGTTTGCAGAAGACCTGCGGCGGCTCGGCCAGGGCCTCGACGCCCCGCGCCCACGCCTCGGTCCCGTCGCCGGTGGCGATCGGCGGCTTGGCGCCATGGTCGATGACGATGGCCAGGTCGGGCCGGCGGCGGGCAAGGTCCAGCAGGTGCGGCAGGTGGCGGGTCAGGACCAGGGCGTCCAGCGACAGGCCGTGGGCGACCATGGCGTCCAGGGCGGGATCGAGGTCGGGCGACGCGATCCAGGCGTCGTCGTCCAGGTCCTGCAGCATCGGCCGCAGGCCGCGCAGCTTGGGACGCCCCGCCAGGGCGGCGATGCGGGCCGGGGCGCCGGGCGCCGCCAGGTCGGCCCAGCCCACCACGCCCAGCACCAGCGGTTCGTCGGCGGCCAGGTCCAGCAGCCAGTCGGTGTCGCGGTCGTCGGCCTGGGACTGCACCAGCACCGACCCGGCCAGGCCGACGGCCCCGCCGACCGCCGCCAGGTCGCCCGGCCCGAAGTCGCGGTGGATGGCCGCCAGGTCGGGCGTGGGCCAGGAGAAGCCGTTCTCGCCCACGCGCCAGAAATGCTGATGGGCGTCGATCAGCACTAGTGGGCTCCCACCGGGGCGGCCCGCAGGTCCTCGCGCGTGGCGCGGCCGGCCGTGAAGCCGAACAGCCCGACCACGGCGAAGCAGGCGCAGGGCACCAGGATGGCGAAGTTGATGGCGCTGGCGTCCGACAGGGCGCCCATGGCGGCCGTCAGCACCGCCCCGCCGATGATGCTCATCACCAGGAACGACGCGCCGGTCTTGGTCAGCGGGCCCAGCCCCTTCAGCGAGCCGGCGAAGATGGTCGGGAACATGATCGACATGAAGACGCTGGTGGCGGCCAGGGCCAGGAGTCCGACCTTGCCGCCGACCAGGGCCGCGACCAGGGTCAGGCCGACATTGATCGCCGCGAACAGGCCCATCAGCAGGGCGGGGCGCACGCGGCCCATGGCGGCCGCGCCGAGGAAGCGTCCGGCCATGAAGCCGACCAGCGACCACGACAGATAGGCCGCCGCCGTCTTCTCGCCCATGCCCGGGACCTCGTGCTGGGCGTAGCGGATCATGTAGCTCCAGACCCCGACCTGGGCGCCGACATAGAAGAACTGGGCCGCCACCCCGAACAGGAAGCGCGGCCGGGCCAGCAGGGCGGGGATGGCCTGGGCGGCGGGCAGGCCGGCGTCGGCCTCGCCGGGATCGGGACGCCCGGCCTGGTGGGGGAACTTGGTGAAGGCCACCAGCAGGGCCCAGGCCAGCACCACCCCGGCGATGACCAGATACGGGACCTGGGTGGAATGGGCCTCGGCGGTCTGGAAGGCGTCCAACTGGGCCGGGGTCATGGCGGCGAACTGGGCCTTGGTCGGCTCCACGCCCGACAGGATGAACTGTCGGCCCATCACCACGGCGGTGATCGAGCCCAGCGGGTTGAAGGCCTGGGCGAAGTTCAGGCGCTGCTCGGCCTTGGCCGGGTCGCCCAGCACGGTGATCAGCGGATTGGCCGAGGTCTCCAGGAAGGCCAGGCCCGAGGCCAGGACGAACAGGGCGGCCAGGAACCACGAATACTGCCGGACCTCGGCGGCGGGGTAGAACAGCAGGGCGCCCAGGCCGAACAGCAGCAGGCCGACGATCACCGCGGCCTTGTAGCCCCAGCGGCGCATCACCACGCTGGCCGGCAGGGCCAGGAAGAAATAGCCCAGATAGAAGGCCGACTGCACCAGGCCCGACTGCAGGTCATTGAGGAAGAAGGCCTTTTTCAGATGCGGGATCAGCACGTCGTTGAGGTTGTTTGCCACGCCCCACAGGAAGAACAGGGCGACGATCAGGATCAACGGCGCCAACGCCGTCCGTTGCGGGGGACTCTTGTCCAAGGCGGGTTCCTCCCTTGGGGACGGTTGACCCGCTCCCGTTTGTCTGGCCCGGGGGCGGTTGACCCGCCCCTGTTTGTCTGGAACGAAAAGCATCACATGTGATGTGTCGCGTCAAATATGAAAACAAAAGCGATGCTAGGGAAGGAACACCGGATGCGGCACTGCCTGGCGCTGGACCTGCACGACGATCCCGAGACGATCGCCGCCTATCGGCGCTGGCACGCGCCCGGCGGGCCGCCCGAGGCGGTGACCCGGTCGATCCGGGCGGCGGGCATCCTGGAGATGCAGATCTGGCTGACCGGTCCCCGGCTGTTCATGATCATGGAGACCGGTCCGAACTTCTCGCCGGAGGCCAAGGCCGCCGCCGACGCCGCCGATCCGGACGTTCAGGCCTGGGAGGCGATGATGGGGGCGCTGCAGAAGGCCCTGTCCTGGGCGGCGCCGGGCGAGAAATGGACGCCGGCGACCCGCATCTTCGACCTGGCCGAACACGGATGATAGGTCGACCGGCCGGCGACGTTGGTCGCGTGGCGGCGCCGGTTCGTCGAACGACGTTTCCCCGTTGAAACATTTTCGAGCTTGGGTCATGCGGTAATGGGTGCGCCCCATCCCCCTGCCGCACCGACGGAGCTGCTCGCATGTGTGACGACGATATCCACCCGGGTCTGGTCCACGATCCCCGCCTGTCGCGCCGGACCTTCGGCCTGGCCGCCGCCGCCCTGGGCGGGATCGCCGCCACCTCGGCCGGGGCGCAGGCCCCGGTCGTCGAGAAGGACGTCGAGATCAAGACCCCCGACGGCGTGTCCGACGCCGCCCTGTTCTACCCCGAGGGCAAGGGTAAGTGGCCGGCGGTGCTGATCTGGCCCGACGTGCTGAGCCTGCGCCCGGCGTTCCGAGACATGGGCAAACGCCTGGCCGCGGCCGGCTATGTGGTGCTGGCGCCCAACCTCTACTACCGCGCCAAGAAGGCGCCGGTGATCGACGGGACCTTCGACTTCTCCAAGCCCGACGACCGCGCCAAGCTGACCCCGCTGCGGGCCACCGTGACACCGGAAGGCACCGATCGCGACGCCGTYGCCTATCTGGCCTTCCTCGACGCCCAGCCCCAGACCAACAAGGCCAAGAAGGCCGGCGTCCAGGGCTATTGCATGGGCGGCCCGCTGTCGTTCCGCACCGCCGGAGCGGTCCCGGCCCGCATCGGCGCGGTGGCCACCTTCCACGGCGGCGGCCTGGTCACCGACCAGCCGACCAGCCCGCACCTGCTGATCCCCAAGACCCACGCCGAGTACCTGATCGAGGTCGCCGACAACGACGACAAGCAGGATCCGACCGTGAAGGACAAGCTGAAGGCCGCCTTCGCCGAGGCCAAGCGCCCGGCCCAGGTCGAGGTCTTCGAGGGCGCGGCCCACGGTTGGACCGTCAAGGGCAGCGCCGTCTACAACGAGCCCGCCGCCGAGAAGGCGTGGGCCAACCTGCTGGCGCTCTACAAGCGCGCCCTGGCCTGACGGTCCGAACGCCGGGCGTCCGAACCTCGTCGTCGCCGGATCGGCGACGGCGAGGCGGCCCGACGGAAAACGCCGAGTCCCGGCGGAATCGTCCAATCCGCCCGGGCGGAGCAAGGCGCAGATAGGCGTACCGAAATCAGGAGGTTCGCCATGAAGCGTCTGTTGCTATGGGTTGTCGCGTTGCTGTCGTTGGCGAGTGTCGCCCACGCTGAAATCCCCGCCTTCCCGGCGTCGTTCAAGACCCAGGAGATCACCACCAACGGCACGACGATCCACGTCCGGGTCGGCGGCCACGGCCCGGCCGTCCTGCTGCTGCACGGCTACGGCGAGACCGGCGACATGTGGGCGCCGATGGCGGCCGACCTGGCGCGCGACCACACCGTGGTGGTCCCCGACCTGCGCGGCATGGGCCTGTCGACCAAGCCGGCCGGCGGCTATGACAAGAAGACGCAAGCCACCGACATGATCGGGGTGCTGGACACGCTGAAGATCGACAAGACCGACGTGGTCGCCCACGACATCGGCAACATGGTCGCCTACGCCCTCACGGTGCAGAACCAGAAGCGCGTCACCCGCCTGGTGCTGATCGACGCCCCGGTGCCGGGCATCGGTCCGTGGGAAGAGGTCCTGAAGAACCCGCTGCTGTGGCACTTCCGGTTCGGCGGGCCCGACATGGAGCGCCTGGTCGCCGGCCGCGAGCGCATCTATCTGGACCGCTTCTGGAACGAGTTCTCGGCCAATCCGGCCAACTTCACCGAGGACGCCCGGGTCCACTACGCCGCGCTCTACGCCCGGCCGGGCGCCATGCACGCCGGCTTCGAGCAGTTCCACGCCTTCGACCAGGACGCCGTCGACAACAAGGCCTTCCTGGCCCAGTACGGCAAGCTGACCATGCCGGTGCTGGCCCTGGGCGGCGAGAAGTCGTTCGGTCCGATGATGGCCACGGTCATGCGCGCCGCCGCCGACAACGTCACCGAGGGCGTGGTGCCGGCCTCGGGCCACTGGATCATGGAAGAGAACCCCAAGGGCACGATCGCCCTGGTGCGTCCGTTCCTGGACAAGCCCCTGTGAGGGCCCCCATGAAGACCCTCGCGCTGGCCTTCGTCGCGGTCCTGCTGACCACGACGGGCGCCGGCGCCGCGCCCAGCCCGGAGCTGCGTCTCACCCCGACCGAGGCCGCCGCCCTGGCCCGGGGCGGGGCCGGTCCCGGCTCCTCGGGCGTGGCCGGCATCCAGACCTCGGTCCTGGCCGGCGACCCGACCAAGCCCGGACCCTACACGATCCGGCTGTCGGCCCCGGCCAACACCCGGATCGCCGCCCACAGCCACCGCGACGAGCGCACGGCGGTGGTCATCTCGGGCACCTGGTTCTTCGGCTACGGCGACAAGGCCGACGAGGCCAAGGTCAAGGCCCTGCCGCCGGGCAGCTTCTATACCGAGCCGGCGGGCGACCATCACTTCGCCCTGACGCGGGACGAGCCGGTGGTGGTCTACATCTTCGGCCAGGGCCCGACCGACACGGTCTATGTCGATCCCGCGGCGGCGCCCAAGCCGTAGGGCCCTCTTGAATCCGCTCATCCCGGCGAATGCCGGGACCCAGATGGAATGGCTTTGAGGCTGACGCCAAAAGCGCTGAGCCCTTCCAATCATCCGCACCGCTTTGGGATCTGGGTCCCGGCATTCGCCGGGATGAGCGGAGTTTTGTTAGCGCACCCCATGCAGATCGACCTCCGCGACCAGGAAGTCGATCAGGGCCCGCACCCGGCTGGGCAGCTGGCCGCCGTGGCCGACATAGACCGCGTGCAGTTCCTCGACGTCGCCGGGATTATAGGCCTCCAGCACGGGGACCAGCCGGCCGGCGGCGAGGTCGGGGCCGATGTGGAAGTGCGACAGCCGCGCCAGGCCCTGGCCGACCAGGACCAGCTGGCGCGAGGTCTCGCCGTCGCCCGCCGTGGCGTCGCCGTGCACCGGCAGGGACAGGCGCTCGCCGCCGTCCAGGAACGGCCACTTGTCGCAATGGCGGGTGAAGTTGAAGCCGATGCAGTTGTGGGCGGCCAGATCGCGCGGGGTCTTCGGGGCGCCGTGGCGGGCCAGGTAGTCGGGCGAGGCCACCACGGCCATCGGGCTCTCGCCCAGCTTKCGGGCCATCAGCTGCGAGGCGCGCATCGGCCCCACCCGGATGGCGACGTCGGTGCGGGCGTCCATCAGGTCCACGACCGTGTCGCTGAGCACGATGTCGAGGATCACCTTCGGATAGGCCGCCGAGAAGCGCGGGACCAGCGGCAGCAGGTGGTGCAGGCCGAACGGCACGTTGGAATTGATCCGCACCCGGCCGCGCGGGGTCGTGTTGGCGGCCACCGCGCTCTCGGCCTCGTCCAGGTCGGCCAGCAGCCGCAGGGTCCGCTCATGGAACAGTTCGCCCTCGGCCGTCAGGGTCAGCTTGCGGGTCGAGCGGTTGATCAGACGGGCCCCCAGCCGCGCCTCCATCCGCCCGATCAGCTTGCTCACCGCCGAGGGCGTCATCTTCAGCGCGCGCGCGGCGGGCGAGAACCCGCCCAGCTCCACGGCGCGGGCGAAGACCTCCATCTCGCCCGAACGGTTGATCTCCAGCCTGGCCATCTTTGACTTCAACTCACAGGTGCGGTGCTTTCCTCCAATCTAATTCATGATGGCGGCGGGCACTATCTCGGCGGTTCGAAATCCTTCGGAGTTCCTGTCGTGCCCCTCGCCCTCTACGCCCTGACCGTCGGCGCCTTCGGGATCGGCGTCACCGAATTCGTCATCATGGGCCTGCTGATGCAGGTCTCGGCCGACCTCGGGGTCTCGATCCCGCAGGCCGGCCTGCTGATGACCGGCTACGCCCTGGGGGTGTTCGTCGGCGCGCCGATCCTGACGATCGCCACCCGCCGCCTGCCCCGCAAGACCACCCTGTTGGTGCTGATGGCCATCTTCACGATCGGCAACGTCGCCGCCGCCCTGGCCCCGACCTACGGCCTGCTGATGGCCGCGCGGATCGTCACGGCCCTGGCCCACGGCACCTTCTTCGGCGTCGGCTCGCTGGTCGCCGTCAGCCTTGTCCCGCCCCAGCGCAAGGCCTCGGCCATCGCGATCATGTTCACCGGCCTGACCCTGGCGACCCTGCTGGGCGTGCCGTTCGGTTCGTGGCTGGGCCTGGCCTTCGGCTGGCGCGCCACCTTCTGGGCCGTGGGCGCGATCGGCCTCGTCGCCTTCGTCGTGCTGGCGGCCCTGGTCCCGCGCGAGAAGGACGTCGCCGAGCTCGCCCCGCTGCGCGAGGAGTTCGCCGTCCTGGCCCGCCCGCAGGTGCAGATGGGCCTGGCCATGACCGTCCTCGGCTTCGGCGGGGTGTTCGCGGTCTTCACCTACATCCAGCCGATCCTGACCGAGCTGGCCGGCTTCTCGAAGGAAGCGGTCTCGCCGATCCTGCTGGTGTTCGGCGCGGGCCTGGTCGGGGGCAACCTGGTGGGCGGCCGCTGGGCCGACAAGGCCCTGGCTCCGGCCCTGCTGGGCAGCCTGGCCATCCTGACCCTGGTGCTGGTCGCTTCGGCCTTCGGTTTCCACGACCGGATCGGGGCGGTGGTCGCCGCCTTCGGCCTGGGCGCGGCCGCCTTCGCCACCGTCGCCCCGCTGCAGATGCGGGTGCTGTCCCAGGCCGGCGGCGCGGGCCAGGGCCTGGCCTCCAGCCTGAACATCGCCGCCTTCAACCTGGGCAACGCCTTCGGCGCCTGGCTGGGCGGGGCGGTGATCGCCCACGGCCCGGGCCTGGCCTCGGTGCCCCTGGTCGCCGCCGCCGTGCCCCTGTCGGCGCTTGCCCTGGCCGCCTTCAGCCTCTCTCTTGAGCGCCGCGTTCCCCGCGTCGCCGCCCTCTGATCTCAAAAAGGACGTCGGATCATGGAATACCGCCAACTCGGAAAATCGGGGCTGAAGGTCCCGGCCCTCAGCTTCGGCGCCGGCACCTTCGGCGGCAGCGGCCCGCTGTTCAGCCACTGGGGCGACACCGACGCTCAGGCGGCCCGCCGTCTGATCGAGATCTGCCTGGAGGCCGGGGTCAATCTGTTCGACACCGCCGACGTCTATTCGAACGGCGCCTCGGAGGAGGTTCTCGGCGCGGCCCTGGAAGGGGTGCGCGACCAGGCCCTGATCTCGACCAAGCTGGGCCTGCCCACCGGCGACGGCCCGCTGGACGCCGGGACCTCGCGCCTGCGGCTGGTGCGCGGCGTCGAGGCGGCGCTGACGCGCCTGCGCACCGACCGCATCGACCTGCTGCAACTGCACGCCTTCGACGCCTTCACGCCCATCGAGGAGGTGCTGTCGGCCCTGGACGATCTCGTCCGGGCCGGCAAGGTGCTCTATGTCGGCGCCTCCAACTTCTCCGGTTGGCAGCTGATGAAGTCGCTGGCCGTCGCCGACGCCCACGGCTGGCCGCGCTACGTCGCCAACCAGACCTATTATTCGCTGGTCGGCCGCGACTACGAGCACGAGCTGATGCCGCTGGGGATCGACCAGGGCGTCGGGGCCATGGTCTGGAGCCCGCTGGGCTGGGGCCGGCTGACCGGCAAGATCCGTCGCGGCCAGCCGCTTCCCGAGGTCAGCCGCCTGCACGAGACCGCCGACATCGGCCCGCCGGTCGACGACGAGAAGCTCTACGCCGTGGTCGACGCCCTGGACGCCATCGCCGCCGAGACCGGCAAGACCCTGCCGCAGATCGCCATCAACTGGCTGCTGCGCCGGCCCACCGTGTCCAGCGTGATCGTCGGGGCCCGCAACGAGGAGCAGCTGCGCCAGAACCTGGGCGCGGTCGGCTGGAGCCTGACGCCGGACCAGATCGCGCGTCTCGACGCCGCCAGCGCCGTCACCCCGGCCTATCCACACTATCCCTACTGGCGGGAAGGCGGCTTCAAGCAGGTCAACCCGCCGCCGGTCTAGGCCTCGACTCGCTTGTCCGTGCGCGCCCCGGCTCTTGCACCAGCGCGCACGGACAAGCGGCCCGCGCCGCGAAATGCGGCGCCGGCCGCAAGCTCAGACGGCGCCGCGCCCGCAAACGCCGGGTGGGACCGCCGCCTGAATTGACCCACCGGAAGCCGCCGCCTCGCATAGCCCCAACCAACAGGCAAAAAAGGGTCATGCATGCCGGTCAGCCGTCGCAGCTTCATTCACGCCATCGGCGCCGCCGGCGGTTACAGCGCCGCCTTCACCGCCATGCAGGCGTTGGGCCTGCTGGCCCCGTCCACGGCCTTCGCGGCCGGCGCGCCGCCGGACCTGGCCAAGGGCGGCGGCGGGAACGGCGCCAAGGTGGTGATCCTGGGCGCCGGCGTGTCGGGCATGGCGGCGGCGTGGGAGCTGGGCAAGGCTGGCTACGACTGCACGATCCTGGAGGCCCGGGCCCGCACCGGCGGCCGGGTCTGGACCGTGCGCCGGGGCGACAAGATCGAGATGACCGACGGCTCGCGCCAGGTCTGCGCCTGGGACGAGGGCCAGTACATGAACGCCGGCGCCGCGCGCCTGCCCAGCCACCACCAGATCGTCCTGGGCTATTGCCGCGAGCTGGGCGTGGAGCTGGAGGTCGAGGTCAACACCAGCCGCAGCGCCCTGCTGCTCAATTTCGACGCCAACGGCGGCAAGCCGATCAAGATGCGCACGGCCGTCAACGACACGCGCGGCCACGTCTCCGAGCTGCTGGCCAAGGCGATCAACAAAGGCGCGCTGGATGAGGACCTGACGCCCGACGACAAGCAGCGGATGGTCGCCTTCCTCAAGACCTACGGCGACCTGTCGCCGGATCTCTTCTACAAGGGCTCGCAGCGCGCCGGCCTGAAGATCGAGCCGGGGGCCGGCGACGAGCGCGCCACGCCCTACGATCCCATCAGCCTGAAGGCCCTGCTGGACGAGGACCTCTGGAACGGCGTGCTGTTCGAGGAGACCATCGACATGCAGGCCACCATGTTCCAGCCCAAGGGCGGCATGGACGCCATCCCCCACGCCTTCGCCAAGGCCCTGGGCCCCAAGATCATCAAGCGCCAGTGCGAGGTGCGCCAGATCCGCAAGACCGGCAAGGGCGTGAAGATCGCCTATCACGACAAGGTCGCCAACCAGGACCTGACGATCGAGGCCGACTACTGCATCTCGACCATCCCCCTGCCGGTGCTGGCCAAGATCGACGCCGATTTCAGCCCCGCCTACAAGACCGCCATCGCCCGCACGCCCTATCGCGACAGCATCAAGATCGGCTGGCAGGCCCCGCGCTTTTGGGAAGGGCCCAAGTACCAGATCTACGGCGGCCTCTCGTTCGTGAAGGGCCCTAGCAACATGGTCTGGTATCCCAGCTACGGCCTGCATTCGAAGACCGGGGTGCTGCTGGGCGCCTATGCCGGCGGCCGGGCGGCGGACGAGCTGGCCAAGATGCCCCGCGCCGCCCAGATCGAGCACACCCGCAAGGTCATCGAGGCCATGCATCCCGGCTGCGGCCAGCTGCTGGAGAAGCCCATGCAGGTGCAGTGGGCGGCGGTGCCTTACAATCTCGGCATCGGGGTGGGCTGGGCCAGCGACGACGAGCCGGACTACCACCTGCTGGGCCAGCCGGACGGGCCGATCCACTTCGCCGGCGAATATCTCAGCCACGTGGGCGCCTGGCAGGAGGGGGCGATCCGCGCCGCCCACMGCGCCATCGTCATGCTAGACGCCCAGCACCGGAAGGGTCAGCCGGTGACCGCCCAGCGGGCCATCTGATCCGTAGCCGGAGGGTCAGGCCGCGCCGGTCTTCATCAGGGCGGCGCGGGAGGGCAGCAGCTGGGCCATGAACGGCAGCAGGGCCGCGCCCACGGCCGGTCCGTCGGCCGAGGTGGCGGCCCGCTCGACCCGGGCCAGGGCCGGCACGTCGGCGATCGCGGCCAGGCGGTCGTTGACCGCCGCGACCAGCCGGTCCAGCAGCTCGGTGGGCAGCCGGCCGCCCACATAGATGGCCTGCGGGTTGACCAGGCAGCTGATCGACACGAACGGCTGGACCAGCAGCCGGGCCGACAGGGCGATCCAGTCCTCGACCAGGGCCTGGCCCCGGGGCGTCAGCTCGGCCAGCTGATCGGGGCGGGTCACCGCGATCCCGCCCGCCTCGAGGTGGGCGTAGAGGGCCGACAGCGACACCACCTCCTGCAGCGCCTTGGCGGTCGTCTCGGGCAGGCTGACCGGCAGGAAGCCGATCTCGCCGCTGCGGCCCTGGGCGCCGCGGAAATAGTCGCCCTCGATCACCAGGCCGCCGCCCAGGCCGGAGGAGACCAGGACGTAGAAGAAGCTGGGCCGCCGCAGGCCGTGGCCGAACTGCAGCTCGCCCAGAGCGGCGGCGGCGGCGTCGTTCTCGAGAAACACCGGCAGGGGCAGGATGTCGGCCATCAGCTTGCCGATGTCGGCCGTGCTCCAGACATCGTAGTTTTCGGGCCGGTGCGGCAGGTCCACCCGGCCCAGGTCGTCGGGCAGGGCCACGCCGATCCCCGACAGGCGCGGCGGCGGGCCCTTCCAGGCGGCCAGCATCTTGCGGATCTGGACCTTGCAGAACTTGGCGACGTCGGCGGGCAGGGGGAAGTCGATCTCCTGGCTGGCTCGGGCCCGCACGGCGCCCAGCAGGTCCAGCATCACGACGGTGATGTGGTCGCGGTCGATGTTCACGCCGATCGACAGGCAGCCGTCGGGATTGATCGTCAGGTTCATGGCCGGCTGGCCGCGCGCGCCCTGGACGCGGCCGGCTTCCAGGATCAGGCCGTCGTCCAGCAGGCGCTTGGTGATGTTGGCCACGGCCGGCGGGGTCAGGCCGGTGATCTGGGCCAGGGTCACGCGGGTGATCGGTCCCCCCACCCGGATGGCCTGCAGGATGACCCGCTGGTTGTGGTCGCCGACCCGCTCGAGATTGGCCCCCGACAGGCTGGCGCCGGCGGTGCGCTTCCGGTTCGATTTCCGCGAGACTTCCAAGGACGGCATTCGATGACCTTCGACCAGAGGCCCTAGTAGCATCGCGGCGGCCGATGGCGATAGCGGCGCCGCTTTCGGGAATAACTTAAATTGCTTTCTTTATTCGCCGCCGCCGACTATGACGCAAGCTGGAAGCCGCGCCTCGACGCCGCTACGACAAGCCTGCAAAAGGCCGCTGGAGGAAACCGGGTTTGATTCAGGTCGGCGTTGATTTTGGCGGCACGAAGATCGAGGCCGCCGCCCTTTCGCCCGACGGCCGCTTCCTGGCCCGTGTGCGCGCCCCCAATCCTGGATCCTACGACGCCGCCATCGTCACCGTGCGCGACCTGATCGCCCAGGCCGAGCAGCAGGCCGGCGGCCGCGGCTCGATCGGCGTCGGCGCGCCGGGATCGGTGTCGCCGCGCACCGGCGTGATGCGCAACGCCAACTCCACCTGGCTGAATGGCCGCCGGTTCCGCGAGGATCTGGAGGCGGGTCTGGGCCGGCCCGTGCGCCTGGCCAACGACGCCAATTGCCTGGCCCTGTCCGAGGCCGTCGACGGCGCGGCGGCGGGCCTGGCGGGCGTCTTCGCGGTGATCATCGGCACCGGCTGCGGCGGCGGCCTGGCCATCGACGGCAAGCTGGTCGAGGGCGCCAACGGCGTGGCCGGCGAGTGGGGCCATACGCCTCTACCGTGGCCCAAGCCCGAGGAGTCGCCCGGCCCGGCCTGCTGGTGCGGCCGCCACGGCTGCCTGGAGACCTGGATCTCGGGCACGGGCTTCCGCCGCGACCACGCCGAGCGCACCGGCCAGGCCCTGACCGGCGAGGCGATCGTCGCCGCCGCCCGCGCCGGCGACGCCGGGGCCCAGGCCAGTTTCGACCGCTATCTCGACCGTCTGGGCCGGGGCCTGGCGGTGATCTGCGACATCGTCGATCCCGACGCCTTCGTGTTCGGCGGCGGCATGTCGAACGTGGCCGAACTCTACGAGCGCCTGCCCGCCTTCATCGAGCCGCACGTGTTCTCCGACGGCTGGCGCGCCCGGCTGGCCCCGGCCAAGTGGGGCGACTCCTCGGGGGTGCGCGGCGCGGCCCGCCTGTGGACCCAGGCCGAAGCCCAAGCCCATGCCGTGGCCTGACCGCCGCGCCGCCCTGCTGGCCCTCCTGCTGGCTTTAGGGGCGGCGGGTCCGGTCATGGCCGCCGACGGTCCGACCGTCGCGGTGACAGGCGGCGGGATCCAGGGTGAGGCGCGCGGCGCTGGGGCGGTGTTCCGTGGCGTACCCTTCGCCGCCCCGCCCGTCGGTGAGCGCCGCTGGAAGCCGCCGGCTCCGATCCAGCCCTGGACGGGGACCCGCGACGCCACGGTTTCCGGCCGGCCCTGTCTGCAACGGTCGTATGGCTGGAACGCCCGGGACGCCGCCGACAGCCGCGAGGACTGCCTTTATCTGGACGTCCGCACGCCCAACCTGGAGCCTTACGGCCCCCTGCCGGTCATGGTCTGGATCCACGGCGGGGCCAACCGCGCCGGTTCGGCCCGCGGCACGGTGGACTCCGCGCTGGTCGAACAGGGCGTGGTGCTGGTCTCGATCCAGTACCGGCTGGGCGCCTTCGGCTTCGTGTCGCACCCGGAGCTGACCGCCGAGGGCGGCGGGGCCTCGGGTAACTACGCCCTGATGGACCAGGTCGCAGCCCTGCGCTGGGTGCGCGACAACATCGCCCGGTTCGGCGGCGATCCTCGCAACGTGACGATCGTCGGCCATTCCGCGGGCGCCCAGGACGTGGGCCTGCTGATGCTGGCCCCGCAAGCGCGCGGCCTGTTCCACAAGGCCATCGCGCAGAGCGGCACGGCGGGCTTCGGCCTGCCGCCGCGCACGCTGGCGCAGAACGAGGCGCTGGGCCGGGACCTGGCCGAAGCCCTGGGCGCCAAGAATCTGGCGGGCATGCGGGCGGCTTCGGGCGAGGCGGTGCTGAACGCATCGGAGGGCCTCAAGCCGCCCATCGCGGATGACGGCTTCGTCTGGCTGCAGGCGGTGGTCGACGGGGCGGTGATCCGCGAGACGCCGGCCGAGACCCTGGCCGCCGGCCGACAGGCGCGGGTTCCGCTGATCATCGGGAACAGCGCCAACGAGCTGTCGCTCTACAAAGGTCCCGCCAACGCCCGCGCCTGGGTGAAGGCCGAATACGGCGTACACGCCGACCAGGCGCTGAAGCTCTACGAGCTCGACGGCGACGCCCCGGCCTCCGAGTCCGTCGCCGACCAGATCGCCGCCGACACCGGCTTCCGTTGCCCGGCCACCTGGGTGGCGGCGCGGCAGGTCGCGGCGGGCCAGCGGGTCTGGCGCTACGAGCTGGCCGTGGCCGCGCCCGGCGCGGGGATTGTGCGCCACGGCTCGGAGCTGCCCTTCGTGTTCGACGCTCCGCCGGCCGGGACGACCCAAGGCCAATGGCCGCGCCTGGGCGCCTACTGGACCAATTTCGCCAGGACCGGCGATCCCAACGGACCAGGGCTGGCGCCCTGGCCGGCCCAGGGGGCGGCGGTCGAGGCGATCGCCTTCACCCCGTCCGGCCCCCAGGTCACGAGAGACGATCGCGGCGCGTTCTGCCGCCTCCTACCGCGTCCCTGAACAACACAAAGACCGGCCCGAAAGAGGTCGGCTCGAGGAGGAAGACATGACGACCAAGTTCGCCCGCCTTCGCCTGTCGCTCCTGGCGACCTGTGTTGCGTTGGCGGCCCTTCCGGCGGCCGCCCAGACCGTCTACGGCCCCTACAACGCCGACCTGCCGCGCGGCGGCGACGGCCTGTCCAAGCCCCTGGCGGGAAGCCCGCTGCCGGCGGAAGGGCCGTGGTCGCTGCAGGGCTGGATCTCGCCGGCGACGACGTCGTCCGGCCGCGTCGTGGTGGCCGGGCTCGGCGATACGGCCAGCGGCGGGCGGTTCCTGGTCCTCGAGGACGGCGCGCCGGCCGTCCTGACCGGCTCGACGGTCGTGAAGGGGCCGGGCGCTCTGAAGCCCGGCGGCTGGACCCACCTTGCGGCCGTGTCGGACGGGGTCAAGGTCACGCTCTATGTCGACGGGGCCAAGGCAGCCGAAGGGCCGGCGGCGCCGGTCGCTTCGGCCGCGACCGTGCAGCTGGGCCCGCGCAAGCCGGGCGCGCCGTTCGGCGGCAAGGTCGCCGGCTTCACCGCCCAGGCGGGCGCCCTGACCCCGGCCCAGGTCAAGGCCCTGGCGGCCGCCAAGCCCGACCCGGCCCTGACCGTCTACGAGCCTGGCAGCCCGACCTGGCCGGTGCAGGTGCGCCAGATGTACGGCCAGGTGACGCCGCAGGACGCCTGGACCCGGCCCAGGACCAAGGCCCCGTTCTCCAAGCCCGTGGCGATCGCGCCCTATGCCGGTCCCGCCCTGGTCGCCGCTCCCGCCTCGGAAGGCGCCGCCGCCTGGACCTTGAAGCGCTGGTCGCTGGTCGAGGCGCCGAAGATCAGTGCTGACGGGACAGCGCTGTCGAAACCCGGCTACGACGCCAAGGCCTGGTACGCCGCCACCGTGCCCGGCACGGTCCTGACCACCCTGGTCGATCGCGGCGTCTATCCCGATCCCGACTATGGCCTGAACAACACCGTCATCCCCGAGAGCCTGAACAGGCAGGACTACTGGTACCGGACCGAGTTCACCGCCCCCGAAGGCGTAGGGGCCGGCCAGGACGGCCGCCACCAGGCGCTGGTCTTCAAGGGCGTCAACTACGCCGCCGAGGTCTGGCTGAACGGCGAGAAGCTGGGCGTGCTGAAGGGCGCTTTCATCCGCGGGCGGTTCGACGTCACCGGCAAGCTGAAGCCCGGGATCAACGCCATCGCGGTCAAGGTCTCGCCGCCGCCGCATCCGGGCCTGGCCCACGAGGAGAGCCTGACCGCCGGGGTCGGCGAGAACGGCGGCATGCAGGCCCTGGACGGCCCGACCTTCATCGCCAGCGAGGGCTGGGACTGGATCCCCAGCGTGCGCGACCGCAACACCGGCCTGTGGCAAGACGTGGTGCTGACCTCGACCGGCCCGGTGCGGATCGGCGACACCCACGTGGTCACCACGCTTCCGAAGTCCGACAACAGCGTCGCCGAGGTCGAGATCGCCGTGCCGGTGGAGAACCTGACGAACGCCCCGGTCCAGGCCACGGTGCGGGCCGCCTTCGACGACGTCGCCGTGGAGAAGACCGTCACGCTCGCCCGCGGCCAGGGCGAGGTGCTGTTCAAGCCCGCCGACTTCCCGCAACTGGCGATCAAGAACCCCAAGCTCTGGTGGCCCAACGGCTACGGCCAACAGGTTCTGTACGGCCTGCGGGTCCTGGCCAATGTCGACGGCCGGACCAGCGACCAGAAGGACAGCCGCATCGGCCTGCGCCAGATGACCTACGAGCTGTCGCTGATGGACTCGCACGGCGAGCTGCGGCGGGTGGGGGTCGACTACGCCAAGGCCCGCCAGCTGGGCCAGGACGTCACCGACGGCAGCCACGAAGGCGTGCGCAAGGTCGACGGCGGCTGGGCCACCTCGCTGACCAAGGTCGGCGAGACCTCGCCGGCCGTGAAGGAGGCGCCGGACACCGGCCTGACGCCCTACCTGGTGATCAAGGTCAACGGCGTGAAGATCGCCGCGCGGGGCGGCAACTGGGGTACGGACGACTGGCGCAAGCGCGTCGAACGCGAGCGGCTGGAGCCCTATTTCCGCCTGCACAAGGACGCCCACCTCAACATCATCCGCAACTGGGTGGGGCAGAACACCGAGGACGTCTTCTACGACCTGGCCGACGAGTACGGCTTGCTGGTGCTGAACGACTTCTGGGCCTCGACCCAGGACTACCAGCTGGAGCCGCAGGACGTGCCGCTGTTCCTGGCCAACGCCGCCGACGTGATCAGCCGCTACCGCAACCACCCCTCGATCGCCCTGTGGTTCGGCCGCAACGAAGGCATCCCGCAGCCGATCCTCAACGAGGGACTGGAGGCGCTGGTCCACGACCTGGACGGCACGCGCTGGTACACCGGCAGCTCCAACCGCGTGAACCTGCAGAACAGCGGGCCCTACAACTACCGGGAGCCGGAGACCTATTTCACCGAGCACGCCAAGGGCTTCTCGGTGGAGGTCGGCACGCCGTCGTTCCCGACCCTGGAGGCGTTCGAGGCGGCCGTGCCCGCGCCGGACCGCTGGCCGATCAGCGACGTCTGGGCCTATCACGACTGGCACCCCACCGGGAACGGCGCGACCAAGACCTTCCTGGACGCCATGACCGCCAAGCTGGGCGCGCCGACCAGCCTCGAGGACTTCGAGCGCAAGGCCCAGCTGATGAACTACGAGACGCACCGGGCGATCTTCGAGGGCATGAACCAGGAGCTATGGACCAAGTCGTCGGGTCGCCTGCTGTGGATGACCCAGCCCGCCTGGCCCTCGACCATGTGGCAGATCCTCAGCCACGACTACGACACCCACGCGTCGTACTACGGAACCCAGAAGGCCGCCGAGCCCGTCCACGTGCAGATGAGCCTGGCCGACCACCGGCTGGCGGTGGTCAACAACGGCCTGACGCCGATCTCGGGCGCGAGCCTGCGGGCCCGGGTGCTAGGGCTGGACGGCAAGGTCCTGGACGACCGCACCGCGCGGATCGACGCCGCCGCCGACGCGGTGACTTTGGGCGAGGTTCTGGACCTGTCGGGGCCGCTGGGCCAGGGGGCGGTGGTGGTGCGGCTGGACCTGACGGCCGCCGACGGGACGGCGCTGTCGAGCAACCTCTACTGGGTAGCCAGGGACGCCGAGGGCGAGCGCAGGCTGTCGGCCATGACGGCCCAGCCGGTGTCGATCGTGGCGACTTCGTCGGTCTCGGGCGCGGAGACGGCGGTCACCGTGACCCTGGCCAATACGGGTTCGGCGCCGGCCCTGAACGGCAAGTTGACCCTGGTCGACGCCAAGGGCGCGCGCATCCTGCCCGCCTATTACGCCGACAACTACGTCTCGCTGCTGCCCGGCGAGCGGCGGACGGTCGAGGTCCGCTATCCGGGCGCGGGGCGGGCGGGGGCCAAGGTCGAGCTGCGCGGCTGGAACGTCGTCCCGACGGTGACGACCATCGGGGAGGCCCGATGATGCTGGATCGTCGCGCCCTGCTGGCGGCGGGTCTCGCCGTCCCCGGTCTGGTCCTGGCCCAGACGCCCGCCCCCGCGCCCGCCTGGCCCAGCGAGGAGGAGCGGCTGCGCACCGACTGGCCGTTCCTCCAGCGCTACGCGGCCGAGAACGCGGCGGACAAGACCCTGCCGGTCGAACGGCGGCGGGTGGTGTTCATCGGCGACTCGATCACCCAGGGCTGGCGCGATTCCCATCCGGCCTTCTTCGCCGACAACGGCTTCCTCGGGCGGGGGATCGGCGGCCAGGTGACGGCCCAGATGCTGGTGCGGTTCTGGCCCGACGTGGTGGCGCTGAAGCCGGCGGCGGTGCACATCCTGGCCGGGGTCAACGACATCGCCCAGAACGCCGGACCCTACGACCCGGCCGCCACCCAGGCCGATCTGATGGCGATGATCACCCTGGCCCAGGCCAACGGGATCGCGGTGATCCTGTCGACGGTCTTGCCCGTCGCGGAGTTCCCCTGGAAGCCCGGCCTGGGGCCCACGGCCAAGGTCCGGGCCCTGAACGATTGGCTGAAGTCGTACGCCGCCCAGCGCGGCGCGACGGTGGCCGACTACACCCGCGTGCTGGACGACGGGGCGGGCGGGATGAAGCCGGGCCTGGCCTATGACGGGGTACATCCCACCCGCGAAGGCTACGCGGTCATGGAACCCGTGGCCCTGGCGGCGATCGCCAAGGCCCTGGCTTGAGGGCGATCTGCCGTGCTCCGGGCGTGACCTGAAAGTCGCATAACGAAAATCAGTTTCGGAATCTCCCGTCCAATCTGACAGCGCTGTTGACAGCGCTGTCGGTTCTCCATAGGTTGAGGCTACCGGCACTCAAAAATAAGCCGGAAATCCACGGGAGGATGCGCACGCATCCCTCAAAACTCCGCATCTTGGCTCGTTCGGCTCCGCTGATCGAGAACGAGAACTGCTGCCGCACATCAGGGGAATGCACAATGACTACAAAGTCTTATCGATCGCGCACGGCTCTGCTCGGCGCCGCCTCGGCCATGGTGCTGCTGAGCGCCGGCCAGGCCCTGGCCCAGACTGCGCCGGCCAAGAACGAGGAACCATCCCAGGTTGATGAAGTCGTCGTCACCGGCTTCCGGGCCTCGCTGGCCAACGCCCTCAGCCTGAAGAAGAACTCGGACCAGATCATCGAGTCGATCACGGCCGAGGACATGGGCAAGTTCCCCGACCAGAACATCGCCGAGTCGCTGCAGCGCCTGCCGGGCGTGCAGATCGACCGCGAGAACGGCCAGGGCACCAAGGTCCGCATCCGCGGTCTGGACCAGAACATCACCCTGCTGAACGGCGACACCTTCCTGTCGGGCCTGGAAGCCTTCCGCCTGGGCGAAGGCAACCTCAAGCAGACCAATTCGCTGGAGGGCATCCCGTCCAACCTGCTGGCCGGCGTCGATGTGATCAAGTCGCCCCAGGTGGATCAGCTGGCCGGCGCCCTCGGCGGCACGGTCAACCTGAAGACCCGCAAAGCGCTGGACATGGCGGACGACTTCACCGCGTCGCTGGACGTCGCGGGCAACCAGGGCTCGACCGACGGCAAGCTGAAGCCGAACCTGTCGGCGGTGATCGGCTACAAGATCACGCCGGACTTCGGCCTGCTGGGCAGCTTCACCTACGACGAGAACTGGATCAACACCGAGGTGCTCAGCGGTGAGAACCGCGGCGGCTGGGCCTATCTCAACCGCCCCACCGCGACGGGCAACAACCAGGTCCAGACCGGTACGACCAATCTCTGGTCGCCGGAATACCGCTACAGCAACAACCGCCACCAGGAGCGCAAGCGCACCGCCTTCTCGCTGAACGCGGACTGGAACGTCTCCGACACCGTGACCCTGACGGCCGACTGGTTCCACTCGGACCTGAAGATCTTCACGGGCGAGCACTCGCTGAAGTGGGCCTACGCCAACGAAAACGCGATGTACAACTCGCAGGGCCTGGTGAAGAGCAGCAACGACGTCCTGCAGTCGGGCACGGTCACCGCCAACTCGTCGGAAGGCGACACCTTCGCCAAGAACGCCAAGTCCAAGACCGACAACGTGCAGTTCGCGCTGGACTGGAAGGGAACCGACCGCTGGAGCGGCGAGGCCCGCGCGGCCTGGTCGAAGACCGACTACAAGTCCAACTCGGCCCAGGTCGATACGCGCTACACGCAGTACACCGTGCGTGACGGCGTCGCGGGCTTCGCCCCGAACGCCACCGCACCGGCCACCGCGACCTACAGCTTCACGAACGGCGCCTATCCGATGTTCACGCCGGCGGCCAACCTGGCCACCGCCATGACGACGCCGAGTTCGGTGTTCTTCAAGTCGCACTGGGCGTTCGGCGACAAGACCGAGCTGGACAACAAGGCCCTCACCGGTGACCTGCACTACCGTCCCGAGTTCGGCGAAGGCGCCAACATGCTGCTCAGCGCCGGTCTGCGTTACTCGGAAGACAAGGTCACCTCGGACTACGGCCGCTACCTGAACGACCTCTCGGGCAAGGGCGAGCTGCCGGCCAGCGCCCAGGGCACCACCGACCACGGGGTGTTCGTCGACTGGACCCCGCTGGGCTACTTCCAGGACGGCGCCATCGGCCTGAAGAAGTGCGACATCGCCTTCTACGGCTGTTCGCGCTTCGGCAACTCGGTCGCTGTGAACACGCCCTACCAGACCGCCGCCACGGCGCCGGGGCGCGCGGTCACCGACAACGTGCATGGGGTGAACGCGCTGTTCCAAGACTATGGGCAGATGAAGAACCCGGTCGGCTGGATCCAGGGCCTGTATCCGTCGACCAAGTTCGCCTTCTACCGCGACCCGATCGAGTCCTTCAAAATCAAGGACGAGACGACCTCGGGCTATGTGATGGCCGACCTCGGCGACGAGGGCTACCACATCAACGCTGGCGTCCGGGTGGTGCACACCAAGCTGGTCATCGACTCGTCCAACACGCCGGTGACCCCGCTGTGGTGGGGCACCGACAGCTGGAACGGCATCCTGAAGAACCCGGACAGCGAACGTACGGTGCGCGAGTACACGGACGTGCTGCCGCAGATCAACGCGGTGTTCAACGTCACCGACCAGGACAAGGTCCGCGCCAGCGGCGCCCGCGTCGTGGCCGCCCAGAACCTGTTCCAGCTGGGCCAGGGCGCGTCGTACAACTTCACCCGCTCGTCCACCCCGGGGCCGAACTTCGACAAGTTCCTCTACACCAACGGCAGCGGCGGCAACCCGGACCTCGATCCGTTCCGCGCGTCGCAGTTCGACCTGACCTGGGAGCACTATTTCGGCAGCCAGGGCCTGGTCTCGGCGGGCGTGTTCTACAAGAGCATCGACTCGTTCATCGTCCCCGAGACCTTCCCGGTGACGGTGAAGGACCAGTCGGTGGCGGGGGCCACGACCGGTACGTTCGACTCGGTGGTCAACGGCGAGGGCGGCGAGATCAAGGGTCTGGAAGCTCAGGCGCAGTACGCGTTCGAGAACGGGTTCGGCTTCACGGCCAACTACACCTACTCGGACTCCAAATCGCCCGAGTTCACCGACTTCTCCAAGAACCTGCCGATCCCCGGCGTGTCCAAGCACGCCTTCAACGTCCTGGGCTATTTCGAGCGCGGTCCCTTCTCCACCCGCCTGTCCTATGCCTGGCGTGACAAGGCTTACCTGGGCGCCTTCAGCTTCGGCGCCAACCCGGACACCCACAGGCTGGGGATTTTCAACGAGGCCTATGGTCAGCTGGACGGCCAGATCGCCTACGACATCACCAAGGACCTGAAGGTGACGTTGGAGGGTTCGAACCTGACCAAGGAAGACAACAAGGCCTACCTGCAGTTCTCCGAACTGCCCTTCCGTTTCGTGTCGGGCGACCGCCGCGTGACGTTCGGTCTGCGCTACCGCTTCGGCCGCTAGCACCGAGGCAAGGCCCGGCCATGGCTCCTCGCGGGCCATGGCCGTCGCCCTTGAGCGTCGCCGCCGCCCGGCTCAGGATCGCMGGGCGGCGGGACGTCACCAAGCTGGAAGGACGGCGAGATGTCTGACGGAAACTGGATCCAGAACATCGTCATCGTCGGGGGCGGAAGCGCCGGATGGATGACCGCCGCCGCCCTGGCGCGCGGCCTGGACCGCCGCTACCGCATCCAGGTCGTCGAATCCCAGGACATCGGCGTCGTCGGCGTCGGGGAAGCCACGATCCCGCCGATCCGCCTGTTCAACGCCATGCTGGGCCTGGACGAGGCCGAGTTCATGCGCGAGACCCAGGCCACCTACAAGCTGGGCATCCAGTTCCGCGACTGGGGCGCCCTGGGCCAGTCCTACTTCCACCCGTTCGGCGTCTACGGCCTCAACGCCGAGCTGGGCCACTTCTTCCAGTACTGGCTGAAGCTGGACCACGAGGGCGGGGCCCTCGACCTGGCCGACTATTCGCTGTGCGCCCAGGCCGCCAAGGCCGGCCGGTTCGACCGGCAGAGCGACGATCCGCGCGACCCGATGTCGACCTTCGGCTTCGCCTATCATTTCGACACCATCCTCTACGGCCAGTACCTGCGCCGCTTCGCCCAGAAGCTGGGCGTGGCGCGCACCGAGGGCGAGGTCGTGCAGGTCGATCAGCATCCCGAGACCGGCTTCGTCACCGCCCTGCGGCTGAAGTCCGGCCAGGTCGTCGAGGGCGACCTGTTCATCGACTGCTCGGGCTTCCGCGGCCTGCTGATCGAGCAGACGCTGAAGGCCGGCTACGAGGACTGGTCCGACCTGCTGCCGATGGACCGGGCCGCCGCTGTCCCGTGCGCCCTGCGCGGCCCGCTGTCGCCCTACACCACCTCGACGGCCCGCGAGGCCGGCTGGCAGTGGCGGATCCCGCTGCAGCACCGGGTCGGCAACGGTTACGTCTATTCCAGCCGCTTCATCTCGGACGAGGCGGCGGTGGAGACCCTGACGGCGAACCTGGAAAGCGAGCCCCTGGCCGAGCCGCGCCTGCTGCGGTTCAACACCGGCCGCCGCCGTCGGATGTGGGACAAGAACGTCGTCGCCATCGGCCTGTCCAGCGGCTTCATGGAGCCCCTGGAGTCCACCAGCATCCATCTGATCCAGGCCAGCATCAACAAGCTGCTGCAGCACTTCCCCGACCGGGCGTTCTCGCCGGCCAACCGCGACGTCTACAACCGCCGCATCCAGGTCGACATGGAGACGATCCGCGACTTCCTGGTCCTGCACTACAAGGCCACCGCCCGCGACGACGCGGCCCTGTGGTCCTATGTGCGCCAGATGTCCATCCCGGATTCGCTGGCCGAGCGGATCGAGTTGTTCCGCGAGCGCGGCCAGCTGGTCATCCATCCCGACGAGATGTTCACCCCGACCTCGTGGCTGGCGGTGCTGCTGGGGCAGGGCGTGCGTCCGCAGTCCTATTCGCCGCTGGTGGCGGGCCAGGACAGCCGGGCGATCGCCGACGGCTTCCGCAACATGAAGGCCCTGATCGCCCGCCGCGTCGAGGCCATGCCCAGCCACGCCGACTATCTCAAACGCCACGGCCTGTGGGCCGCCGAGGCCGCCATGGCCTGACGCCGCCCGGCGCCGGACCCTCGTATCGACATCCAGGGAGGATCGCCGAGGTACCGCTATCAAATGTCTGGACAGCGCTGTCAATCCATGGTGCAGTCAAGGCTGAAGAGGGGCGCCAGCCCCCGTTTCAGGGAAGGAAACACCTAGAGCCCGCGCCAGCGCGCCCGACAGCGGCGAGCGGCGTCCCACGAATTCCTCTGCGTCCCATTCCAGCGCCGATCCGTCGGCGGGGACGACACGCCGGCGTCAGACCCCTCCGACGTCGGCGCGACTGGATGCCCTTCATCGGGGGCTCTCCAAACTCCGGCGCGACGACGTTCTCCCCGTCGCGCCGGTTCTTTGCCGCGCAATTCCGCCCGCGCACCCGTCGCCCGGGCCGCTTCTCGAAGGTGTTGAATGACCGTTTCGCCTCGCCGCCTGCTGATTTCGGCCCTCGTCGCCTCGACCGGTCTGGCCTCTTTCAGCTTGGGGGGCGCGGCCTTCGCGCAGTCGAGCCCGGCGCCGTCGACCATCGCCCATCCGGACCAGTGGCCCGCGGCGGCCAGCCCGGCGGCGATCACCGACGCCAAGACCGAGGCCTTCATCACCCAGCTCATGGCCAAGATGAGCGTCGAGGAGAAGGTCGGCCAAACCATCCAGGGCGACATCGCCTCGATGACCCCGGCCGATCTGGAGAAATATCCGCTGGGCTCGATCCTGGCCGGCGGCAACTCGGCTCCGGGCGGCAATGACCGCGCCCCGCCCCAGGCCTGGATCGACCTGGTCGACGCCTATCGCAAGGAAGCCCTGGCCGCGCGGCCCGGCCACACCCCGATCCCCATCCTGTTCGGCATCGACGCCGTGCACGGCCACAACAACATCGTCGGGGCGACGATCTTCCCGCACAACATCGGCCTGGGCGCCATGCGCGACCCGGCCCTGATCCGTCGCATCGGCCAGGCCACCGGCGAGGAGGTGGCGGTGGTCGGCGGCGACTGGACCTTCGGGCCGACGGTGGCCGTTCCGCGCGACGACCGCTGGGGCCGCAGCTACGAGGGCTATGCCGAGGACCCCGAGGTGGTGAAGTCCTATTCCGGCCCCATGACCCTGGGCCTGCAGGGCGAGCTGAAGCCCGGCCAGACCCTCGGCGCCGGCCACATCGCCGGCTCGGCCAAGCACTTCCTGGCGGACGGCGGCACCGAGGGCGGCAAGGACCAGGGCGACGCCCGGATCTCCGAGCAGGAGTTGGTCGCCATCCACGCCCAGGGCTATCCGCCCAGCATCGACGCCGGCATCCTGACGGTGATGGCCTCGTTCTCCAGCTGGAACGCCCAGAAGATCACCGGCAACAAGACCCTGCTGACCGACGTGCTGAAGGGCCGGATGGGCTTCCAGGGCTTCGTGGTCAGCGATTGGAACGCCCACGGACAATTGCCGGGCTGCACCAACGTCAGCTGCCCGCAGGCGATGAACGCGGGCCTGGACATGTACATGGCCCCCGACAGCTGGAAGGGCCTCTACGACAACACCCTGGCCCAGGTGAAGTCGGGCGAGATTCCGATGGCGCGGCTGGACGACGCCGTGCGTCGCATCCTGCGGGTCAAGGTCAAGGCCGGGCTGTTCGAGCGCGTGGCGCCGACCGTCCAGGGCAAGCTGGACCGCCTGGGCGCCGCCGACCACCGGGCCATCGCCCGCGAGGCCGTGGCCAAGTCGCTGGTGCTGCTGAAGAACGACGGTGTCCTGCCGGTCAAGCCGGGCGCCAGGGTGCTGGTGGCGGGCGCCGCCGACGACATCGGCAAGGCCTCGGGCGGCTGGACCCTGACCTGGCAGGGCACGGGCAACAAGAACAGCGACTTCCCGCACGGCCAGTCGATCTGGGGCGGGATCGAGCAGGCGGTGAAGGCGGCCGGCGGCCAGGCCGAGCTGGCGCCCAACGGCCAGTTCAAGACCAAGCCCGACGTCGCCATCGTCGTCTTCGGCGAGGATCCGTACGCGGAATTCCAGGGCGACGTGGCCCATCTGGGCTACCAGCTGGGCGACAAGACCGACCTGGCCCTGCTGAAGAAGTTGAAGGCCCAGGGCATCCCCGTCGTCTCGGTGTTCCTGTCGGGCCGTCCGTTGTGGGTGAACCCCGAGATCAACGCCTCGGACGCCTTCGTGGCCGCCTGGCTGCCGGGCTCGGAGGGCGGCGGCGTGGCCGACGTGCTGGTGGCCGGCAAGGATGGCAAGCCGGCGCGCGACTTCCAGGGCAAACTGGGCTTCTCGTGGCCCAAGCGCGCCGACCAGGGGCCGCTGAACCGAGGCCAGCCCGGATACGACCCGCAGTTCGCCTATGGCTACGGCCTCAGCTACGCCAAGCCCGGCCAGGTCGCGGCCTTGTCGGAGGACGCCGGCAACGTCGCCGCCGCCGGCAGCGTCGACCGCTACTTCGTCGACGGCCGCCTGCCCGCGCCGTGGCGCATGGACTTCCTGGGGGCGGGATCGGTCAAGACGATCGACGCCGGCGCCCAGGAGAACGCCCGCCAGGTCGCCTGGACCGGCCAGGGCATGCTGGCCATCCACGGCCCGCCGGTCGACCTGTCGCGCCAGACCACCGGCGACATGGCGGTGATGGTCCGTTACCGGATCGACGCCCCTCCGACCGCGCCCGTGACGATGAGCATCGGCTGCGCCGACGACGCCTCGTGCGCCGGGACGATCGACGTCTCGACCCTGGTCAAGGCGGCCAAGCCGGGCGAATGGCGCAGCGCGAAGATCAAGCTGTCCTGCTTCCAGGCGGTCGGGGCCAAGATGGACCACGTCACCGCGCCGTTCGTGATCGGCACGACCGCGCCGTTCGGCGTCACCCTGACCGAGGTGCGCCTGGCCTCCAACGAGGGCGACGCGATCTGCCCGAAGTAGGGTCCGACAAGGTTCGAGGAGGCCAGGCCCAAGCCGGGGTCTGGCTCCACGCGGGCGGGCTTGGCTATAGTGACGCCATGTCCCGCACCACGCCCGCCACCCAGGCCCTGACCAAGGCCGGGGTCGACTTCACCGTCCACGCCTACGACTACGACCCGGACGCCGACAGCATCGGCCTGGCCGCGGCCGCGGCCCTGGGCGAGGACCCCAGCCGGGTGCTCAAGACCCTGATGGCCCTGGTCGACGGCAAGCCGGTGCTGGTCATCGTGCCTTCCGACCGGGAGGTGGCGATGAAGAAGCTGGCCGCCGCCGTCGGGGGCAAGTCGGCCCAGATGATGAAGCCCGCCGACGCCGAGCGGATCAGCGGCTACAAGGTCGGCGGCATCAGTCCCTTCGGCCAGCGCAAGGCCCTGCCGGCGGTGATCGAGGCCGACGCCCTGGCGGAGACCTACGTCTACATCAACGGCGGCCAGCGGGGCCTGCAGGTGCGGCTGGACCCGAACGCGGCGCGCGAGGTGCTGAGGGCCGTGGCGGCCCAAGTCTCAGCCTGATCCCTCTCCCCTTGCGGGAGAGGGTGGCCTCGCGGAGCGAGGTCGGGTGAGGGGTCTCTCAGAATTCTCCGGACGGGGCTTTCGACCCCTCATCCGTCGGCTTCGCCGACACCTTCTCTCGCAAGGGGAGAAGGACTCTAACCCCGATACCGCATCGCCACGTCGCACCGCTCGTAGCGGCTGCCGAACAGCGCCATGATCTCGGCGTCGTGCTGGAAGCCCAGCTTCTCGTACAGGTGGATGGCCGGGCCGCACTTCCTGTTGGTCAGCAGGTAGAGCCGGTCGGCCACGCCCATGGCCTTGGCCCGCTCGATCGTCGCCGCCAGCAGGAACTCGCCGACCTTGCGGCCACGCGCGGCCTCCAGCACGCCCATCTTGGTCAGTTCGAACCAGCCGTCCTTCATCTTCATGACCGCGCAGGTCCCGACCACGCCCAGGTCCGGCGTCTCGGCGAACAGCACCGCCCCGCCCTTGTCGACGATCAGGCCGCGCGGGTCCTCCAGCAGGCGGATGTCGTTCTCCTCGAGCACGAACATCCGCGAGATCCATTCGGCGTTGATGTCGTGGAAGGCCTGGGCCAGGTCGTCGGAGAAGTCGCGCACGCGCATCTCCGGGGCCATGATCCGGTCCACCAGCGAGCGCCGGTCCAGTTCAGCCTCGATCATCTCGATCTCCTTCAGCAGGGCGGCGTGGCGACCGCCGCACAGCGACACGGCCGCGGCCTCGACCCGGGGCCACAGGTCACGCTCCAGCCGGTCCATCAGGGCCTCGCCGTCCGGGCTCAGCGACAGCAGCTTCTGGCGCTGGTCGCGGCCTTCGCGGCTGGCGTCGATCAGGCCCTGCTCCATCAGGGCCTGGATGGCGCGAGTGGCGGTCGGCTGGCTGATCCGCAGGTGCTGGGCGACGCCGCCCACGGTCTGGGGGCCCTGCTGGCGCAGCACGGCCAGGAACTGCTGCTGGGCCGGCTGGATCGGCAGGTCCATGGCCTGGAGCGTGGCGGCCGCGTCGGTCTGCAGCCGGTCGGCCAGGCGCTTCATCCGGCTGCCCAGGAAGGTCACGCCCAGGTCGGCGAGGGTGTCGGGGGTCATGATCGCGGTCCCGAGATCGAAAGTATGTCGCTATATATACATAGCTATGTAATTTGCTTGGCAAGAGAAAATTCGCGTTGGGTGCGCCAGCCGACACAGGAACCAAGCGCGCCGAGATGGTGTTCTCAGCCTCTCCAAGCGCCGAACGGCGGGAAACGTCATGACCTCGCTGCTCCGCCGCGTCCGCTCGATCGCCCTGTTCGAACAGCTGGGCCCCGGCCTGGTCACCGGTGCGGCCGACGACGATCCGTCGGGCATCGCCACCTATTCCCAGACCGGCGCGCGGTTCGGCTATGGCCTGCTGTGGACCCTGCTGCTGACCTATCCGCTGATGTGCGCGATCCAGCTGGTCAGCGGCCAGATCGGCCGGGTCACCGGCAAGGGCCTGGCCCGCAACATGGGCGAGGTGATCCCCAGGGGCGCGGTGACGGCGCTGGTCGCCCTGCTGTTCGTCGCCAACACCATCAATATCGGGGCCGACCTGGCGGCCATGGGCGCGGCGGCGCAGCTCCTGGCGCACGGCGGCGCGCACCTGTTCACGATCGGCTTCGCGCTGGGGTCGCTGCTGCTGCAGATGTTCATCCCCTACAAGCGTTATGTCCGTATCCTGAAATGGCTGACCCTGGTGCTGTTCGCCTATGTGGCGGTGGTGCTGGTCGTGAAGCTGGACTGGGGCGACGTCGCCCGAGGCCTGGTCATGCCCGACCTGAAGCTGCTGGGCTCCAAGGACGCGATCACCACGATCGTGGCGGTGTTCGGCACCACCATCAGCCCGTACCTCTTCTTCTGGCAGACCGCCCAGGAGGTCGAGGAGGTCGACCACGACGACGCGGCGCACCCCCTGACCGAGGCGCCCGAGCAGGCCAAGCCGGAGATGCGCCGCATACGAACCGACACCTTCTTCGGCATGGCGGTCTCGAACCTGATCGCCCTGGCCATCATGATCGCCACCGCCGCCACCCTGCACGCCACGGGCAAGACCGAGATCGCGACAGCGGCCGACGCGGCCAAGGCGCTGGAGCCGGCGGCGGGCCAGTTCGCCTTCCTGCTGTTTTCCCTGGGAATCATCGGCACCGGCCTGTTGTCGATCCCGGTCCTGGCCGGCTCGGCCGCCTATGCGGTGGGCGAGACCCGAGGCTGGACCTGCGGGCTGGACAACAAGCCGTGGGAGGCGATCGGCTTCTACACGGTGATCGGCGCGGCCACCCTGCTGGGCGTGGGCCTGGACCTGCTGAAGATCGATCCGATCCAAGCCCTCTTCTGGAGCGCGGTGATCAACGGCGTGATCGCCGTGCCCATGATGGTGGTGATGATGCTGGTCGTCTCGCGGCGCGACCAGATGGGACGCTTCATCGCCGGGCCGACCCTGAAGCTATTCGGTTGGCTGGCGACGGCGGTGATGGCGGTCGCGGCGGCGGCGATGTTCGTGGCGATGGCCTGAGCGCGCGTCGTTCGCCGAACCGTGTCCTGGCGGCAACAAGGTAAACGTCAAGTCGTGCCGGCGGGCGCGACGGTCTTGTCCGCCGACGGGGATCGTGAGATCAGCGCACCCCCGATCCAGCTCCGGAAAGCCGCCGCCGCATGACCTTGAACGCCGCCCAGCCATACAAGCCACCGATCCCGGTGCGATGGCGCGCGTCGTGCGAGCCGCGCCCGCTTCGTCCGCAAGACCTCCAACACCGCTAGCGACGACCGCCCCGGCCGTCGCCGGGAGCTATCGATGACCACCCTCGTTCTGGCCCAGGCGACCGAGCTCGCCTCGCCCCTGCTGCGCCTGATCGCGCCCGCCTATGCGGACGTGCTGGCCGCCCTGTGGCCCGCGCCGCATACGCCCTTCGTCACCGCCCCGACGGCGCGGCGGCACCTGATCTGCCTGATGCTGGCCACCACGGCCGACGGCCGGGCGGCGATCGATGTCGACCTGCTGCTGGAGGCCCCGCTGCGCAAGGCCGTGCGCCTGGTGCTGGACCCCGCCCCCGAAGGCCTGGCCCGGGCGCTGGAGCGGCTGGGCGAGATCGCCTGGGCGCCGGAGGACTACCGCGTCCTGGTCGCCCTGTTGGCCGATCCCAAGCCGGCCAAGACCCTGCGCCACGCCGACCGGATCGATCCGATGCAGGTGCGCACCCTGGGCGCCCTGCCACGCCCGCTGCGCGACGCCGGCGGGGCGGCCGTGCGGGTCAGCGCCGCCCAGGCCAAGCTGCTGGCCGAGGCCCACGTCCTGCTGGCCCGCCGCCTGCCGGAGGCGGTGCTGGCCGAGCGGATCGCCGTCTGGACCCGCGCCCCCACCGCCAAGACCCTGTTCAACCTGGTGGCCGACGACTTCCGACGCGAACTGCCCAAGCCGCCTCATCCGGGTACGGAGCGTCTGCGGCCGCTGGAGACCGTAGCGGCCATCCGCGACGCCGCCCGCCGCTACCGCAACTGCCTGGCCAACTATGTGGACGCGGCCGTCGACCGCCGCTGCGCCATCTACGAATGGCTGCCGGCCCCCGGCGCGGTCATCGAACTGACGCCCGACACCTATTTCGGCTGGCGGCTGGACCAGGCGCGTCTGGAGAACAACAAGTCGGTCGACGACGCCACCCGCGCCGCCATCATCGAGGAGCTGCGCGGCATGGGCATCCACGTCGGCCGCAGCGCCTGGCAGATCCGCCACGCCCTGGAGCGCGCCGGCTCGCCGGGGTTCGAACTGGAGTCGGTGGATGCGGCGATCGCGGACTATTTCACGGACGATTGATTGTCCGCGTTATTAGCGCACAAGTAGAAATTATAGAATTGCAACCCGTAATCTCGGGTGCAATGCTTATGCGGAATCGGGAACGCGATGGCGCTGCGGTTGTTCGCGCCAAAGGAAATCATCATGACGGGGTTTCGTCGTGTCGCTGCCCGAGCGGCGGCGTCGATCGTGTTCGCGCTCGCGACCTTCTGCACCTTCGGCCCGGTCCAGGCCGCCGCCATCGGCGCCGAGGTGATGCTGGTCAACGCCCAGACCAACAAATGCCTGACCATCGCGGGCGGGGTCAGCACCGAGAACAATGTCGAGACCGTGCAGTTCAACTGCGACGCCGACCCGTCGAGACGTTGGACGCTGAACCAGGTGGCCGGGTACGACATCTACCAGATCCGCAACGTGCGCACGGGCAAGTGCCTGACCATCGCGGGCGGGCGCAGCACCGACAACAACGTCACCGCGCTGCAGTTCAATTGCGACGCCGATCCGTCGCGCACCTGGCACATCAGCGATGTCGGGGGCAACGGCCTGCACCAGATCCGCAACGTCCAGACCGACAAGTGCCTGACGATCGCCGGTGGGCGCAGCACCGACAACAACGTCACCGGCCTGCAGTACAATTGCGACGGCGACCCGTCGCGGACGTGGATCCTGCGGCTGAAGCTCCAGCGGCCGGGGGAGTAGCGAAGGCTGAAAGCCACACGCCGTTGTCATCCCGGACAGCCTCTGCGAGGCTTCCGGGATGACAACCGGCGCTAGACGTCCACCTCGGCGTCCAGGGCGTTCTCCTGGATGAACTCGCGGCGCGGTTCGACCAGATCGCCCATCAGGCGGCTGAACATGTCGTCGGCGTCGTCGGCGTGGTTGACGCGGACCTGCAGCAGGGTGCGGGCCTCGACGTCCAGGGTGGTTTCCCACAGCTGATCGGGGTTCATCTCGCCCAGGCCCTTGTAGCGCTGGATCGACAGGCCCTTGCGGCCGGCGTCCAGCACCGCGCCCACCAGGTCCAGCGGACCGCGCACGGTGGTAGACTTGTCCTTGCGGCGGAAGATCGCCGAGCCCGAGAACACCTCGGCCAGGGCGCCGGCGCGTTCGGCCAGGCGACGAGCGTCGGCGGCGTGCAGCAGGCCGTCGTCCAGGACCACGGTCTCGGTCACGCCGCGGCGGATGCGGGTGAAGACGAAGGCGGTGTCCGAGCGCTCGCCCGACCACGGGCCGTCACCTTCCTCCGCATACAGATCAAGTCGCTTGGCGGCGGCGGCGATGTCGGGCTTGTCGCCGAACAGGCCGGCCAGGGCCGCCTGCTCGATGGCGAAGGCCGGGGCGCGCTGGGCCAGGCGGTCGATGTTGCCCTTGGCCTGGCGGGCCAGTTGGACCAGGGCCAGCAGGTCCTGGCTGGTGCGGCGCTCGCCCGAGGCCAGGTCGAGCTCGGCGCCGTCGACGCCCTCGTCCACCAGGAAGGCGTCCATCTCGGCGTCGTCCTTCAGGTAGCGCGACGACTTGCCCTTGGCGGCTTTGTAGAGCGGCGGCTGGGCGATGTAGATGTAGCCCCGCTCGATCAGCTCCGGCATCTGACGATAGAAGAAGGTCAGCAGCAGGGTGCGGATGTGGGCGCCGTCGACGTCGGCGTCGGTCATCAGCACGATCTTGTGGTAGCGCACCTTGTCCGGGTTGAAGTCGTCGCGGCCGATGCCGGCGCCCAGGGCCGTGATCAGGGTGCCGATCTGGTCGGACGACAGCATCTTGTCGAAGCGCGCGCGCTCGACGTTCAGGATCTTGCCGCGTAGGGGCAGGACGGCCTGGTTGTCGCGGTTGCGGGCCTGCTTGGCCGAGCCGCCGGCCGAGTCGCCCTCGACGATGAAGATCTCGGACTTTGCCGGGTCGCGCTCGGAGCAGTCGGCCAGCTTGCCGGGCAGGCTGGTGATGTCCAGGGCGCTCTTGCGGCGGGTCAGTTCGCGGKCCTTGCGGGCCGCTTCACGGGCGGCGGCGGCCTCGGCGATCTTGGAGACGATCGCCTTGGCTTCGTTCGGATGCTCCTCGAACCAGGTGGCCAGGCCTTCCTGCACCAGGCTCTCGACGGCGGGGCGCACCTCGGACGAGACCAGCTTGTCCTTGGTCTGCGAGCTGAACTTGGGGTCCGGCACCTTGACCGACAGCACGCAGGTCAGGCCTTCGCGGGCGTCCTCGCCCCCGACATTGACCTTCTCCTTCTTGGTGATGCCCGAGCTCTCGGCGTAGTTCGTGATGATGCGCGTCAGGGCGCCCCGGAAGGCCGACAAGTGCGTGCCGCCGTCCCGCTGGGGGATGTTGTTGGTGAAGCACAGCATGTGCTCGTGGTAGCTGTCGTTCCACCAGACGGCCAGGTCGACCTCGACCTTGTCCTTCTTGCCGCGGATGACGATCGGCGTCTTCAGCAGCGGGGTCTTGGCCTTGTCCAGGTGGCGCACGAAGGCCTCGATGCCGCCCTCGTAGTGCAGCTTCTCGACCCACGGCTCGGCGTCGCGCTCGTCCTTGAACCAGATGGTCACGCCCGAGTTCAGGAAGGCCAGCTCGCGCAGGCGGTGCTCCAGCGTCTTCCGGTCGAAGTCGATGAAGGCGAAGGTGTCCTTGGACGGGAAGAAGGTCACCTCGGTGCCGGTCAGCACCTCGCCGGCCTTGGGACCCTCGGTGCGGATGGGCGAGTCGCCGGTCACCTTCAGCGAGGTCACCGCGTCGCCGCGCTCGAAGCGCATCTGGTGGCTGTGGCCGTCGCGGTGGATCTTCAGCTCCAGCCAGTCGCTGAGCGCATTGACGACCGAGACGCCCACGCCGTGCAGGCCGCCCGAAACCTTGTAGCTGTTCTGGTCGAACTTACCGCCGGCGTGCAGCTGGGTCATGATGACCTCGGCCGCGCTGACGCCCTCGCCCTCGTGGATGCCCACCGGGATGCCGCGGCCATCGTCGGTGACCGTCACCGAGCCGTCGGCGTTGAGGATCACCTCCACCTTGGTGGCGTGGCCGGCCAGGGCCTCGTCGATGGCGTTGTCGACCACCTCGTAGACCATGTGGTGCAGGCCCGAGCCGTCATCGGTGTCGCCGATGTACATGCCGGGGCGCTTTCGCACCGCGTCCAGGCCCTTGAGCACCTTGATGGAGTCGGCGCCGTACTCGCCCGTCATCACTTCGGGGGCCGACATCTCCGAGCCGTCCGCCGTCGTCAGGCGATCTTCCGAGTTTTGGCCTTTGGTCTCTTCGGTCATACGTCTTCCAATGCGGTCAGGCCCCGTTCGCTGACGCGAACGCCCAGAGCCCGACCTTTCAGATGGTCGAACAGCGACTCGTCGGTGCCTGTCAGAAAAGCCTGCAGGCCGAGCGCCGTGATTTCGTCGGCCAGGGCGGCTCGCCTTTTCAGGTCGAGATGCGCGGCGACTTCGTCGAGCAACACTATAGGATTCGGGGCGTCCTTCGCACGCGAAAGTCGCGTGGCCTGCGCCAAAACCAGGTTCAGAATCAGCGCTTTCTGCTCCCCGGTCGAACATTCCGCCGCAGGACGGTCCTTGTCGACGTGATGGATGGCCAGATCGCCCCGGTGCGGGCCGGTCAGGGCGCGTCCGGCGGCCCCGTCGCGGGGGCGCGCGGCGGCCAGGGCGGCGGCCAGGCGGTGCTCGATCTCGGCCGTTTCGACGCCCTCCAGCGCCATCGCCTCCCACTCGCCGGTCAGGGCCAGGCGGGCGCGCGGGAAGGGGCGGTCGCCGCGGGTGTCGATCTCGGCCTGCAGGGCCAGCAGGGTGCGGGCCCGGGCCCCGGCCATCAGGGCACCGGCCTGGCCCAGGCGCGCCTCCAGGGCCGTCAGCCACACCGTGTCGGCCGGCTGGCCGCTCTCGGCGGCGTCGGTCAGCAGGCGCATGCGCTCGCGCTGGGCCTTGTCGTAGGCGTTGGCGTGGCGGGCGTGGTCGGGCTCGCCGGCGAACACCAGGCGGTCGAAGAACTTGCGGCGCTCGCCGGCGGCCTCGAGGAACAGCCGGTCCTGGGCCGGGGTCAGCCAGATCGGCCGGACATGGTCGGCCAGCCGGCCGGGCGGAACGGTCTCGCCCTCGATGCGGACGACGCGGCGGGCGGCGCCGGCCAGCTCGACGCCGGTGCCCAGGCGGACGGGCTCGTCGTCGCCAGACTGGGCTTCCGCCGCCACGGCCCAGGCCCGGCCCGTGGTCTCGCCCGGCAGGCGGCGGCCCACCTCGGTCAGGCTGGACCCGCGCAGGCCCTTGCCCGGCGACAGCAGGCTGATCGCCTCCAGGAGGTTGGTCTTGCCCGCCCCGTTGGCCCCGAACAGATAGACGCTGGCGCCGTCCGGACGCAGGGTCGCGCGCTCGTACGAGCGGAAGTCGGTCAGGGTCAGGGACAGCAGGGCGGCGCGGCTCACCGGGGGGTTCTAGCCTATTCGCGCCGCAGGTCTAAATCGACGTCAGCCTTGCTCGCGGCGGCGACCGACGCTCGCATGGGCCACCAGGCGCGACGGGTGCCGCAGGGCGTGGGCCAAGTGCGGGCCCGCCACGAGGGCCATCGCCCAGGCGAGCCCGCTGAAGACGATGGTGGCGATGCGTTCCCAGGCGATGCGCATGGCGGATTCCTCAGGGGGAGAAAGTCTCGCCATGCGCCCGGATCGTGGCGGGCTCGGGTCGCGACGAAGGCGGAATCGGGACCGTGGCCGCCTACCGCTCCTGATCGGTCGAGCGCATCAGGATTTCGTTGATCATCACGTGCGGCGGGCGGCTGACGGCGTAGAGGATGGCGTCGGCCACGTCCTCGGCGGTCAGCTGGCGCATGGCGGCGGCCGACTGGTTGACGGCGCTCTGAACGGCCGGCACGGCGATGTGGTCGCGCAGCTCGGTGGCGGCCATGCCGGGCGAGATCACCGACACCCGGATGTTGTCCTTGTGGACCTCCTTGCGCAGGGCCTCCGAAAAGCCCGCCACGCCGAACTTGGTGGCCGAATAGGCCGCCGCCATCGGGTTGGCGACGTGGGCCGCGGTCGAGGCGATGTTGACGATGTGGCCGTCCTTGCGGGCGGTCATGCCGGGCAGGGCGGCCTGGGTGGCGGCGATCAGGCCCAGCAGGTTCAGCTCCAGCATCGAACGCCAGCGCCCGAGGTCGGCGGTGGCCACCGGCTCCAGGTACATGACCCCGGCGTTGTTGATCAGGATGTCCAGCCGCCCGAACGCGGCCTCGGCCTCGCGGACCGCGCGCTGGGCTTCTTCCTCCTTCGTGAAGTCGGCGACGATCACGTGCGCCTCGCCGCCGGCGGCCTGGATGCGCGCGGCCAGATCGCGCAGGCGGTCCTCGCGGCGGGCGGCCAGGGCAACCCTGGCGCCGGCCTTGGCCAGGCCCAGGGCCACGGCCTCGCCGAAGCCCGACGACGCGCCGGTGACCAGGGCCGCGCGGCCGCTCAAATCCATGCTCATGAGATGCTCCTCGCCGGCGCCGGAAGGCGCCCGGCGAGGATATAGGGGCTCAGGCCCGGATCGGCATCAGGGGCGCCGCTCCGGACGCGCGAAACCCGTCTACTTGTCGGCCTCCTGGTCGCCGGGGTCCTTGAACTTCTCCGCCGCCGCGGCGCCGGCGTTCTCGGCCAGGCTGCTCAGGAAGGCGGCGGCCGCTGTGGCGGCGATGCCGGCCATGGCGTTGCGCAGTTTCCGGGAGCTGGACTTGGCCGGCGCCTGGGGCGCGGGGGCGGCCTCCGGCGGAGGGGTGACCTCCACCGGCGCGACGGGCTCGGGAAGGGCGTCGTCCACCATCGCGCCGGGCGGCGGGGTCGAGTCCTCCTGGGGCTTGCCGATGAACTTGCCGGAGACGCCGGCGGAGCCCGCGACGAAGATCGGCCTTTGCAGTCCCTGGCCGCAGGTTCGCTGGGCTTCGAGGACGCGGTCCTGCAAGTCCAGCCACGCCTTGGTGCCCCCGTAACGATCCTCCAGCGAGGCCAGCGCCGCCTTTCCCCTGGAGGGCAGGTCCTTTTGCGCGATCTTGCAGGCGCTGGCCGCGATCAGGAAATCGACCCGCAGCGAGCCGCCCGTCCTGTAGCGGTAGGGCACGAGCGTGTTGAAGGCGCGCTCGTACTCCCAGTTGTCGACAAAGGCCTGGGCTTGCCGGACTTCGAGAGGGACGGGAGCTTTGGTGGCCGCGAGGGCGGGGGCGGACGGGCAGGCCGTGATCAGGGCGACGGCGACCAGACCGGATCTGAGGCGAGAGGTCATCGGCTGTTCCTTGGGTTTCGGGAACCTCGCCGGCGGGCGACCGGGGCGTCGCCGTCGTTGAGGGCTTCCGTGGTCCTGTCGTGACCGTGCCTCGACGCCGCCTCGCTGACTGTGACGTGTCTCTCGCCATTTATGTGCGATTGCGCACATCGGGTGCGGAGGCAAAAAAACGGGCGCTCTGAAGCGCCCGTTTCCTTTCGCGTTCGTGGGGCGAATCCTACTGACGGTTCATCGCCCCGGCCTTCAGGTTCGCCGCCGCCGGGGCCTGGATCTGGCCCTTCAGGGCGGCGCCGCTGACGCCGACGTCGCTCAGCTTGTCGCTCTTCAAGGTCTGCGACGACGGGCTCGCGATCGCGCCGCGACCCGCCGCGCCGCTGGCCATGGCGTCGGCGGGCGCCGCCAGGTCCAGCGGGAAGGCCTCCATGAAGGTCCCGGACGTGCCGGCGACGGCCAGGTTGGCGGGCGGCCGTTGCAGACCCTGACCGCAGGTCGCCAGCGCCCCGTTGATGCGTTGCGGCCAACCGTTCTTGAGTGAGAGGGGGTAATAGCGCGCGCCCAGGGTCTTGAGCGCGGCCCGTCCCTGGTCGGGAAAGTTCTTGTAGGCGAGCCTGCAGGCGCTGGCGCTCACCAGGAAATCGACCTCCAGCGCCGGGCCGGCCTTCGCACGGTAGGGCGCGAGCGTCTGATAGGCCGACGCGAAATCGCTGATGTTGTAGGAGTCGCGGCCCCGTCGCAGCTCGGGGGGATCGACCGCGGCCGAGGCCGGCGCCGGGGGCGTCGCGACGATCAGGACGACGGCGGCTGCGACAGACTTGATGAGGATGCGGGTCATGGCTGGCTCCTTGGGGTTTCGGGGATGTGGGTGGGCAGGCAACTGAGCGGATCGGTGTCGCCGTTCGGGCACGGCGCGGGCGGGACGTCGGGGAGCGGCGCGTCCAGCCCCGCCTGGCCGCGATAGTAGATCGCGGCGTCCTGGGTGCTGGCCTGGCCGGGGATGGCGATCGTCAGGGCCATCAACACCGTGCCGAGGCTGGCCAGGATGATCCCTGGGGAGGTGCTGGAAATGGCGAAACCCAGCTTGTGGCCGGCGACCTCGGCATTGCCCGAGGCGTGGGTTTCCGGCTCGCTCAGCTTGCCCAGGACGAAGGTCGCGCCCACCAGGGCCAGCAGCATGCCGGTGATGAAGCCGACGAACCGGGTCCACAGACGGGCCCGCACGATCAGCGAGGCCTGCTGGTAGCGCTGCTCGATGACGTAGCGCTCCAGCGACAGGGCGGCCTTGGCGTCGTCCGCGAGCTTGGCCGGCGGCGCCTCCAGGGCCGCGACGCCGCGTCCGGGGCTGGCCAGCTGGTCGTCGATCGCCACGAAGCGCCAGAGCACGACCGCGCTGAAGAAGACGGCGGCGCCGATGACGAAGCTCATCATCAGGGGCAGGAGCTTCAGCTGCCAGGCTTCCTGCGCCTTGCCGGCCATGGGAGGTTCCCGAGAGCGTTGTTGATCGCCTGATCGTGCTCCGGCGCCCCGGTGTCGGCGGTGGCGTGGCTCTCGTTATTTATGTGCGAATGCGCACATCGGCGCGGACAGCAAAACGGGCGCACGCGGCGCCCGTCTCTTCCTCCTCATCGGCCGCCGTGGCCTCGGGCCCGGTGGCGGCGTCAGCCGAACTTGTAGCCGCACAGCTTGTTGCCATCGAGGTCGCGGAAATAGGCGAAATAGGCTCCAGGCATCCGCTCGCCAGGCGCGCCCTCGCACGAGCCGCCCAACGTGATGGCCCGGGCGTGGAAGGCGTCGACCTCCTCGCGGGTCTCGAAGTCGAACCCGCCCATCATGCCGTTGCCGATGCAGGCCGGATTGCCGTCATACGGACCCAGAACCCCGAACAGGCCCGTGCCCTTGCCGCGATAGAGCCGCCCGCCAGACGGATGGTCATAGACCCCCTTCATGCCGATCGAGCCCAGCAGGTCGTCATAGAAGGCCTTGGCCGCCTCCAGCTTGTTCGAGCCGACCGTCATGTAGCTGATCTTCGCCATGCGCTTCCTCCCGTTTTCTTATGAAACGGACATTAGCATGGGCGAAGGGGGCGACAAGAACGGGCGAACGGACAGGTGACAGGGATATAGCGGTATGTGACGATCCCGTTACACCGGAGGTTGCTTGCGCGAGTCCGTGTGTCACGCATGAATAACGGTAACAAACCCTGGGGAGGGGGCTCGTGAAACTCAAGGCTTTGGGCGCTCGGCGCCAATGGTGGCAGAACCACCCCGAACTGGGCGTCGCCACCGGCTGGGCGATCATCTGCGGCGCGCTGTGGCTGGCCGTGCGGGTGCTGGGCATCGCCTAACGGGCGCGGGATTCCAGCCCCGTGCGGTTCGTCCTCAACGGACGAAGGTTTTCCATAGCCAGAGCGCGAAGAGGGCGAGGAACCCGGCGCCAAACAGTTGGTTCACCCGGATATCCCAGCGGACGTCCGGCGCCTCGTGCTCTGGATACGCCAGGGGCCACCGCTTTGTCCGAATGGCTTCAAGAAGGATATCGGGCGTGATCGGTATGCGGCGCACGCGCCGATAGGGCGGGCGAAAGAACAGGGCTCCGAAATTGTGGCCCTCCTCGCCGTGATGGAAATACCAGCGGTAACCGTCCATATCGACACCGAACCGAGCGGCGAAGTCGTCCATGAACTCGAAGGCGTCGTCGCCTTCAACGCCCAAATCGTCGAACAAGTCCACGTCGCCGGCAGAGGGCGGCGCGGGTTCGCCCGTGTGCTTCTCGAGGAGATCGGCCAGCTCGGAACGCGCGTCGCTTATCAACCTGCTCCTCCGACCCCGGCTCATCCGCTTCGGATTTAGCCTCGCCTCAAGCCCCTCGCGCCGCCGCGAAACGGTCCGTAGAGGCAAGTGTCCGCCGGACAGCAAAACGGGCGCCTGAGCGCCCGTTTCCTCAAGGACCAAGGTGAGCCCCTAGACCCGCAGCGGCATCAGCACGTACTTCACGCCCGGGTCCGTCGGATCGACCACCAGGGTGGGCGAGGCCGGGTCGGCGAAGCGGAACTCGGCGATCGGGCCGCCGATCTGGCCGCAGACGTCCAGCAGGTAGCGGGCGTTGAAGCCGATCTCGAAGGCCTCGCCGTCGTAGTCGACCTCGACCTCTTCCACGGCCTGGCCGGCTTCCATGTTGCGCACGGTCAGGGTGATGCGGCCCGGCTCGACGGCCAGCTTCACCGAGCGGCTCTTCTCGGCCGAGATGGTGGCCACCCGGTCGACGGCCTTGGCGAACAGGTCGTTGTCCAGGGTCAGGATCTTGGCGTTGTCACGCGGGATGACGCGCAGATAGTCCGGGAAGGCGCCGTCGATGACCTTGGAAGTCAGGGCCGCGCGGCCGAACTCGAATCGGATCTTCTGGGCGCTGATCTGCAGGTCGACCTGTTCGCCGGCCGATTCCATCAGGCGGCGGGCCTCCTGGATGGTCTTGCGGGGCACGATCACGCCGGGTAGGCCGGCGGCGCCCTCGGGGGCGTCCATCTCGGCCAGGGCCAGGCGGTGGCCGTCGGTGGCCACGGCGCGCAGCTTGGTCGTCCCGCCGTCGTTGACGGTGTGGAGGTACAGGCCGTTCAGGTAGTAGCGGGTCTCTTCGGTCGAGATCGCGAAGCGGGTCTTGTCGATCAGCCGGATCAGCTCGTTGGTGTCGACCGAGATGCGGCCCGACAGGCCGTCGCTGCTCATGACCGGGAAGTCGCCGGCCGGCAKGACCGGCAAGTTGAAGCGCGAGCGGCCGGCCTGGATCACCAGGCGCGGGTCGTCGCCGCTGAAGCTGAGCGAGACGTCCGAGCCGTCGGGCAGCTTGCGGACGATTTCATAGAGCGTGTGGGCCGGGGCGGTGATCTGGCCGGGCACGTCGATCTGGGCCAGGCCCTCGTCGATGATCTCCATGTCCAGGTCGGTGGCCGAGAACGACAGGGTGTCGCGGTCGGCCGACAGCAGGATGTTCGACAGGATCGGGATGGTGTTGCGGCGTTCGACGACGCTCTGCACGTGACCCAGCGCCTTCAGCAGCGCCGCCCGCTCGATGGTAAGCTTCATATCTCGGTCCAGGTCCCGGGGCCGCCGCCGTCAGAGAGAATCCCCCCGTGGCCCCGCAATGAATGGACTTGCGACATTAGCGCAAACCGCGACCGGGGGAAGGCCCGGCCGCGGCGAAATGCGCACTGGAGCGACAGTCTAGCCGACGATCTCGCGTTCGGCCTTGGTCGGCAGCTTCCAGTCCGGCCGGATGAAGTGGCAGGTGTAGCCGTTGGGGATGCGTTCCAGATAATCCTGGTGCTCGGGTTCGGCCTCCCAGAAGGGACCGGCGGGGGCGACCTCGGTCACCACCTTGCCCGGCCACAGGCCCGAGGCGTCGACGTCCTCGATGGTCTCCTCGGCCACGCGCTTCTGCTCGTCGTCCAGGTAGAAGATCGCCGAGCGGTAGCTGAGGCCCCTGTCGTTGCCCTGGCGGTTCAGGGTGGTGGGGTCGTGGATCTGGAAGAAGAACTCCAGGATCCGACGATAGCTGATCAGGTCGGGGTCGAAGACGATCTCGATCGCCTCGGCGTGGGTGCCGTGGTTGCGATAGGTGGCGTTGGGCACGTCGCCGCCGGAATAGCCGACGCGGGTCTTCAAGACCCCGGGATAGCGGCGCAGCAGGTCCTGGACGCCCCAGAAGCAGCCGCCGGCGAGGATCGCGGTTTGCGTGGTCATGGGAAGTCGGCCTTTCGTCAGGGGAATGGGCGAGGCTACATGTTGGGCTTGCCGGGGCCGTGCGCAAGCCGGCGCTTCCCGTCGCGAAAGGTCGCCCGTGCCGCGTTCCGCTGTCCTGTTCGTCTGCCTCGGAAACATCTGCCGCTCGCCCCTGGCCGAGGCGGCCTTCCGCCTCGAGGCCGAACGGCGCGGGCTGGAGGTCGAGATCGATTCGGCCGGGACCGGATCCTGGCACGTCGGCGATCCGCCCGACCGCCGGGCCCAGGCCGTGGCGCTGCGCAACGGCGTCGACATCGYGGGCTATCGCGGCCGCCAGGTGAAGCCCGAGGACTTCCGCCGGTTCACGCACGTGGTGGCGCTGGACCGCGACAACCTCGCCGACCTCAAGCGCATCCGGCCCTCGGACGGGACGGCGGCGCTGCTGTTGCTGCTGGATACGGTGGAAGGCCGCCACGGCAAGTCGGTGGCCGACCCGTACTACGGCGACGACGCCGGGTTCGACGTGACCTGGGCCGATGCGGTGGCGGGGGGCAGGGGGCTGGCGGACTTGATCGAGGGGGAGGGCTGAACGCTCTTCCAGCCCATCACAAAGGTTGTCATCCCGGACAGCCCCTGCGGGGCTTCCGGGATGACAACGAAATTGGAGCTCAGGCCGAACTCAGGCCTTCGTGTCGAACGACCCACCCGTATCCGCGCCGGTGCTGGCGTACGGGTTCGCGGCCCCGGCCGTCGGCTCGCTCGGCGCTTCCGGGCCGGTCGAGCCCTTGGCGGCCACGGCGACCATGGCCGGGCGGACCAGGCGGCCCATCAGCTCGTAGCCGGCCTGCAGCACCTGGATGACGCCGCCGGCGGCGACCTCGTCCGAGGGCTGCTCCATCACCGCCTGGTGCAGGTGGGGATCGAACTTTTCGCCCTTGGTCGGGTCGATCTTCTTCAGGCCGTTGCGCTCGAAGGCGCCCTGCAGCTCCTTCTCGGTCATCTCGACGCCGATGATGAAGTTGCTGACCGCCGCGTCCTGCGACTCGCGCGGGCTGTGGGCGGTGGCGCGCGACAGGTTGTCGGCCACGCCCAGCAGGTCGCGGGCGAATTTCTGGATCGCGTAGGCGCGGGCGTCGTTCATCTCGCGCTCGGCCCGGCGCTTGGTGTTCTCGGCCTCGGCGGCGAAGCGCAGCGCCTGGTCCTTCAGGGCGGCCACTTCCAGCTGCAGCGCCTCGATTTCCTGCGCGGCGTCGTCGGCCTCGAAGGCCACGTCCTCGGCCGGCGTTTGTTCGTCGGTCATCTAGTCCTCATCCGTCCATCATCCGCCCGAGCACCCGGGCGGTATAGTCCACCAGCGGGATCACCCGAGCGTAGTTCAAGCGGGTGGGGCCGATCACGCCGATCGCCCCCAGCACCTTCTGTCGGCCCGTCATATAGGGCGCCGCGATCAGGGAGGAACCCGAAAGCGAAAAGAGTCGCGTTTCGGCCCCGATGAAAATGCGCACGCCCTCGGCCGTCCTCACGTCGTCCAGCAGGCCGATCAACTGGCCCTTCTGTTCCAGGTCGTCGAACAGCCGGCGCACGCGCTCCAGGTCCTCCCGGGCGCTGGCGTCGGCCAGCAGGTTGGCGCGGCCCCGCACGATCAGGGCGCGATCGGGCTCCTCGCCGCCGCTCCAGGCGGCCAGGCCGTCCTCGACCAAACGCGCCGCCGCGGCGTCCAGTTCACGCCGGGCGGTGTCCAGCTCGGCGGCCATCTCGACCTTGGCCTCGTGCAGGGTGCGGCCGTGCAGGCGGGCGTTGAGGAAGTTCGACGCCTCCTGCAGGGCGGCCGGGGTGACGCCGGCGGCGCGGCGCATCAGCCGGTTCTCCACCGCCCCGTCGTCKAACACCATAATCGCCAGGGCCTGGTCGGCGCCCAGGGCCACGAACTCCACGTGCTTGACCCCGCCCTCGCGGACCGGCGCGACCACCACCCCGGCGCCGCCGGCCAGGCCCGACAGGATGGCGCTGGCCTCGCCCATGGCTTCCTCGAACGAGCGGCCGTGGGCGAACAGCCGCGACTCGATAGTGCGCCGCTCCTCCTCGCCGATGTCGCCCACCTCCAGCAGGCCGTCGACGAACATCCGCAGGCCCGCATGGGTGGGGATGCGGCCGGCGCTGGTGTGGGGAGCGTCCAGCAGGCCCAGCTGGGCCAGGTCCTGCATGGTGTTGCGGATCGAGGCCGGCGACAGCTGCACCCCGCCGCGTGAGATCGTCCGCGATCCGACCGGTTCGCCGGTCTCCAGATAGGATTCGACCACCCGCCGGAAGATGTCGCGGGCGCGGGCGTCCAGGTCCGTGAGGCTGGGAGTCTGAGCGGAAAACCCCGAAAAGAGCTGTGTCATGTAGCCTTCGAACGCGCCCGCCAGAGTCCCTTGGGCGGGTCCCTCGGGTTTCGACGGGATTGGACGACCGTCTTAACTAGGATAAGCGGCCCCATCCTATCACGCAAAGCCCCGGAGTTTCCCATGCGTCCGTCCGAACGCGCCCCAGATCAAACGCGAGACGTCACGCTGGAAACCGGCGTCAACCGCTACGCCGAAGGCTCGTGCCTGGTCAGCTTCGGCCACACCAAGGTGCTGGTCACCGCCACGGTCGAGGAAAGCGTCCCCGGCTGGATGCGCAACAAGGGCGCCGGCTGGGTCACGGCCGAATACGGCATGCTTCCCCGGGCCACGCATACGCGCGGTCGCCGTGAAGCCGCCCAGGGCAAGCAGAGCGGCCGCACCCAGGAGATCCAGCGCCTGATCGGCCGCAGCTTGCGCGCCGTGGTCGACCTGAAGGCCCTGGGCGAGCGCCAGATCAGCCTGGATTGCGACGTCATCCAGGCCGACGGCGGCACCCGCACCGCCGCCATCACCGGCGCCTGGGTCGCCCTGCGCATCGCGGTCAACTACCTGATCGAGGAAGGCGTGCTGAAGACCGACCCGATCCTCGGCCAGGTCGCGGCCGTTTCCTGCGGCGTCTACAAGGACGCCCCGGTGCTCGACCTCGACTACGAGGAAGACAGCAGCGCCGAGGCCGACAGCAACTTCGTGCTGACCAACGCCGGCGACATCGTCGAGATCCAGGCCACCGGCGAGAAGCGCGGCTTCACCCGCGCCGAGTTCGAGCAGCTGTTCGCCCTGGCCGAGAAAGGCATTGGCGAGCTGTTCATCAAGCAGCGCGAAGCGGTTTCGGGGAAGTAACCCCCTATCCCTCTCCCCTTGCGGGAGAGGGTGGCCCCACGCAGTGGGGTCGGGTGAGGGGTTGAAGAACGCAAAAGCCGCGATCGGCCTTTCGGCTGATCGCGGCTTTTCTATCTGAGAGACCCCTCATCCGGCGCTCCGCGCCACCTTCTCCCGCAAGGGGCGAAGGATCAGGTCAATCCTCCTCGTGGGCCTCCCCCGGCCCCGGCTCGTACGTCATCAGGTCCCCAGGCTGGCAGTTCAGCTCGCGGCACAGGGCGTCCAGCGTCGTGAAGCGCACGGCGCGGGCCTTGCCGGTCTTGAGGATCGACAGGTTGGCGATCGTCACGCCGACCCGGTCCGACAGCTCGGTCAGCGACATCCGCCTTTCCAGCAGGATGCGGTCCAGTTGCACGCGGATGGCCATGGGAATCTAAAGTCTCCGCGGGGTCAGATTGTCAGTTCGGCCTCCCGTCGAAGGCGCGCGCCCTCGCGGAAGACCTCGGCCAGGACGAACACCACCAGGACCGGGAACCAGGCGCTGAGGCTGAACGAGCCGTCGATCATCTTGGTGTCCGGCGCCAGCCACTTGGCCAGGGCGGCGAAGATGTAGTGGCCGATCTCCAGAGCGGCCAGGACCAGGCCCACCACCCGCAGGCGGCGGACATTGTCCGGATGGAACGGGTCGCCGGCGGTCAGGGTCGAGAACACCCGCCGCAGGCGCTCGACGATCACCATCCAGCCGCCCGACAGCAGGGCCCAGGCCCCCAGGGCCCCGGCGAACAACGGCCCCTTGCTGATCAGCTCGTCGATCGAGCTGCCGATATGCAGTTTCGAGGTGATCAGTTCGGGATTGAAGCTGAGCAGCAGCACCGCGACCGTGAAGATCGCCAGCAGGCTGACCCAGACCCACAGGCCCACATAGATCACGTCCAGGATGATCTTCAGGAAGCTCGACACCGAGCCAGGCCCCAAGGCGCGCATCCGCTCTTCCCCTTCCCCTCACACAGAAACGCCGACCATGCCCCGGCGGATCGGGACGGGTCAAAGGCGAGCTCTTGTCCGGGGTCAGAAGGTCTTGATCGCGAAGGTCACGGCGGCGAGCGGCAGACCGGCGATCAGCGTCAGCGTGGCCAGGCGGGTGGCGACGGCGTCGACGATGCGGAACAGTCTGGCGGCGGACATGGCGGGCCTTCGGATCGGTGGGGCGGGACCGCGCCGACATGGCGTTTCTCCCATGCGGCGAACATAGGGAGCGATTCCACGACCGCCAATGTCGCTTATCGATAAACGATATTAAACCTCTGTAATGATCGCGCTCATCGAACAGATTATCCAAGGTGTGGCGCCGGGGACACCATGGCGGCGGGCGGGCTAGGCGGCGTCGTCCACCTCGGCCGGGGCGGGTTTCAGCCGGAGGCCAAGCGCAGCCACGATCTTCAACACGGTCTCCAACTGGGGATTCCCGCCTTCCTTCAGGCCCTTGTACAGGCTCTCGCGTCCCAGACCGGTCTTCTCAGCGACAGACGTCATGCCCTTGGATCGGGCGAGGACGCCCAGTGCGTGCGCGACATAGCCGGCGTCGCCGGTCGCGAGCGCGTCCTCCAGGAAAGCGGCCACGGCCTCGGGAGTGTCGATGTATTTCGCCGCGTCGAACGGCGTCGTCTTGGTGCTGGTCATCACATGTCTCTCGGTTGCGGGTCGGCGAAACCCGGTTGGCGAGGTTTAGAGCCCGCTCGCCAGGGCCTTGGCTCTTTCGATGTCCCTGTCTTGTGTTCGTTTGTCGCCTCCGCAGAGCACCACGATCAGGACGTCGCCCCGCTGGACGAAGTAAATCCTGAAGCCTGGTCCGTAATGCACGCGGGCCTCGCTGACCCCTTCGCCGACCGGACGGACATCGCCCATCAAGCCGTGGCTGAAGCGGCTCAAACGGGCCGTGATCGCATGGACGGCGCGAGCGTCCTTCAGGCCCTCGAACCATTCGGTGAACTCGTCGGTGACGCGAACCTCGATCATGGTGACTGTATCCCATAGGATACGTTCGCGCTGCAAGCAAAATGTATCCTATGAGATACGAAGCGGCCCTGCGCGCTCGTCGGAAATCGGAAAGCCGCCACGCGAACCTTGCGGGCGAAGGGCGACATGGAGGAGTAGAGAAGCCGTATTTGAATTGTCCCAGAGGAGAGACGCGATGACGCTGAAGCTGGAAGCGGGAACGAAGCTCGTCGCGGCGACCCATAATCCGGGCAAGGCCAAGGAACTGGCCGCCCTGCTGGACGGCCGCTTCGAGGTGCTGGCGGCCGGCTCGCTGAACATCCCCGAGCCGGACGAGACCGAGACCACCTTCGTGGGCAACGCCCTGCTCAAGGCCCGCCACGCCGCCGACCTGTCGGGCCAGATCGCCCTGGCCGACGATTCGGGCGTGTCCGTCGCCGCCCTGGACGGCGCGCCGGGCATCTATTCGGCGCGCTGGGCCGGGCCGTCCAAGGACTTCGCCGTGGCCATGGACAAGGTCGCCGAGCGGATCGAGGAGACCGGCTCGGAGGATCGTTCGGCCTGGTTCACCTGCGCCCTCGCGGTCGCGTGGCCCAACGGTGGCCCGGCGGTGGTGGTGCAGGGCGAGGTCCACGGGACCCTGACCTTCCCGCCGCGCGGCGACCGGGGCTTCGGCTACGACCCGATCTTCATCCCCAACGGCTTCGACCAGACCTTCGGCGAGATGGACCCGGCCGCCAAGGACGCCATGAGCCACCGCGCCGTGGCGTTCGAGAAGCTGAAGGCGGCGCTGTTTGACTGACCTTCCCGCGCTGGGGGTCTATGTCCACTGGCCCTACTGCTCGCGCATCTGCCCCTATTGCGACTTCAACGTCGTGCGCGACCGGGGGCGGACCGACGAGCAGGCGGCCCTGGCCGACGCCATCGTCGCCGACCTGAAGGCCCAGCGTGAGCTGACCGGCCCGCGCCGGCTGCTGTCGATCTTCTTCGGCGGCGGCACGCCCTCGCTGATGGACCCCGCCCAGGTCGCCCGGGTGATCGAGACCGCCAAGGCGCTATGGACTCCGGCCGACGACCTGGAGATCAGCCTCGAGGCCAATCCGACCGACGCCGAGACCGACCGCTTCGAGGCCCTGGCCTCGGCCGGCGTGGCGCGGCTGTCGCTGGGCGTCCAGGCCCTGGACGACGCGGCGCTGAAGCTGCTGGGCCGCAACCACGACGCAGGCTCGGCCCGGCGGGCCCTGGCCGTGGCGGCCAAGGCCTTCCCGCGCCTGTCGGCCGACTTGATCTACGCGCTGCCGGGCCAGACCGTGGAGGCCTGGGCGGCCGAGCTGTCGGCCCTGTTGGCCATGGGCCCCGAACATGTCTCGCCCTACCAGCTGACCATCGAGGCGGGCACCGCCTTCGACCGCGCCGTGGGCCGGGGCAAGCTGGTCCCGCCCGACGAGGACCTGGCCGCCGCCCTGTTCGAGACCACCCAGGCCGTGCTGGAGGCCGCCGGCTTCGACGCCTACGAGGTGTCCAACCACGCCCGGGGTCAGGCCGCCCGCTCGCGCCACAACCTCGTCTACTGGCGCGGCGTCGACTATGTCGGCGTCGGTCCCGGGGCCCACGGCCGCCTGACCTTGGCCGAGGGAAAGCTGGCGACCACGGCCCGGCGGGGGATCGCCGACTATGTCCGCGCGGTCGCCGAGACCGGCGTCGGCTTCGAGCGCGAGGCGTTGACGCCGCTGGAGGCAGCCGAGGAGCGGCTGCTGCTGGGCCTGCGCATCGACGACGGCGTGGCCTTCGCCGAGGTCGCCGCCTTGGACTTGTCGCCGGACACGCCCCGGGTGAAATCTCTGGTTGAAGCAAATCTTCTCGTGGACGATAGGATCAGGCTTCGGGCCACACGGTCCGGCCGTCTTGTCTTGGACCGGCTGACAGGACTGCTCGCGACCTGATAACCCTGTCGACCATGGTCTTGCGTAACCCGCGTCGTCGGCGCCTTTGTTCGTGTCGGTCCCCAGTCTCCTCGGGCCCAGTCTGTCGGAAAGTCCGCCCTTGAGCCGCCAGCTTCCCCCGCCCGCCCTGTCCGACGCGCCCCTGGCGCCGGGGCTGTATCTCGTGGCGACGCCGATCGGGAACCTGCGCGACATCACCCTGCGGGCCCTGGACGTGCTGAACGGCTGCGACGTGCTGTTGGCCGAGGACACCCGGGTGTCGGGCAAGCTGCTGGCCGCCTACGCCATCTCCAAGAAGTTGCAGCGCTATGACGAGCACGTGGCCGACCGCGAGACGCCGCGCATCCTGGAGCGACTGGAGGCCGGCGAGCGGATCGCCCTGGTCTCGGACGCCGGCACGCCGATGGTCTCCGACCCCGGCTCGCGCCTGGCCCAGGCGGCCATCGCGGCCGGCCACGCCGTGTTCCCGATCCCCGGCGCCTCGGCGGCCCTCGCGGCCCTGACCCTGGCCGGCCTGCCCACCGACCGCTTCCTGTTCGCCGGCTTCCCCCCGACCAAGACCGTCGCGCGCAAGGCGTTCTTCGAGGACCTGGCCAATGTCCGCGCCACCCTGATCTTCTACGAGGGCGCCTCACGGGTGGCCGACAGCCTGGCCGACATGGCCGCCGTGTTCGGCCCGCGCCCCGGCGCGGTGGCCCGCGAGCTGACCAAGCTCTACGAGACCTGCATCCGCGGGGCGCTCGACGTCCTGGCCGCCGATCCGCGGTTCGAGGCCCCCAAGGGCGAGATCGTCATCCTGGTCGGTCCCGGCGAGGACGAGGTCGCCACCGCCGCCGACGCCGAGACCGCCCTGCGCGAGGCCATGACCCGCCTGCCGCTGGGCGAGGCCGCGTCCGAGGTCGCCAAGGCCCTGGGCCTGTCGCGCAAGGACCTCTACCGCCAGGCCCTGGCCATGAAGGAGGCCGGATGAGCCCGGCCCGTCCCGCCCGCCCAGAACGTCCGATCCGACCGGAACGGCAGGCGCGCGGCGCGGCCGCGCGGCTGTCGGGGCGGCGCGCCGAGGTGGTCGCGGCCCTGTGGCTGATGGCCAAGGGCTATAGGATCCTGGGCTTCCGCCTGGCCACGCCGCTGGGCGAGATCGACCTGCTGGCGCAACGCGGCGGCGTGCTGGCCGTTGTGGAGGTCAAGAGCCGAACCAGTCTGGAGGCCGCGCTGGAAGCGGTGACCTACGAGCAGAGGGCTCGCCTGCGTCGCGCCGGGGCGCACATCGCCGCGCATCGCGCCGGTCTGCGCGAGGCGACGGTGCGCCTGGACCTGATCGCCCTGGCCCCCGGGCGTCGCCCGCGTCACGTCCCCAACGCCTGGGCGGAAGACCAATGACGCGGGAAGAGGCCGAAGCCCTGCTGACCAGCGCCGGGGAGTGCTCGGACAAGGCCTTCCCCCTGTTCGACGCCGCCCTGGCCTGCGCCGTGCACGACGATCCCGACCGCGACCTGGCCCCGGTGCTCGACATGGCCAAGGCCTCGATCGCCCGCCTGACCGAGCGGCTGAAGGGCGAGTCGCCCGAGGAGGCCCTGGCCGAGACCATGGCCGGCGACCTGCGCCTGTCGGGCGACCTGATCACCTACGACCATCCCGACAACGCCGACGTCATCGCCGTGGCCGACCGCCGCAAGGGCCTGCCGGTGACGCTGGGGGTGTTCTACCTGCACGCCGGTCGGGCCTGCGGCCTGGACCTGCACGGCGTCGACTTCCCGGGCCACTTCCTGCTGCGCATCGAGACCGAGGAGGGGCCGCTGGCGCTGGACCCGTTCAGCGAGGGGCGGGTGGTGCTGCCGTCCGAGCTGTCGCGCCGGGCCCTGCGCACCGGCCTGATGCCCGACGTCGCCGCCAAGCTGGACGTGCTGATGAGCCCGATCTCGGATCGCGCCGTGTTGATCCGCCTGCAGAACACCATCTTCGCCCGCGCCCAGCAGGCCCGCGACTGGCATCGCGCCGAGCGCTCGGCCCTGCGCCGGGCCCTGCTGGACCCCACCGACCACCACCCCTGGCTGGACGTCGCCGCCGCCCGCGAGGGCCAGGGCGCCCTGGCCGGGGCGCTGCAGGCCCTGTCCCGCGCCCAGGTCCTGGACGGCGGCGCTGCGATCGCCGCCCGGGCAGCGCGGGAGCGCGTGCGGCTGCGGCTGAACTAGGGGCGGGGACATGCCCTTGCGGCGTGTCCCCAGCAGCATCCACGGAGCCAAGTCTTGGGGACACGCCGCAAGGGCATGTCCCCGTCAGATGTCGACCACGATCTTGCCGAAGTGGCCGCCCGAGGCCTGGTGGCGGAAGGCGTCGGCCAGCTCCGCCAGCGGGAAATGCTTGTCCAGCACCGGCCGGTAGCCGGCCACGTCGATGGCGCGGACCAGGTCCAGTTGGTGGCGGCGGCTGCCGACGGTCAGGCCGATCACCTTCAGCTGCTTGCCCATGATCGCCACGGTCGGCACCGGTCCCGCCACCCCGGCCAGCACGCCGATCAGCGCGATGTGGCCGCCGTTGCGCGCCGCGACGATCGATTGCGGCATCGTGCCGGCCCCGCCGATCTCCAGGATATGGTCGACGCCCCTGCCGTCGGTCAGCTTGCGCGCCGCCTTGCCCCATTCGGGCTCGGACTTGTAGTTGATCAGGTGGTCGGCCCCCAGGGCCTTGAGCCGCTCCAGCTTCTCGTCGGACGACGAGGTGGCGATCACCGTGCAGCCGAAGGCCTTGGCGATCTGCAGGCCGTAGATCGACACCCCGCCCGTGCCCTGCACCAGCACCGTCTCGCCGCCCTTCAGCGCGCCGTCCGCGACCAGGCCGCGCCAGGCCGTCACGCCGGCGCAGGTGATCGTCGCCGCCTCGGCCGGGTCCCAGCCTCTGGGCGCGCGGGTGAAGGCCGTGGCCGGGGCCACCACCCGCTCGCGGGCGTAGCCGTCGGCGCCGTCGCCCGGCACGCCGGAAAAGCCGTCGTCCGGCGCCTCGCCGTCCAGCCAGCGCGGGAAGAAGGTCGAGACCGCCAGGTCGCCGACCGCGAAGCCCGTCACGCCCTCGCCCACCGCCAGCACTTCGCCGGCCCCGTCGGACATCGGGATGCGCCCGTCGGCCGTCGGGATGCCGCCCAGCGCCACCAGATAGTCGTGATAGTTCAGCGAACTGGCGCGGACGCGGACCAGGATCTCGCCCGGTCCCGGGGCGTCGGGCTCGGGCAGGTCGACCAGACGCAGGGCGTCGAGGCCGGCGGGGGCCGCGATCTGGATGGCTTTCATGGGCTTGGCCTCGCTTTGAGCGTTTCCTCGAAACGAGCGTGGGCCCGGCCGCCCGGCGCTTCAAGCACGCCGCGACGTCAACCTGCTGACGGGGACATGCCCTTGGGCGTGTCCCCAAGTCCAGGCGCGGCGCTAGCTGATGGGGACACGCCGCAAGGGCATGTCCCCGGTCAGTGCTGTTCCGCCACGAACCGCGCCACCGAGTCGCGGAAGGCCTGCACCTCCTTGTTCAGCTGGATCAGCCGCTCGACGCTCATCCCGGCCGAGGTGAACAGGGTCTGGCCCAGGCAGGCGCTGCGGGCCTGCAGGTCGCGGCCGTGGTCGGTCAGGCTGACCACCACCTGGCGCTCGTCGTCGGGATTGCGCTGGCGCGACAGCAGGCCGGCCGCCTCCATGCGCTTGACCAGGGGCGTGACGTTGCTGGAGTCCAGGCCCAGCCGCTCGGCGATCGCGCCGACGCTCTGGTCGTCCACTTCCCAGAGCGCGCTCAGCACCAGGTACTGGGGATAGGTGATCTCCAGCGCGTCCAGCAGCGGCTTGTAGGCGCGGTTGATCGCCAGGCCGGCCCCGTACAGGGAGAAGCAGAGCTGGTCGTCGAGCGTGAGCTTGTGGGCGGACACGGAGGGCTCCTTCGGATCGTCTCTCATAGGCAAGATTATATGTCGTGACAAATAATGACTCGACAGGGATCGGGGCCCTCGGCTACGACAATTATCTGTCGCGACATCGAATGTCGTGACATCAGAGCGGGCCCAGGCCTGTCCCGACAACCGTCCCCGAAGGAGGCCTTCATGGCCCAAGACACGATCCAGACCCGCGCCGCCGCGCCCGCCCTCGTGCGCTACTATCTCCTCCGCGCCGCCGTGGCCGCCGCCTGGGTGGCGGCCGCCTTCGCGATCGGCGTCGCCAACCCCGTCGTCGCGGGCGTCCTGCTGGTGCTCTATCCGGCCTGGGACGCGTTCGCGAACGCCCGGGACGCCCAGGCCAACGGCGGCTTCCGCGCCAATGTCCCCCAGGCCCTCAACACCGCCGTCAGCGTCGCGGTGGCGCTGGGCGTGCTGGCCGCCCTGCGGATCGACCCGCGCCTGGTGCTGGTGCTGTTCGGCGTCTGGGCCGTCCTGGCCGGCCTGCTGCAGCTGACCGTCGGCGTGCGCCGCTGGCGGACCTACGGCGCCCAGTGGGCGATGGTGCTGAGCGGCGCCCAGTCGGCCCTGGCCGGCGGGTTCTTCATCAAGAGCGCCGCCGCCCCCGCCATGCCGGTTATCGCCATCGTCGCGCCTTATGCGGCGTTCGGGGCGTTCTACTTCCTGGTCTCGGCGATCCTGCTGGCCCTGAAGACGCGCCGGCGCGGCGCTACGGCCTGACGCCCCTCGCATTCGCGGCCGGGCCGCCTTAACTAGGCAATCGCGGCGCGGGACCTCCCGCGCCGCCCAAGCCGATCCCCCAAGTCGATCCAAGCCCGTCCGGAGTCCCCATGTCGCTGAGAGTCGCCGTCCAGATGGACCCCGTGCTGGGGATCAATATCGAAACCGACACCACCTTCCTGATGATGTGGGAGGCCCAACAGCGCGGCCACAAGCTGTGGTTCTACACGCCCGACAAGCTGTCGATGGAGGACGGCCGGGTGTTCGCGCGCGCCCAGCCCCTGAAGCTGACCAAGACCCAGGGCGCCCACGCCGAGTTGGGCGAGACCGTGCTCCTGGACATGAAGGACGACGTCGACGTGGTGCTGATGCGCCAGGATCCGCCGTTCGACATGGCCTACATCACCGCCACCCACTTCCTGGAGAAGGTTCACCCCCGCACCCTGGTGGTGAACAATCCGGCCGAGGTGCGCAACGCGCCCGAAAAGCTGTTCGTCACCGACTTCCCGGGCGTCCAGCCGCCGACCCTGATCACCAGCGACCACGAGGCGATCTACGACTTCCGCGCCCGGCACGGCGACATCGTGCTCAAGCCGCTCTACGGCGGCGGCGGCTCGGGCGTGGCGCGGCTGCTGGCCGACGACCCCAACCTGGACGCCCTGCTGGAACTGCACGCCATGATCGGCCGCGAGCAGGTGATCGCCCAGAAATTCGTCCCGGCCGTGAGCAAGGGCGACAAGCGCATCCTGCTGGTGCACGGCGAACCGGTGGGCGCGGTCAACCGCGTGCCGGCCGCCGGCCAGGTGCGGTCCAACCTGCGGGTGGGCGGCCGGGCCGAGGCCGTGGACCTGACCGCGCGCGACCTGGAGCTCTGCGCCATCATCGGCCCGGAACTGAAGAAGCGCGGCTTGCTGTTCGTGGGCATCGACGTGATCGGAGAGTACCTGACCGAGATCAACGTCACCTCGCCGACCGGGGCCCAGCAACTCAAGCGGTTCGGCGGCGCCGACGCCGCGGCGATCCTCTGGGATCGGATCGCCGAACTAAGCTCTACCTGAGGATTAGGAACTACTTCTAGACGACTGAATCGTCACACTTTCCTGAAACGTTCGTTTTTCGTTCTTGCTCCGCTCCAACGGCCATGCTTGGCTTGTGGATAAATGGGTGGACAAGAGGGGCGAATCCCAATGGCGGCAAAGGTCGTCACGGTGGCGTTCGAGGGGGTGGAGGCGCGACGCGTCGACGTCGAGGTCCAGCTGACGGGCGGCGACAAGGTCATGGTCATCGTCGGCCTGGGCGACAAGGCCGTGGCCGAGAGCAAGGAGCGGGTGCGCGGAGCATTCGCCGGCATGGGCCTGGCCCTGCCGCCCAAGCGCATCGTCGCCAACCTGGCCCCGGCCGACATGCGCAAGGAGGGCAGCCACTACGACCTGCCCATCGCCCTGGCGGTGATGGCCGCCATGGGCGTGATCCCGATCGACGCGCTGGATGGCTGGGCGGCGATGGGGGAACTGTCCTTGGACGGACGGATCGCCCCCTGCGCCGGGGCCCTGCCCGCCGCCATGGCCGCCGGGGCGATGGACCTGGGCCTGATCTGCCCAGAGGCCTGCGGGCCCGAGGCGGCCTGGGCGGGCGGTACCCGCATCCTGGCCCCGCGCTCGCTGGTGGCCCTGATCAACCACTTCCGGGGCGGCCAGGTGCTGTCGGCCCCGTCTCCGGGCCCGGTGGTCGAGGGCGAGGCGGTCCGCGACCTGCGCGACGTCAAGGGCCAGGAGCACGCCAAGCGGGCGCTGGAGATCGCCGCCGCCGGCTCGCACAACCTGCTGTTCTGCGGCCCGCCGGGCTCGGGCAAGTCGATGCTGGCCCAGCGCCTGCCCGGCCTCCTGCCGCCCCTGAGCTCGCACGAGCTGCTGGAGACCTCGATGGTCCATTCGGTAGCGGGGCTGATCGCCAAGGGGACCCTAACCCGCGCCCGGCCGTATCGGGCCCCGCACCACAGCGCCTCGATGGCGGCCCTGACCGGCGGCGGACTGAAGGCCAAGCCGGGCGAGGTGTCGCTGGCCCACAACGGCGTGCTGTTCCTGGACGAGCTGCCCGAGTTCGGGGTCCAGGCCCTGGACAGCCTGCGCGGGCCGCTGGAGACCGGCGAGGTGATGGTGGCCCGGGCCAACGCCCATGTGCGCTATCCGGCCCGGGTGCAGCTGGTGGCGGCGATGAACCCGTGCCGCTGCGGCCACGGCGGGGCCGGGCGCGGGGCGTGCGGCAAGGCGCCCCGCTGCCAGCGCGACTACCAGGGGCGGGTCAGCGGGCCGCTGATGGACCGCATCGACCTGGCTGTCGACATGCCGGCCGTCACCGCCGCCGACCTGGCCCTGCCGCCGCCCACGGAAGGCACGGCCGAGGCCGCCGCCCGCGTGGCCCGGGCCCGGCGGCTGCAGCAGGAGCGGGCGGAAGCGATAGAGGGCGCGCCGGTCGGCGCCGAGGCCCTGAACGGCCGGGCCGAGGGGCGCTTCCTGGAGAGGATCGCCGATCTGGACGAGGCCGGGCGAACCCTCCTGGCCCGCGCCGCCGAGGCCGGCCAGATCAGCGCCCGCGGCTGGACCCGCGTCCTGCGCCTGGCCCGCACCATCGCCGACCTTGAGGGCGCGACCGGCGTCAAGCGGGTGCACGTGGCCGAGGCCCTGGCGCACCGGCGGACGAACGCGTTCGGGGCGGCTGACGGGGTGTTCTGAGCCGGGGACATGCATTCACTGCGGTGCGCCGGCCGGGTCCGCAGGGCGTGCGGTGTGAGTGCGTGTCCCCCAAGTCGTCCGCTGAGCTTGGGGCTAGTACTGTGCCGCCGCGGACGAAGGAGGGGACACGCACTCACCCTGGATTTCGGAGCCGGTCTGGCGATGGCGTGCCGTGAGTGCATGTCCCCGGCCGGACTTATCCTCGGCGGATAGCGGATGAACTCCAGCGATTTCAAAGCCCTGAACTTTTTCGACCGAACTTGTCCTCACCCTTCCAGACGCCCGTATCCTGATCCTACCTGAAAGCATGGGAAGGGCGTCCGGCCGGCGACCGAACGGCTTTCAGGGGTGGACGAGCGGGAAGCGCTCGCCGGTGGTCTTGGGTGACGCCTTCGCGGCGGTCCTGGGCAGGCTCCCCTCAGTCGGGACGAAACCCAGGCGGCGAGGGATCGGCGGACGCGGCAGGCCTGGGCTGAAATCGCCCAGGCGGTCCGGGGTGCAGCCTGCGCCCCGCCCGTCGGGGGCCTCCATCGGAGCGGGTTAAAAATCCGCGATCCGAAGGCTTCCGGAAAACGATCCGCGCGAAGCGCTCGTCTTCGTCGAAACGGTATCAACATCAAAGCTACTCCGGGCGAGGCCCGGGCGCTTCGCACCCTTCCCATCAAGCTCATGGCCTTTGGCGTGAGATCACACCCACTTGCCCCCACCTGGCGGCTTCGCCGCCTGTCCGCCCCCATAGGGGGCGGAGGACGCCGCGCCGCGCGCCTCTTCCCCCTCTGGGAAGACGACCGCGAAGCGGTCCGTAGGGGGCAAGTGTTCGGTGCAGGGTCCTACTTCGTCAGCGGCCGCAGGATGATCTCCACCCGGCGGTTCTGGGCGCGGCCCTCGGCGGTGTCGTTGGAGGCGATCGGCTGGCGCTCGCCCTGGCCGGCCACGAAGACGCGGTCGGGCAGGACCCGGCCGGTGCCCGTCAGATAGGCGGCGACGGCGCTGGCGCGGCGCTCCGACAGGGTCTGGTTGTAGTCGTCCGGACCGCTGGAATCGGCATGGCCGACCACGTCGATCGTCGTCTGGGGATAGGCGTTCAGCGTGCGAGCCACGTCGTCGAGCACGCGGGTGAAGTTGGGCTGCACCTCGGACTTGTCGACGGCGAAGGTCACGTCGCTGGGCATGACCAGCACGATCTGGTCGCCGTTGCGGCGGATCATCACGCCCGAGCCTTCCAGGCTGCGGCGGAAGTCGGCCTGCTGGCGGTCCATGTAGTTGCCGACCGCGCCGCCGGCCAGGGCGCCGATGCCCGCGCCGATCAGGGCGTTCTTCCGGCCCTGCTCGCCCTTGTTGGTGTTGGTCAGATAGCCCAGGACCGCGCCGACGCCGGCGCCCGCCAGGGCCCCCGTGCCGGTGTTGTTGCGCACCGGCATGCCGGTATAGGGGTCGGTGGTGGTGCAGGCGGCGGTCAGGGCGGCGGCGCCGAGCAAGGCGATCCACGGCGCGGTCTTCTTCATCATCATCGATCTTTTCCCTCTTGCGGCCTTGATCCTGGGCTATCGCCCATGATCCTTGGCGTCTTGAATGATTGCGAGGCTGAACGCTTCGCCAATGGTCAAGTTCCAACAGCGCGCATGACGCCAGCATGAACGGGACTTCGCGCCGGGGCGCTGCCGGTGTAGTAAGTCCGCTCTTACTAAATATCGAGGCCCACGCCCGTGTCCGCATCCGCCATCGAACCCGTCTCGTTCACCCTGTACTCGAAGGATTTCGACAGGTTCGCCCAGGAGCTGGGCGCGTCGTTCCAGCGCTACGGCTTCGCGGTGATCTCGGACCACGACCTGGACCAGGCCCGCATCGACGCGGCCATCGCCGACGCCAAGGCCTTCTTCGCCCTGCCGGAGCCGACCAAGAAGCAGTATGCCGGCGCCACCGGCGGCTCGCGCGGCTACATCCCGTTCGGCATCGAGACGGCCAAGGGCGCCACCCACCACGACCTGAAGGAATTCTGGCACGTCGGCCGCGACCTGCCGCCCGGCCACCCTTTCCGCGTCACCATGGCCGACAACGTCTGGCCGGCCGAGATCCCCAGCTTCCACCACAATGTCGGCTGGCTGTACGGCGCGCTCGACAGCCTGGGCGTGCGTGTGCTCAAGGCCATCGCCACCTATTTGGACCTGGGCCGCGACTTCTTCGACCCGACGGTCAAGGACGGCAACAGCGTGCTGCGCCTGCTGCACTATCCGCCGATCCCCAAGGACGCCACCGGCGTGCGGGCCGGCGCCCACGGCGACATCAACACCATCACCCTGCTGATGGGCGCCGAAGAGGGCGGGCTGGAACTGCTGGACCGCGACGGCCAGTGGCTGCCGATCAACCCGCCGCCGGGCTGCATCGTCATCAACATCGGCGACATGCTGGAGCGCCTGACCAACCACGTCCTGCCTTCGACCATCCACCGCGTGCAGAACCCGCCGCCCGAGCGCCGCAGCGTGCCGCGCTATTCGACGCCGTTCTTCCTGCACTTCGCGTCGGACTACCTGATCAAGACCCTGCCCAGCTGCGTCACGGAAGAGAACCCGGATCGCTATCCCGAGCCGATCACCGCCGACGCCTTCCTCCAGCAGCGCCTGCGCGAGATCAAGCTGGCCTAGGCCTGGAGCCTTCTCCCCGTGCGGGAGACGGTGGCGCGAAGCGCCGGATGAGGGGTCTCTCGAAAGCAAAAGCCGCGATCAGCCGAAAGGCCGGTCGCGGCTTTGTCGTTCTTCAACCCCTCACCCGACCTCGCTCCGCGAGGCCACCCTCTCCCGCAAGGGGAGAGGGGGCAGACCCGTTATTTCGTGATCCGCAGGTTCTGGATCGAGCCGGCGATGGTGTTGAACACCGAGGTCAGCTGATCGGCGCTGGTCACGTCGTAGTACATGTCCAGCTTGGTGGCGCACTGCTGCAGGATGCCCTTGGAGTGGTCCGAGACCCCCACCCCGATGGCGTAGATCACCACGCCCTTGTCCTTGGCGTTCTGGCACAGCAGCTTCTCGCGGCTGTCGATGGCGTCGCGGCGGTTGGTGGCCGTTGAACTGGCCGTCAGGGCGACGCCGCTGGCGTTCTTCAGGCGGCCTTGGGCGATATAGCCGTAGCCCGTGTAGATCGAGTTGTTCGGGTTGTTGACGGTGTCGTTGGTGTTGTCGCCGTCGGTCAGCAGCACGATCACCTTGGTGGTCTTCTTGCCGGCGGTGGTGGCGGGGTCGACGCCGTCGGCGAACGGGGCGTTCTTCGACAGGGTGTGCCAGCCCCAGGCCAGGCCCATGGCGACGTTGGTGTTGCCGTCGGCGATCATCTGGCCGAGCTTGGCCTTGACCAGGTCGCGCTGGGTGGTGGTGCGCACATTGGTCAGGCGCATCAGGCTGGTCAGGCCGCAGCCGGCGTTGGGGCCGTAGTCGGTCCCGGTCTTGGCCACGCTGAGGACGTTGCTCTTGTTGCTGGTCCCGTACTTGGCGATCGGCGTCGAACGGGTGGCCCAGGCGGTGGTCAGGGTGCCGCTGGGCGAGACCCCGTCGGGCAGCCAGTTGTTCTCGATCGGATACGAGGTGTTCTGGGTGCGGGCGTCGCGATAGCGCGTCGTCGAGGACTGGTTGACGCCCACGGTGTTGTCGTCCGGCTCGTCGGGCGCGAAGAACGGCACGAACATCGAGGCCGGGGTCGCGCTGTTGGGCGCGTCGTCGGTGACGTCGTAGGGCGCGGGCCGGCTCTCGACGCAGCCGCTCCAGGTCAGGCCCAGGTTCGACAGCAGGGTGAAGCGGTTCTGGTTGGTGGCGAACACGTCCGTGCCGTAGCCGGTGGTCGGCATCTTGCCCGACAGCCAGGCGGTCTGGCTCTGATAGGTCGAACCGACGTTCACGGTCATCGAGAACGGCACGACGCTGATCTTGACCGCGTCGGTCTCGCTGGCCCGGGCCGCGGCGGCGGCCAGGACGTCGACCAGCGACTTGGACGCCGTGATCAGGGCGTCGATCTTCTTGGTCCCCGAGTTCAGGCTGCTGCCCATCGAGCCGGTGTTGTCCAGCACCAGCGCCACTTCCAGCTTGTTGACCGAGCGCATCACGGTCGAACCGGCCGAGATGGTCTTGTTGCCGGTGCTCCAGAGGTTGGCGATGATCGGCTTGATCGTGACGTTCTGGATCGAGCCGACCACGGTGTTGTTCGGGCCCAGGGCGAAGGTCGAGTTGCTGGGGCCCAGGGCCACGCCCAGGCCCGCCATCTCGGTGGCCAGGGCGGCGTCGCCCACCGTATCCAGGGCGGCGTCGGTGGTCGCGGTCGAGCGGGCGGCCATCAGGGTCGCGGCGTCAAGGGCGTCCTGCAGCTGGCGCTTCTGGACGCTGGTCCGGCTCAGGTCGATCAGGCCGAAGGTCAGGATGGCGATGGGGATCAGCAGCAGCGCGAACTGCACGGCGATCGCGCCGCGCTCGTCGCCGCCCAGGCGCGTCGCGAGACGCGTCGCAAGCCGTTTCCACGTGGTCATGAGCAAGGCCCGACTCCCCAGAGATCGGGCATTGTCGCGCAGGACGGTGAACGGGCCGCAAACGACGATGGTGAATCGCCGCGCCGTTTGGGCCTCGTTACCAGACGCCTACCAGCCGCAGGACTGGCCCTTGTTCTGCTGGATCAGCCAGGCGTTCAGGGGCGCGAAATAGTCGGCGATGGCGCTGGCGTCCAAGTCCTTCTCGCCGGTGAAGGCCTCCAGCGCCTCGGGCCAGGGCTTGGACTGGCCCATGGCCAGCATGGCCTCGAACTTCTTGCCCACGGCCTTGTCGCCATAGACAGAGCAGCGGTTCAKCGGCCCCTTCCAGCCGGCCTGGCGGCAGGCGGCCCGGTAGAACTGGAACTGATAGACCTGGGCGAGGAAGTAGCGTGTGTAGGGCGTGCTGTCGGCGACGTGGTACTTGGCCCCGGGATCGAAGGCGTCGGCCGGGCGCGGTCCGGGCGGGACGACGCCCTGGTACTGGGTGCGCAGCTTCCACCAGGCCTCGTTGTAGTGGGCCGGATCGACCTGGCCGGAGAACACCTGCCAGCGCCACTTGTCGACCAGCAGGCCGAACGGCAGGAAGGCGATCTTGTCCATCGCCATCTTCAGCAGATAGGGCACGTCGGCGTCGGCCCCCGGGACGGTGTCGATCACCCCGATCTGCTTCAGATAGGTCGGGGTCAGGGCCGACAGGCCCACGAAGTCGCCGATCGCCTCGTGGAAGCCGTCATTGGCCCCGCCCCTGAACAGGAACGGCTGGCCGGCGTAGGCGCGCTGGTAGAAGTTGTGCCCCAGCTCGTGGTGCACGGTGTAGAAGTCGTCGGCGTTGACCCGGGTGCACATCTTCACCCGGATGTCCTGGTCGTTGTCGACGTCCCAGGCCGAGGCGTGGCAGACCACCTCGCGGTCCCGCGGTCGGGTGATCATCGAGCGTTCCCAGAAGGTCTGGGGCAGCGGGGCCATGCCCATCGAGGTGTAGAAGCCCTCGCCGGTCTTCATCATCTTCGTGGCGTCGTAGCCCTTGGCGACCAGGGACTGGGTCAGGTCGTAGCCGGGGCCGGGGATCCCTTGCGGGGCGGCGATGTCGTAGATGTTGCCCCAGCTCTGGGCCCACATGTTGCCGGTCAGGTCGGCGCGGATCGGGCCGGTCCTGGGCTGGACCGCGTCGCCGTACTTGGCGTTCAGCCGTCCGCGCACATAGCAGTGCAGGTTCTTGTAGAACGGCGCGACCTGGGCCCACAGGGCGTCGGTCTTGGCGGCGAAGGCGTCGGGCTCCATGTCGTACCACGAGCGCCACAGGGCCCCGGTGTCCTTGTAGCCCAGCTCCACCGAGCCCTCGTTGGCCAGCCTGACCAATTGAGGGTAGTCGGCGGCCATCGGCTTGGCCACCGCGTGCCAGGCCTCCCACATGGCCTTGATCTTGGCCGGGTCGCGCTCGGTGCGCAGACGGTCGTCCAGGTCGTCCAGCGTCAGGGTCTCGCCGTCGATCACCACCTTGCCGGTGGAGTAGAGCGCCCGCATCCGCGCCTGGACGTCGGCCAGCTCCTGGGCCGCGCCGGGCCGGTCGGAGGCGGGCAGGACCAGGCCGGCCTTCAGCAGTTTCAGCTTGCGACGGGTGACCGGATCGACCGGGGTCTTGTCGAAGCGCGCGGCCTGCTTGGCGTAGCGCACGGCCATGGCGTTGGCCTCGGCGTCGACCTTGGCGTTGAGCCAATTGGTGTCGTCGGTGATGTAGGTCGCCTGCACCCAGGCCATGCGGGCGGCGTATTCGCCCATGGCCATCAGCTCCTTCTCGGCGCCGTCCACGAAGGCCTTGGCCTCCTCGGGCGTCGGCGCGGCTGCGGCGGGTGTTTGGGCGTGGACGGCGGGCGCGGCCATGGCGCCGGCGCACAGGGCGAGGGCCGCGCAGGCGGCCAGCAGGCGGGTCTTCATCGGAGCCTCCCCAGACTTCGGCGATCCGTCAGGATCCATGGCGACATGGGAGGCGGCTTGCCCGCGAGCGTCAAGGCGCGCGGGACCGGAGGTCCCATTCTTTAGGTGAGAAAGGGGGCCGCGACGCCCCGTCCTTTTGGAAAAAGCGGCGGGAACTGCTATATCCCCGCCTCGATCCTGAAAATCCCTTGTCCCCGGACCTCCCCTTGAGCGTCACCCTCGACCTGTCGCGCATGGCTCCTCAAGCTGATGCGCCCAAGCCCCTGATCAACCTCTCGGGCCTGACCCGGCCTCAGATGGTCGCCGCCCTGACCGAGAGCGGCGTGGTCGAGCACGGCAAGGCCAAGATGCGCGCCACCCAGATCTTCCGCTGGGTGCACCATCGCGGGATCACCGACTTCGCCCAGATGAGCGACGTGGCCAAGGAAACCCGCGCCCGCCTGGCCGACAGCTTCACGATCGCCCGGCCCGAGGTGGTCGAGCGCCAGGTCAGCAAGGACGGCACCCGCAAGTGGCTGATCCGCATGGCCCCGGGCATCGAGGTCGAGACCGTCTACATCCCGTCCGTGGGACGGGTCGGCGCCCTTTGCGTTTCCAGCCAGGTCGGCTGCACCCTGAACTGCAGCTTCTGCCACACCGGCACCCAGGCCCTGGTCCGCAACCTGACCGCCGCCGAGATCGTCGCCCAGGTGCAGATCGCCAAGGACGACCTGGGCGAATGGCCGTCCGACAAGGACGACCGCCTGCTGAGCAACATCGTGTTCATGGGCATGGGCGAGCCGCTCTACAACATGGGCCAGGTGGCCGACGCCATCGAGATCATCAGCGACAACGAGGGCATCGCCATCTCGCGTCGCCGGATCACCGTCTCGACCTCCGGCGTGGTCCCGCAGCTGGAAGCCTTGGGCGAGAAGACCCAGGCCATGCTGGCCATCAGCCTGCACGCCACCAACGACGCCCTGCGCGACGTGCTGGTGCCGTTGAACAAGAAGTATCCGCTGGACCAGCTGATGGCCGGCATCCGCGCCTATCCGGGCCTGAGCAACGCCCGCCGGGTGACGTTCGAGTACGTGATGCTGAAGGGCGTCAACGACAGCGCCGACGAGGCCCGGGCCCTGGTCAAGCTGATCAAGGGCATCCCGGCCAAGGTCAATCTGATCCCGTTCAACCCCTGGCCGGGCACMGACTATCAGTGCTCGGACTGGGCGGCGATCGAGACCTTCGCCGCGATCCTCAACCGCGCCGGCTATTCCTCGCCGATCCGCACGCCCCGGGGCCGCGACATCCTGGCCGCCTGCGGCCAGCTGAAGAGCGAGAGCGAGAAGGTCCGCGCCTCGGCGATGCGCAAGCTGTCGATGGCGGCCATGGCCGGCGTGCTGGACGACGACGAGGACGAGGCGGCGGCCTGATGCCGGACGCCGTCGCCGCGCCGGACGCCGCCATGATGGCCGGCCCCGAGGCGCTGGCGCGGTTCCTGGAGACGGCCGACACCAGCGTCCTGACCGGCGTGTTCTCGACCGGCGACGTGACGATCCTCGAGAACTTCCCGCCGCACGTCTTCAGCGGCCAGGCGGGCCTGGCCCATTGGCGCGACCTGATGGCTCGCCACGTCGGGGCCATCTCCGACCTACGGCACACCTTCGGCTCGCCGCAGGACTTCGGCCGCACCGGCGACACGGTCTATTTCTCCCTGCCCACCCGCTGGACCGGCGTGCGCGACGGCAAGCCGTTCGACGAGGACGGCGGCTGGTCGTTCACGCAGGTGCTGGAGGACGGCGCCTGGCGGATCCGCGCCTACGGCTGGTCGGTGATCAGGTTCGCGGGCTAGGCGTCCGCTCAATCCTTCGGGCACAGCCCCTTGGGCGTCCAGGCCGAGGTCAGGGTCGTGGGCGGGCTGCCCTCCTCGTGCAGGATCAGGGCGAAGCCCTGGCGCGTCTCCTGGCCGATCGCCATCAGCAGCATCGGCGGGCCGCGCCGCACCATCAGGGAGTGCCCCGCCCCCCGGCCGACCTGGGCGCCGTCCGGCGTTTCCAGACAGCTGGCGCCGCTGATCGCATAGAAGGCCTCGGGTCCGGAATGCACGTGGACGGGCGCGGTCATGCCGGGCGTGAAGGTCGACTTCAGGTACTCGACGCTGAAATCGCCCGACGTCGCGTCGAGGGGCAGCGGGCCGACATCGGCCATGTGCCGCCCGCCTTCGAGCTGGCCGCCCTTGCCGCCCAGGTCGAACAGCCACACCCGGCCGAAGGCCTCCACGATGCTGGCGTGCGCAGGCTTGACGCGTTCGGCGGACCGCGTGTCGGCGAAGGTGTAGAGGCTCCAGTAGAGCGGGCCGGCCGGGAGCGCCCCGAGCGTTTCGTGGGCGACCAGGCACGCGGGGCCTGGGGTTTCCCCCGCCTTGTCGGCGCACATCCGTGAGGTGGCCTGGGCGTGGGCCGGGTGCGGCGCCAGGGCGAGCATCGCGGCGGTCAGGCCCGCGGCGACGAACGCCGCCCTTGAACTGGTCGTGAGCATGGCGGCGTCCTTGGGTTCGGCCTGAGGCGGGAAGCATGCCCGAGGAAACGTCCGCCTTCCACCCTCGCCGACGAGCCCCCTACGCACGGCGCTTGATCCCGTGCTAGCAATGCGTCCCTCAAGTTCGGGGATTACAGTCTTCATGCCGCCTCAGCTCCAGTCGCCCGAGATCCAGGCCTTCGCCAGCGGCCTGCCGCTGACCCTGATGCACGCCGCCATCACCCTGGTGATGCTGGTGGTCGGCACGGCGCTCTACGCCCTCCTGACCCCGCACAAGGAGATCAAGCTGATCCGCGAGGGCAACGCCGCCGCCGCCCTGTCGCTGGGCGGGGTTATGGTGGGCCTGGCCATCCCGCTGGCCACCTCGCTGTCGGCCTCGGTCTCGCCGCTGGAGATCGTGCTGTGGGGCGTCTCGACCATCGTGGTCCAGCTGCTGGTCTTCCGGATCACCGACATGCTGCTCAAGGGCCTGCCCGAGCGGATCAACGAGGGCGAGGTGGCCGCCGCCGCCCTGCTGGTCGGGGCCAAGCTGGCCACCGCCCTGATCCTGGCCGCCGCGGTCGCGGGCTAGGGCGGGCGAGCCGGGGCGGGTCCAGTGCATTTCCCCAAACTTCCGGATTGGCTGATCTACGGGGCGGTGGTCAGCGCCCTGCTGGTCGTGGCCATCGGCCGGCAGGAGCGTTCCGACGCCCCGCCGCCGCCGCCGCCGGTGCCCGGCGACGTGGGCCTGCCTCTGGGGCCGGCCTCGCCGTTCGATCCGTCCGTGGTCGTCCAGGTGCCCGAGAAGGGCCAGCCCGGCAGCGGCACGGCCTTCTCGGTCGACGACGGCGGCTCGTGGCTGACCGCCCGGCACGTGGTGGACGGCTGCCGCGAGGCGGCGATCGTCGTGGCCGACGGCCGGGGCGTGGCCGCCCGCGTCACCCTGGACCCGTCCGGCGACGCGGCGATCCTGACCACCGAGGGCGGGGCGCCGGCCGTGCCGCTGCGCGCCGCCGCCGAGYCGCCGCGCCGGGGCGAGCGGGCCTATCATCCGGGCTTCCCCCAGGGCCATCCGGGCGAGGTCACCTCGCGCCTGCTGGGCCGCGAGAACCTGGTCATCCGGGGGCGCGGCGCCCGGGTCGAGCCGGTCCTGGTCTGGGCCGAGGTCGGCCGCACCGACAATCTGAAGGGCACGCTGTCGGGCCTGTCCGGCGCGCCCGCCCTGGACAGCGCCGGTCGGGTGATCGGCGTCACGGTGGCGGAATCGCCGCGCCGGGGCCGCATCTACACGACCGCCCAGGAGACGGTGGAGGACCTGCTCAAGCAGAGCCGGCGCCGTCCGGCCAGCTTCGCCCTGGGCGAGTCGATCACCACCGAGAACTACGGCCGCGTCGCCGACGGCCTGCGCCGCGACCTGCGGGTGGCCCAGGTGGTCTGCCTGAAGAGCGAGACCTGAACTCGAAATCCGTTCGCCGGGATGAGCGGTTGTTTTGAGATCAGGCCGGACCCTCCTCCGCCTCCTCGGCCGCCGCCTTGGCCGCCATGTGCGCCGGCTGGCGGGCCGCGACGGCGAATGACAGGGCGATGGCCACCAGGCCGATCAGGGCGGTGTAGATGAAGAAGGCCGTGTAGCCGGCCGCCATGGCCGCCGGGCCGACACCCAGCTTGGCGCCGGCGGCGGTGAAGCTCTCGGGCGGCAGACGGGTGAACAGGCCCTTCAGGGCGCCGATCGGGCCGCCATGCTCGGCCGCCTGGGCCGAGGCCTCGACGATCCGTCCCGACTGCGAGGCGATCAGCTTGCCGGGCAGGGCGTAGAGCGACGAGAACAGGGCGTACTGGGTGGCCGTGAAGCCCGCCGTGGTCAGGCTGGACATGTAGGCGATCAGGGCGGTGCCGGCGACGCCGCCGGCGATGTTGTCGATGCAGATCGAGGCGAACAGCATCGGGTTGCTGTGGCCGCTCATGGCCAGCAGGGCGAACATCAGGTTGCTGATCGGCTGGGCGAAGGCCCCGATGATCAGGGCCCGCATCAGGCCGAAGCGCGCCACGACCACCCCGCCCAGGAACACCCCGGCCATCGAGGCGATGATGCCGAACACCTTCCGGATCTCGGCGATCTCGGTGAGGGTGAAGCCCATGTCGCGGTAGAACGGGTTCATGATGTTGAGCACGAAGTCCGAGACCCGGTAGACGCAGATCGCCGCCAGGATCAGGCCGGCCACGCCCGAGAAGCGGGTCAGGAACTCCTTCAGCGGCGAATAGAGCGCCGTCGACAGATAGACGCCGGGTTTGGTCTTCACCTTGGGGATCGGCCAGGCGGCGACGGCGATCACGACGAGGCCCGCCAGCACGCCCAGCAGTTGCAGCCAGATGCCCGTCTGTTTGTCCTTCCAGGCGTCGGCCAGGGCTTCGCCGCCGACGAACTTGGACAGGATGCTCGCGTCGCCCGACAGGCCCGAGCCGATCAGCAGGGCGCCGACCACCAGGATGGCCAGCCGGACCAGCCATTCCAGGATTTCCAGCGCCTTGGGCTGGTCGACGCCGTCGGTGTGGATCGGCCGGATGGCGTGGGCCGCCTCGCGCGGGGCCAGCAGGGTCGAGACAACGCCGATCAGCATCGCCCCGGCCATGGCCAGGTAAGAGATGTTCCAGCCGAACCGCTCGGCCAGGATCAGGGGCACGGCGCCGGCCATGATCATCGCGCCGCGATAGCCCCACTGCACGGCCACGGCCATCTGGCCCTGGCGCTCGGTGTCGACCACCTCGATCCGCCAGGCGTCGATGACGATGTCCTGGGTGGCGGTGGCGAAGCCGACGATCACGGCGATGGCGGCCATCAGCGGCAGGTTCGCGGCCGGGTTGGTTCCGGAAATGCCCAGCAGGCCCAGGATGATCACCGCCTGGCAGACCAGCATCCAGGCCCGGCGGTGGCCGACCAGCCCATGCAGGATCGGCACCTTGGTGCGGTCGATCAGCGGGGCCCACAGGAACTTGAACGAGAAGCTCAGGGTGGCCAGGCTGAAGAAGCCGATCACCGCCAGCGACAGGCCGGCGTCGCGCAGCCACAGCGACAGCGTGTCGAAGATCAGCATGAAGGGCAGGCCGGAGGCGAAGCCCAGGCCCAGCATCACCAGGCTGCGACGCTCGCCGAAGAAGGCCAGGGTCTGGAGAAGGGTCTTCTTCTGGGCCGGCGTTTCGGCCTTCGTCTGGTCGGTCATGGGCGTTCCCCCGAGGCGAGGAGCGCCCCCGCCATCAGCCGGCGACCTTGGCGCGCGTCGCCGCTTTCGTCCAGCCAAGGCCCGTCCAGTTGGTGAGCACGCCGCGCAGGGCGGGCGAGGTCAGGGGCTTGGCCAGGAAGTCGTTCATGCCCGCCGCCAGGCAGGCGCGGCGGTCCTCGTCGAAGGCGTCGGCGGTGAGGGCGACGATGGGCGTGGTCACGCCGCGTTCGCGCAGGGCCTTGGTCGCCTCGATGCCGTTCAGGCCCGGCATGCGCAGGTCCATCAGGATCAGGTCGTAGAAGCCGCGCGACAGGGCCGAGACGGCCTCGTCGCCGCTGGCGATGCGGTCGACCTTGCAGCCCTCGCGCTCCAGCAGGGCGCGGGCCAGCAGGGCGTTGATCGGATTGTCCTCGGCCAGCAGCACGCGGACGCCGGGGGCGGCGGCCGGGGCGATACGGTCGTCCTCGTGGGCGGGGGCGGTCTGCACGGGTTCGACCGTCGTGACCTTGGTTCCGGGCCGGGCCGCCAGCACCTGGGCGATCAGCGAGGCGCGGCGCAGGGGCTTGATCAGGTAGCCCAGGCCCGAGGCCTTCAGCTTGGGGATGCGGTCGCGCTGGTCGGGGGTCAGCAGGGCGACGCAGGCGCGGCCGGCCGGGGCCTTCAGCGCGCCGCGCGGACCGGAGAGGGCGGCGTCCAGCAGCAGCACGGCGTCGGCGGGCGCGCCCTTCAGGGCCGCGGCGACGGTCTCGCCGGCCAGGGCCTGGCCGCCGCTGGCGCGGACCTGGCGGATCGCGGCCTCGCGGACCATGGCGTTGGGCGAGGCGATGGCCACGGTGCGACCGGTCAGCGGCAGATCGACCGGCTCGGCCGGGGCGAAGTCGAACGGCGCCTCGAACCAGAAGTCGGCGCCCTGGCCCAGCTCGCCGCCGACCCCGGCCTCGCCGTTCATGGCGCCGGCCAGGCGGGCGACGATGGCCAGGCCCAGGCCCGCGCCGCCCAGTTGGGCCTGGTGCGAGGGATCGGTCTGGACGAAGGCCTCGAAGATCGCGGCCCGGGCTTCCGGGGCGACGCCCGGGCCGGTGTCGCGGACGTTGAAGCGCAGGCGGTTCCCGGCCGTGAGCTCGGCGCTCAGCAGCACGCCGCCGGTCTCGGTGAACTTGATGGCGTTGCCGGCGTAGTTCAGCAGCACCTGCCGCAGGCGGCCCTCGTCGGCCAGGATGGCGGGCAGGCCGGGCGCGGCGGCCCAGGCGATCTMGATGCTCTTCTCGTGGGCGCGCGGGCTCAGCAGCTCGGCCACCTGGCGCAGCAGGTTCTCGACGTCGACCGGGGCCGTGTGCAGCTCGATGGCCGTGGCGCCCAGGCGGGCGAAGTCCAGCACGTCGTTGACCAGCGACAGCAGGTGGTCGCCGCTCTCGCGCAGGGCGCCGACATAGGCCCGCTGCTCGGCGGTCAGCCGGGTGCCCTCCAGCAGCCGCGCCATGCCCAGCACCCCGTTCAGCGGCGTGCGGAACTCGTGGCTGAGGGTGGCCAGCTGTTCGGGCGTGACCCCGGCGGAGGAAGGACGGTCGTTCATGGGCGCGGAGCTTAGCGGGAGCGGCTTAACGACGGGTGTGCGGCGGAGAACATCGTGCGGTGGGGTTTCCTTTTCCAAAGCGCAGTGCGGCGCCCCCTTGCCCCCTACGGACCGCTTCGCGGTCTGTAGGGGCAAGGGGGTGTGATCCCACGCCAAACCGGCTGTGAGTTGGAAAGGGCTGCGGAGCGCCGGACATCGTCCGGAAGAAATTAGAGAATACCGTTTCGACGAAGCCCGATCGCTCCGCGCGGTCGTTATCCGGAAGCCTGCGGCGCTGAGTGCTATTCGAACCTCGCCGCCTTGAAGCCTCCGGCGGGCGGGCCAGGTCAACGACACCCGGTCCCGGACCGCGAGCCTGTCACAGCCCGCCTGCTGCTCGATCGACCCTCACGTCACGTCGTATCTGTGGACCACGCCCGACCGGCACCAGAGCCGTGAGGTTGTTCCGGCCCCTACCGAACGCGGACCGGATCCGACAGAGCTTCCCGCTCGATCGCCCCCGCCGCCGCATCGGTCGCTGGCCATGCGCCCTTTCCCGCGTCGAGGTKAAGCCATTATGCGGCCGCCGGGAAACCMTGCGGGGAATAAAGATTTAGCGCAGGGATTTCAGCGACTTGGTTCGCGATAAGGCGGGGATGCGCACCCTAAACCCCTCTCTCAAAGAGAGAGGGCGTTTGAGGCGGCGCCTAGCAATCGGGCGGCGGCGGGAGCGCGCGCCGGCGTTTGGTTTCTGATCAAGTAAGTAAGATTTTCTTTCCCGCCGGACATCGGGCGCCGCCCGCCGCAATCTTCGCGGCCCGCTCCAGGCATTGCGCGGGCCGCCGCCAGTCGTCCCCGAGGTTGGCGTACCGAAGATATTCGAAACATCCGCGGGCCGGCTCGTCGCCCCTTCAAGGTCAAATCCGGAAGTCTATTTCCGAGACGTGTGCGGAGCAGGTAAATAATGATTCGAACCACGACTTTATTCAGATCGGAAATCCAAATTTCTCGAAGCTGAACTGCAACGTCTCGATTGCGGAATGCTGAAAACTTCGACATCGTCCTGTCATCGAGCGTCCATAGGCTGGATCAAGATCGCGGCCGTGCTGGAAGCGCCTAGAACACTCGGCCCATCCAAGATCCAGATCACAGCCCAGCGACCCGCCAGAACAAGACCCCCTTCGGAGGAAACGCATGACCACCCTGTCCGTGGGCGATCTCGCCCTGATCGGCTACAGCGCCGACACCGCCGGCAAGTCGTTTTCGTTCGTGCTGCTGACGGCGATCGACGCCGGCACGGTGATCAGCTTCACCGACAACGGCTGGCTGGCGGCGGGCGGTTTCCGGAGCGGCGAGGGGACCTTCACCTACACCGCCCCGGCCGGCGGCGCGGCGGCGGGCACGGTGATCACGGTCACGGGCCTGACCGGCTCGTTCAATCCGTCGACCTCGGGCGACCAGATCATCGCCTATCAGGGCTCGGCCGCCAGCGCGACGCCGCTGTTCGCCCTGGACTTCGCCGACGGCAATTCGACCTATGCCGGCGACGCMAGCAACTCCAACACCTCGGCGATCCCGACCGGCCTGGCGGCGGGCAGCACGGCCCTGGCCTTCTCGCTGGACAACGGCGCCTATGTGGGCACGACCACCGGCGCCAAGGCCGAGATCCTGTCGGCCATCGCCAATTCTGCCAACTGGTCGCTCGATGACGGCAATCCGGTGGCCTACAAGACCGGCTTCACGGTCACCGACGGCGGCGTGCCCAGCGCCAACGTCTCGATCAGCGACGTGACCCTGACCGAGGGCGACAGCGGCGACCAGGTGATGACCTTCACCGTCACCCGCACCAACACCACCGGCGCCTTCACTGTGGACTTCGCCACCGCCGACGGCTCGGCCCAGGCGGGTTCGGACTACAACGAGACCCACGGTACGCTCACGTTCACGGCCGGCGGCCCGGCCAGCCAGACGATCTCGGTGATCGTCCACGGCGACGCCACGCCCGAGCCGAACGAGGCCTTCAGCGTCAACCTCTCCAACCTGGTGGTGGCCAACGGCGCGGCGGCCATCGTCGACGGCGTGGGCCAGGGCGCGATCGTCAACGACGACTTCGCCCCGGTGGCGATCTACGACATCCAGGGCGCGGGCCACATCTCGGCCTATGACGGCCAGACCGTCTCGACCCAGGGCGTGGTGACGGCCATCGACACCACCGGCTCGCGCGGCTTCTGGATCCAGGACGTCACCGGCGACGGCAACGACGCCACCTCGGACGCCGTCTTCGTGTTCACCAACGCCATCCCCACCGTGCACGTCGGCGACCTGGTCAAGGTGACGGGCGTGGTCGACGAGTATAACGGCGGCGTCGCCACCAACCTGACGATCACCGAGATCACCGCCCCGACCATCAGCGTCATCGGCACGGGTAGCGTCGCCGCCACGGTGCTGGGCGCCGGCGGGCGGGCCATCCCGACCACGGTGATCGACGACGACCACCTGACGTCCTACGACCCGGCGACCGACGGGATCGACTTCTACGAGTCGATCGAGGGCATGGTCGTGACGGTCCATAACGCCCAGGCGACCGACGCCACGATCACGGGCCAGACCTGGGTGGTCGCCGACAACGGCGCCGACGCCACGGGCCTGAACAGCCGGGGCGGGGTCACCCTGTCGGACGGCGACAACAATCCCGAGCGGATCCTGGTCTATGCCGACAGCGGCGTGAACCCCGGCTTCAACTCGGCCTATGTGCTGGGCGACCAGCTGGGCGACGTGACCGGCGTGGTCAGCTATTTCGGCGGCAAGTACGAGCTGATCGCCACGTCGGTGGAGAACACCTCCAGCGCCGGCGCCGTGCCGCTGGAGGTCACCACCCTGGCCGGCGACGCCAGCCACCTGACCATCGGGGCCTACAATCTCGAGAACATCTCGCCGCAGGACTCCGACGCCAAGTTCGCGGCCCTGGCGGCCGACATCGCCCATAACCTGGGCGCGCCCGACATCCTGGGCGTCGAGGAGATCCAGGACGCCGACGGGACCGGCAACGGCACGAACTACAGCGGGGCCGACACCCTGAACAAGCTGGTGGCGGCCATCGAGGCGGCCGGCGGTCCGCACTACAGCTGGATCGAGATTGCCCCGACCGCCAACAACACCACCGGCGGCGAGAGCAACGGCAACATCCGCAACGCCTTCCTCTATCTGGCTGACCGCGTGACCTATGTGGAGGGCTCGGCCCGGCTGGTCACCGACACCACCGGCCCCGCCAACGCGTTCAACAACAGCCGCAACCCGCTGGCCGCCGACTTCGTGTTCCGCGGCGAGACGATCACCGCCATCGACGTGCACAACTATTCGCGTGGCGGCAGCGACCCGCTGTTCGGCGCCAACCAGCCGGCCGCCAACAGCGGCGACGACCGTCGCGCCGACCAGAGCACGGCCGTTCACGACTATGTCGCCGGCCTGCTGGCCGCCGATCCGGACGCCCACATCGCGGTGATGGGCGACTTCAACGCCTATTATTACGAGCAGAGCCTGACCCTGCTGGAGGCCGGCGGCGCGCTGTACAACCTGGCCCGCACCCTGACGCCCGAGGAGCGCTACTCGTACATCTTCGAGGGCAACGCCCAGCAGATCGACAACCTGCTGGTCTCGCAGAGCCTGAAGGACGGGGCGGTGTTCGACAACGTCCACCTCAACACCGGCCAGGCGGCGATCGACCAGCCCACCGACCACGACGCGATCCTGTCGCAGCTGTTCATCAACACCGCGCCGGTCGCGACGCTGGACGCCGTGTTCACGGTGTCTGAAGACACGGTCCTGACGGTGGACGCCGCCCACGGCGTGCTGGCCAACGACAGCGACCTGAACGGCGACGCCCTGACGGCGGTGCTGGGCCAGGGCCCGACCTACGGCACGCTGGTGCTGAACGCCGACGGCTCGTTCGTCTACACGGCCAACGCCGACTACAACGGGGCCGACGCCTTCACCTACACCGCCCACGACGCCTACGGCGGCGTCTCGGGCGTGGTGACCGTCCAGCTGGGTGTGGACGCGGTCAACGACGCGCCGGTCGGCGCGGCCGACGCGGCCAGCGTCGCCGAGGACGCCTCGATCCTGGTCGACGTGCTGGCCAACGACCACGACGTCGATCTGGACGCCCTGGCCATCGCGGCCCTGTCGGGCGCCAAGTCGGCCCTGGGCGCCTCGATCAGCATCGAGAACGGCCAGGTGCGCTACGTGGCCGACGCCGACAGCTTCGACCAGCTGGCCGCCGGCCACTCCGTGGTCGACAGCTTCTCGTACACCGCCTCGGACGGTCACGGCGGCTTCACCGCCCCGATCACCGTCTCGATCACGGTGGGCGAGGCGGGTGACAACCGCACCCTGTCGGGCAGCCTGCTGAAGGCCAACAGCTTCACCGACACCGGCGAAAAAGATACGAGCTATACCGGCGGGCTGTTCAACGACGTGATCAACGGCGGCGGCGGCTCGGACCACCTGTACGGCGGGGCGGGCAATGACCGCCTGGACGGCGGCACGGGCCGCGACACCCTGGAAGGGGGCCTCGGCAACGACACCCTGACCGGCGGGGCCGGCGCCGACGACTTCGTGTTCGGCGCGCTGTCGGGGACCGACCACATCACCGACTTCAACCCGGGCCAGGACCGCATCGTCACGCCGCTGCGCGAGCAGCTGGGCGATCTGTTCGACTTCGGCGGGCCGTCGCGGGCCCAGACCGTGCTCAACGGCCTGATCGATCAGCTGCTGAAGCCCAGCTTCAAGGACATCGACACCAACGGCGACCACCATGTCGACGCGGTGCAGATCACCGCCGTGGGCATGGGCACGGTGATCCTCGACAACTGGACGATCGCCGGCCTGACCCAGGGCKGCTATCTCGACCCGCAGCACCACGTCGTCGGCGACTGGCTGCTGTAGGGGTCTAGGTMAGTGCATCGTTCCCGTCGGGGCGTCGGCCTCGACGGCGACGGTGGCCAGCACGGCCCGGCGTTCGTCCAGCACCTCGACCAGCAGGGCGCCGTCCTGGGCGAACTCGTCGGCGTTGTCGCGCAGCCACTCGCCGGCGATCCGGGCGGCCTCCACCTTGGCGGCGTCGAGGTCGTCGAAGACCTCGCCCTCCTCGTCGGTCAGGACGTGGCCGTCGCTGAGCTGGAAATAATACCGCATCGCTTGGCTTCCTCCGAAAGAGGAAGCCCTGCGACAGAGTCCGGTTCCCGACTCTATTTCGCCTCCTCGCGCCGGGCGGCCTCCCGTTCGGCGCGTTCCTTCAGTTCCTCGTCGAGGCTGGCGGTGTCCCAGGCCCCCGCGCCGTCGCCGGGACGCAGGCGCGCCAGGTCGGCGGTCAGCAGCTTGTCCATGGTCTGGGCCGCGTCGCGCGAGGCCAGGATGTAGGCCTCCTCCTGGCCCCAGACGGGACGCAGGTCCTCGAACGACTTGCGGTCGTGGCGGCGGAAGATGCCGGCGGCGCGATGGGCTCGGTGGGCGCGGTAGCCCAGCTTCTGCAGGGCCGTGGTCCCCAGGGCCAGGGCGGCCTCGAAGGTCTCGCGCTCCACCGCGTCGGCGCCGTTGGCCAGCAGGTCGTAGGCGTGGCGGCGGTCCCAGGCCCGGGCCAGGATCACCAGGTCGGGGAAGGCCTTGCGGGCGGTCTCGACCAGCTCGACGGTCTTCTCGCGGTCGTCCAGGGCGACGATCAGCATCCGGGCCCGCTCGATGCCGGCGGCGCGCAGCAGGTCCATCCGCGTGGCGTCGCCGTAGTGCACCCGGCGGCCGAAGCGGCGCAGCAGGTCGATCTGCTCGATGTCGCTGTCCAGCACCGTCGAGCGGAAGCCGTTGGCGGTCAGCAGGCGACCGGTGATCTGACCGAAGCGGCCGAAGCCGGCGATGATGATGTCGGGCTCGCTGTCGTCGAAGGCCCCGGTGTCGGGCGCGACCTTGGGGATCGCCGCGTCGAACATCTGGGCGATGCGCTCGTAGAGGATCATCGCCACCGGGGTCAGGGCCATGGAGACCGCGACGGCGGCGGTCAGCAGGGCCGCCAGGGTCGCGCCGATCACGCCGGCCCCGACCGTGAAGGTCAGCAGCACGAAGGCGAACTCCCCGCCCTGGGCCAGGGCGGTGGCGACAGCGGCCGCGCCCCGGGCCGGGGCCCCGAACAGCCGGGCCAGGCCGAACATCACCGCGAACTTCAGCACCATCAGGCCCAGCACCAGGCCGATCAGGGTCAGGGGCTGGCCGGCCACCAGCTTCAGGTCGATGCCCGCGCCGACGGTGATGAAGAACAGGCCCAGCAGCAGGCCGCGGAACGGCTCGATGTCGGTCTCCAGTTCGCGGCGGAACTCGCTCTCGGCCAGGACGACCCCGGCCAGGAAGGCGCCGAGAGCGGGGGAGAGGCCGACCATCTGCATGATGCTGGCCACGCCCACCACGATCAGCAGGGCCGCGGCGGTGAAGATCTCGCGCAGGCGGGCCTCGGCGATGAAGCGGAAGATCGGCCGCACCAGGTAGCGGCCGCCGCCGACCACGGCGCCCACGGCCACCAGCACCGACAGGCCCTGGGCCCACGGCGGCAGGTGGGCGATCAGGCTGGCGGCGCCGTGCCCCCCGGCCGCCTCGGCGTGGACCGGCGGGGCGATGGTCGCCAACGTGGGCAGCAGGGCGAACATCGGGATCACCGCCAGGTCCTGCAGCAGCAGGATGCCGAAGGCGGCGCGCCCGACCGGGCCCTGTCTCAGGCCCTTCTCGTCCAGGGTCTGCAGCACGATGGCGGTGGACGACATGGCCAGCACCATCCCCACGGCCAGGGCCGTCTGCCACGGCAGGCCCAGCAGCATCGAGACGCCGGCGATGGCGATCGAGGTGCCCACCACCTGGGCCCCGCCGAAGCCGAAGATCGCCTTGCGCATGTCCCACAGGGTGGAGGGCTGGACCTCCAGCCCGATCAGGAACAGCAGGATCACCACGCCGAACTCGGCGAAGGTCCGCACGTCGGTCTGCTCGCCCACCAGCGACAGGGCGAACGGCCCGATCACCACCCCGGCGATCAGGTAGCCCAGCACCGAGCCCAGGCCCAGGCGCTTGGCGATCGGGACGGAGATGACGGCGGCGCCCAGATAGACCAGGGCTTGCAGCAGGAACGGCATGGCTCAGGCCCCCAGTTCGATGTCGGCGGGGACGGTCAGCAGCGAGGCGATGCGGGCGCGGTAGCGTTGGGCCTCGGCCTTCAGCTCCTCGTCGTCCTTGACCGCCGCGCCGTGCACCACGAAGGGCGTCTCCCAGACCATGCCGCACAGATAGGCGGTCTGCTCCAGGGGGCGCAGGTATTCGTCCAGGGTGAAGCGGTTGTAGCCGTGGGCGTGATAGGCCTTGGCCGCCCCGCCGGTGGTGCAGGCGGCGAACAGGCGCTTGCCGGCCAGGGCGTTGCCCTCGAGGCCGTAGGCGAAGCCGTGCAGCCAGACCAGGTCGAACCACTCCTTCAGGAGGGCCGGCGTCGAGTACCAGTAGAGCGGGAACTGCACGGCGATCACGTCGTGGTTCAACAGCTTCTCCTGCTCGGCCTCGATGTCGATCGCGAAGTCCGGATAGGTCTCGTACAGGTCATGGAAGGTGACCCCGTCCAGACCCTTGGCCGCCTTGGCCAGGGCGCGGTTGGCGCGAGACCGTTCAAGCGCCGGATGCGCCAGGGTCAAGAGCACGCCCGAGGTGGCGGGCGTCACGCCCCCGATGATAGCTTCCCCAGGGTTAGCCTGATCCGTCACGCCGCTACTCCACGCATCGAAATTTTATTCATCAAGAGTTGAATTTCTCCGCCCGCCGGTCCAGAGCAATCGGCGAACGTCGCTCCGGGAGGAACCATGGTCGACAAGGTCAAGTCCACAGCCGCCGAAGCGCTGGCGGGTCTTTTATTCGATGGCATGACCATCATGGCCGGGGGCTTCGGCCTTTGCGGCATTCCCGAGAACCTGATCGCGGCGATCCGCGAGGCGGGGACGAAGGACCTCACGGTCATCTCCAACAATTGCGGCGTCGACGGCTTCGGCCTGGGGATCCTGCTGGAGAACCGCCAGATCAAGAAGATGGTCTCGTCCTATGTGGGTGAGAACAAGCTGTTCGAACAGCTCTACCTCAGCGGCGAACTGGAACTGGAGTTCAATCCGCAGGGCACCCTGGCCGAGCGCATCCGCGCCGGCGGGGCGGGCATCCCCGCCTTCTTCACGCGCACCGGCTACGGCACCCTGGTGGCGGAGGGCAAGGAGACCCGCGAGTTCGATGGCGAGATGTACGTGATGGAGCGCGGCCTCGTCGCCGACCTCGCCATCGTCAAGGCCTGGAAGGCCGACGCCGAGGGCAACCTGATCTATCGGAAGACGGCGCGGAACTTCAATCCGATGATGGCCACGGCCGGCAAGGCCACCGTCGTCGAGGTCGAGGAGATCGTCGAGATCGGCGCCCTGGACAAGGACGGCGTCCACACGCCCGGCATCTATGTCGACCGCCTGATCAAGGGCGCCAAGTTCGAGAAGCGCATCGAGCGCGTCACGACCCGTCCGAAGGAGAATGCGTGATGGCCTGGACGCGCGACCAGATGGCCGAACGGGCGGCCAAGGAGCTGCGGGACGGCTTCTATGTGAACCTGGGCATCGGCATCCCGACCCTAGTGGCCAACTACATCCCGCAGGGCATGTCCGTGACGCTGCAGAGCGAGAACGGCATGCTGGGCATGGGCCCCTTCCCCTACGAGGGCGAGGAGGACGCCGACCTGATCAACGCCGGCAAGCAGACGATCACCGAGCTGGAGAGCAGCTCGTACTTCTCGTCGGCCGACAGCTTCGCCATGATCCGCGGCGGCCACATCGCCCTGTCGATCCTGGGCGGCATGCAGGTGTCGGAGAACGGCGACCTGGCCAACTGGATGGTGCCCGGCAAGATGGTCAAGGGCATGGGCGGGGCGATGGACCTGGTGGCCGGCGTCAAGCGCGTGGTGGTGGTCATGGACCACTGCGAGAAGTCCGGCGCCCCCAAGCTGCTGCACCGCTGCTCGCTGCCCCTGACCGGGGCCGGCGTGGTCGACCTGCTGATCACCGAACTGGGCGTCTTCGAGATCAACCGCGGCAAGACGCCGGTCCGGCTGATCGAGCTGGCGCCGGACGTGACGGTCGACGAGGTGAAGGCCAAGACCGAGGCGGCGTTCGAGGTCGGCCTTTAGGACTAAGGCTCTGTCCCTCCCCCTTGGGGGGAGGGAGAAATCACTTACTTCCCCGGATCCTTCCACGGCGTATCCGGCGGCACGCCCGTGACCGGGTCGCGCGGCACGGGCTGGAAGCCCTGGGCGATGAACAGGTCGGTGCGGCGCGAGCGCTTCCGGTCCAGGCGCACGCGGACGATCTGCAGGTCGGAGGTCGCCGCGAAGTCCTGCTGGATCTTGCCGCGATAGGTGCCTTCCAGGCTGGCGACCAGTACCCGGCGGCCCAGGGCCGCGTCCAGCGGCGCCTCGGCCTCGGCCTGGTTGCGGGCGGCGATCTCGTGCACCCACATCTTCAACGGCGGCGCGGCCGGCGTGCCGAAATAGTCGCGGCCGTAATAGGCGGCGACGTTGTAGAGGAAGCGGTCGTCCAGGGCGACGGCGGTCAGGCCGCCGTGCAGGGCCTGCTCCTCGCGCGATCGTTCGATGATCGCCTGCACCGTCTGGTCCCAGCCGCGGGCCCGCTTGAAGGCGTTGCCCATGCCCATGGCGTCGGCCGTGCGCGGAGCGATCACCCAGGTCAGGAACAGGGCGGCCAGCACGCCCTGCAGGACCAGGCCGCCGATCAGCCAGCGGCGGGCGTCCCAGCGCAGCAGCCAGGCGGCGACCAGCACCGAGCCGGCGACATAGGCCGCGGCCGCCCAGTTGGCGTTGGCGCGCGAGACGAAGGCCTGGGCCGCCACGGTCGCCAGCGGCGGCAGGGCGAAGCACAGCAGCGTGATGTCGGCCGGGGCCAGCCGCTTGCGGACCGCCAGCAGCAGGGCGCCGCCGCCCAGCACGGCGAACGGCACGGGTCCGAACACCCCGAACTGCGAGCCGATGAACTGGATCAGCTCCATCGGGTTGAACAGCTTGCCCGACTTCCAGTTGGCGTTGGCCGCGGTGTGCTCCAGCGTCGAGAAGTGGTGCCGGTAGTTCCAGATCATGTTCGGGGCGAAGACCACGAGCAGGGCCGCGAAGAAGGCGATCGCCATGGCCGGGGTCCAGGCGCGTCGGGCCTCGCGCGACAGGAACAGGTGCACGGCCAGGCTGGCCAGGGCGTAGATCGCCGCGTACTTGCTCAGGAACGCCATGCCCAGCGCCGCGCCCATGCCGGCGGCGACCCAGATGCGGACGCGCGGCGAGGCGTGCGGCAAGCTGACGCAGGCCCAGATCATCAAGGCCAGGAAGAACAGCAGCGGCGTGTCGGTGGTGATCAGCACCGACGACAGCTGGACCCCCGGCATCAGGAGGAAGATCGCCGCGGCCGCCGCGCCGACCCAGGTCCCGCCCCGTTCGTCGCCGTACAGCCGCGTGGCGATGCGGGCGACGATCAGGGCCGTGGCGGCGTTCAGCAGAGGCGAACCGATGCGCAGCCAGGCCTCGGCGTCGCCGCCGATCGCCGTGGTCGCCCAGATCAGCCAGGCGATGACCGGAGGCTTGGAGAAATAGCCGAAATCGAGGTGGCGCGACCACAGCCAGTACTGGGCTTCGTCCGGGTACAACTCCAGGGGTGTCACGAACAGCGCCACGACCCTCAGAATCGTCAGGACCCCGATCAAGATCAGGGTCAGCCTTTCGATTCGCGCTCGAGTCGCCCGCGCTGTTTCATCAAGGGCCACGCCGATTTCTCCCGCATAAGTAAGAGGACGCTGACTAAATCTTCCGCAAGCGGGGCCCCCGAAGCGTGTTTATCCGCGATCGTGGCCTTTCCGTCACCAAACCTTCTAAATACGTCGCTAAAGAGCCTCTTAATGAGTGGTCCGGCGGGCTTCATGCACCCCGCTGCGACTTGAACGAGGGGATAGATCAAGATGATGACGAAAAAGCTCGCCTGTCTGGCGTCGACCGCTTTGGTCGGTTGCCTGCTCAGCGCCACCGCCGCCTTCGCCCAGTCGACCGGCTCGCAAGCCAACGAAGTCGACAGCGTGGTCGTGACCGCCGCCGGCCAGCGCGCCGTCGCCGGCCAGATCGTCGAGACGCTGCCGAAGTCGCGCGCCTCGGTCGACAACGCGTTCCTCGCGACCCAGTCCACCGGCCAGAACGTGTTCCAGTCGCTGAACCTGCTGCCGGGCGTCAGCTTCACCAACAACGACCCCTACGGTTCGTCGGGCGGCAACCTGCGTCTGCGCGGCTTCGACGGCGCCCGCGTCTCGGTCACCTTCGACGGCGTGCCGCTGAACGACACCGGCAACTACGCCGTCTATCCGAACCAGCAGCTGGACGCCGAGCTGATCGACCGCGCCAGCGTCAACCTGGGCACGACCGACGTCGACAGCCCGACCGCTTCGGCCACCGGCGGCACCATCAACTACGTCACCCGCAAGCCGGCCCACGAGTTCGGCGGCATCGCCGACGCCTCGATCGGCGGTGACGACTATCGCCGCGGCTTCCTGATGCTGAACACCGGCGACATCGGCCCCTGGGGCACCCGCGCCTTCGTGGCCGGCTCGTACCAGAAGTACGACAAGTGGAAGGGCCCGGGCTCGCTCGAGAAGAAGCAAGTCAACGCCCGCATCATGCAGGACATCGGCGATCGCGGCGACTTCGTCAGCCTCGCGGTGAACTACAATGAGAACCGCAACAACAACATCCGTCAGCTGACGCTGGCCGAGTTCAACGCCTTCGGCAAGAACCTCGACTACACCGCCACCTGCACCAACCGCGTGATCAGCGCGGCGACCCGCACCATCACCGAGACCGCCCCGGCCATCCCCGGCAACTGCTCGGACTACTACGGCCGTCAGGTCAACCCGTCGAACACCGGCAGCGTCCGCGGCTCGGCCCTGTTCCACCTGACCGACAACCTGCGCCTGACGATCGACCCGTCGTTCCAGTACACCCTGGCCGACGGCGGCTCGCAGCTGGCCACCGTGGCTGAAACCGACGGCCGCGTCCGCGGTTCGAACGGCGCCGCCAAGGACCTGAACGGCGACGGCGACACGCTCGACACCGTCGCGTTCTTCGCGCCCAGCGTCACCAACACCCGCCGCTACACGGTCACCAGCTCGCTGATCTGGGACTTCAACGACGACAACCGCATCCGCATCGCCTACACCGGCGACTACGGCCGCCACCGTCAGACCGGCGAGTACACCTCGCTCGACGCCCAGGGCAACACGACCAACGTGTTCGGCGGCAAGGATGGCCACGGCGCCAAGATCTACACCTCGGACGGCAGCTTCCTGCGCGCTCGCGACCGCTTCTCGATCGCCCAGCTGAACCAGGTCGCCGCCGAATACCGCGGCAAGTTCATGGACAGCCGCCTGATCGTGAACCTCGGCCTGCGCGCGCCCTTCTTCAAGCGCGAGCTGAACCAGTACTGCTACACGCAGAACGCCACGAACCTGACGACCGTGATCTCGGGCTTCACCGTCAGCTGCACCACCCAGGCGCCCGTCGTCACCAACACCGACGGCACCGTGCAGTTCGCCACCGGCACCGCCGCCAACCTGCGCTACATCAAGCCGTGGTCGGCCACCGTGAAGTACGACAAGGTCCTGCCGAACGCCGGCGCGACCTATGACATCGGCGGCGGTCACACCGTCTATGTCAGCTACGCCGAGGGCTTCTCCTCGCCGCGTACCGACAACCTCTACACCGCCACGCTGGAAAACGGCGTCGGCACCCCGGCCGACACCCGTCCGGAAACGACCAAGACCTACGACCTGGGCTACCGCTTCTCGGCGCCGACCGTCATGGCCACCGCCGCGCTGTGGAAGACCGACTACAAGAACCGCATCGTGCAAGCCTTCGATCCGGACCTGAACATCAGCATCGACCGCAACGTCGGTGACGTGAAGGCCTGGGGCGTCGACACGCAAGCGGCCTGGGCCGTGGCGGAATACCTGACGGTCACTGGCTCGTTCTCGTACAACAACAGCGAGATCCAGGACGACCTGGTGGTCAACGCCGCCGGCAACACCCTGCCGCTGTCGGGCAAGCAGGTCGTCGAGACCCCGAAGTACACCTTCGGCGGCCGCGTCGACTGGGACATCACCGAAGCCCTGCACCTGGGCGTCCAGGGCAAGTACACCGGTAACCGCTACTCGACCGACGTGAACGACGAAGTGGCGCCGCACTACACCGTGTGGGACATGTCGCTGTCGTACGACCTGCCGTTCGCCAAGAAGACCTACGCCCAGCTGAACGTGAACAACCTGTTCAACGAGACCTACTTCGGCTCGATCAGCTCGCGCACCAACGCCGTGGCCCTTCCGGGTTCGTCGGCCAGCGCGCCGACCTACTACATCGGCTCGCCGCGTACGGTTCAGTTCACCCTGCGCACCGAGTTCTAATCAGCCTCCAGAGGCTGACCACTCGGTCAAAGACGGAAGGGCGGTCCGGAAACGGACCGCCCTTTTTCTTTTGTCGCACCAGTTTGCTAGAAGGGCGGCTTGACCCCGGGGCCGTCCCGGCCCATTTGCGCCTCCCGTTTCGATCCAGGTTCTGTTCATGACCACGACCGTCCCCGCCGAGTGGGCTCCGCACCGCGCCATGTGGGTGGGTTTCCCCAGCCACGCCGAGCTCTGGCAGGAAGACCTCGAGCAGGCGCAAGCTGAAGTGGCCGCCCTGGCCCGCGCCCTGGCCGGTCCGGGCGGCGAGCGCGTGCGCCTGATGGTGGTCGGCGACGAGGCCGAGGCCGCCGCCCGCGCGCTTCTCGGCGACACGACCGTCGAGATCGTCCGCGGCCAGTTCGGCGACATCTGGCTGYGCGACACCGGCCCGATCTTCACCGAGACCGCCAAGGGCGCCGTCGCGGCCGGCTTCAAGTTCAACGGCTGGGGCGGCAAGTACCAGTTGGAGGGCGACGACATCGTCGCCGAACAGATCGCCGCCGCCAGCGGCGCGCCCCTGGCCCGCAACGCCTTCGTGCTGGAGGGCGGCGCCCTGGACCATGACGGCACGGGCACGATCCTCACCACCCGCCAGTGCCTGCTGAACGCCAACCGCAACGGCGACTGGGACGAGGCCAAGGCCACGGCCGCCCTGACCGCCGCCCTGGGCGCCAAGAAGGTGCTGTGGCTGGGCGACGGCCTGCTGAACGACCACACCGACGGCCACGTCGACAACCTGGCCCGCTTCGTCGCGCCGGGCGTGGTGGCCTGCCCGATGGCCTTCGGCGTCGACGACCCCAACGCCGAGGTCTATTCCGAGACCGCCCGCGCCCTGGCCGGCATGACCGACAGCCGCGGCTCGCCCCTGCAGGTGATCCGCATCCCGTCGCCGGGCCGGATCCTCGACGAGGACGGCGAGATCATCCCGGCCTCGCACATGAACTTCCTGATCGCCAACGAGGCGGTGATCGTGCCGATCTACGCCGAGGAGTCGGGCGCCTTCGCCGTCGAGGTGATCAGCGGCCTGTTCCCCGAGCGCGAGGTGATCGGCCTGCCCTCCACCGCCATCCTGACCGGCGGCGGCTCGTTCCACTGCATCAGCCAGCAAGAACCGGAGTAGTCCGAATGACCCGCACGCTCAGCGTCGCCGCCATCCAGACCTCGTACGGCATGGACCTGGCCGCCAACATCAAGAAGACCGAGCACTTCATCCGCGAGGCCGCCGGCAAGGGCGCCCAGGTGATCCTGCCGTCCGAGCTGTTCCAGGGGCCGTACTTCTGCGTGGCCCAGGAGGAGCGCTGGTTCGCCGAGGCCCATCCGTGGCGCGAGCACCCGGTGGTCAAGGCCATCGCGCCCCTGGCCGGCGAGCTGGGCGTGGTGATCCCGATCTCGATCTTCGAGCGCGAGGGCCCGCACTACTTCAACAGCCTGGTCATGGCGGACGCCGACGGCAGCCTGCTGGGCCTCTACCGCAAGAGCCACATCCCCGACGGCCCCGGCTACATGGAGAAGTACTACTTCCGGCCGGGCGACACGGGCTTCAAGGTCTGGGACACGCGCTTCGGCCGCCTGGGCGTCGGCATCTGCTGGGACCAGTGGTACCCCGAGGCCGCCCGCGCCATGGCCCTGATGGGCGCCGAGGCCCTGTTCTATCCCACCGCCATCGGCAGCGAGCCGCATGACCCCAGCCTGGACACCGCCCTGCCGTGGCGGCGCGCCATGCAGGGCCACGCGGTCAGCAACGTGATCCCGGTGGTCGGCGCCAACCGCATCGGCTTCGAGCCGTGGGACGGCTATCCGAACGGCGGCCAGACCTTCTACGGCTCGTCCTTCATCGCCGACCATCGCGGCGACCTGATCAGCGAGCTGGGCCGCAGCGACGAGGGCCTGGTGAACGCCACCTTCGACCTGGACTTCCTGCAGACCCACCGCGCGGCCTGGGGCTTCTTCCGCGACCGGCGGCCGGAGTTCTACGGCGCCCTGGCCAGCGGCCGGCCGGCGTGATCGGGACGGATCGGCTCGTCCTGCGCGCGCCGGTCGACGCCGACCGCGAGGCGATCGCGGCGATCAACGCCGATCCGGCGGTCGGTGCCTGGCTGGGCGGCGTGCGCTCGCGAGCCGAGAGCGACCACTTCGTCGATCGCGTCCAGGCCCACTTCGCCGAACACGGCTTCGGCTTCTACGTGGTCGAGCGCCGGGACGACCGGCGGGTGATCGGCCTGACCGGCATCTGGCACGTTCCCGAGGAGAACCMGCGGCTGGCCGGCCAGGTCGAGATCGGCTGGCGCTTCGCCCCCGACGCCTGGGGCCAGGGCTACGCCACCGAGGCGGCCCGCGCGGCCCTCGACTACGGCTTCGACCTCAGCATCGACGAGATCATCGCCTTCACCGCCCGCACCAACCTGGCCTCCCAGGCGGTGATGCGGCGACTGGGCATGACCTACGACCCGGCCCGGGACTTCGAGCATCCGGGCGTGGCGGAGGGCGATCCGCTGCGGCCGCACGTGGTGTTCGTGGGGCGGCCCAGGGCGTATCCGTAGCTCACCCACTTGCCCCCACCTGACCGCTTCGCGGTCTGTCCGCCCCATAGGGGGCGGAGGATGCGCGCGCCGGCCCTCTTCCCCCTTGTGGGGGAAGACGATCGCGAAGCGATCCGTAGGGGGCAAGTGCTAGGCGGCAGGGCATCCGGTCGGAGGTCCCGCGACCCGAGACGCCGCAACCTCCGCCCGCGCCTTCTCCAGGTCGGCCATGAACGCCGGGTCCCGGTGCAGGCGCGACACCATGGCCGAGCCCAGGTAGCGGCCCGCCTCGATGTCGCTCTGGTAGTGCACGCCGCAGACGATGCGGCTGTCGCCGAACTCGCGGCCCCGCGCCAGGACGGCGCTGGCGTGGTCGGGGGCGACTTCCGAGATGACCAGGGCCCAGGACCAGCCGATCAGGCTGTGCCCTGACGGATAGGAGCCGTCGGTCTCGATCCATTTCTCGCGCGGCACGCAGATCGGCTTCTTGTTGCCCACCGGCGGCCGCTTGCGCTGGAAGACGGCCTTGGCCGGCTGGTACAGGGTGGCGGCGTCGTCGGTCATCCGCAGCAGCATATTGGCCAGGACCGGCGTCGCCTCGGGTCCGATATTGACGCCCGCCGCGCAGGAAAAGCTCTTGAAGCCGTGCGCGCCCGACAGGTCGGCGTCGGCGATCGCCTTGTCCCAGGCCGGCGTGCCGGCCAGCTTGCGCGTGGCCTTGAAGGTGGCCCGGTCGGCCTTGCCGCGCGGCGAGTCCGGAGCCGGGGGCGGGCCGACGATGGTCGCGCCGTCCAGGTTCATGCCGGTCGTCAGGTAACCGGGCGGCGGCTTGGTCCAGCTGGCCGTGCTGGGGCTGACCGCATAGGGCGCGGCCCCCGGGGCGGCGGCCTTGGAGAACAGGTCCTGGACCGGCGAGCAGCCCATCAGTAGGGCGCCCGAAAGGGCGGCGGCGAACAGCGCGTTTCGGGTCATCGACGGCCTCCGATCGGTCATCCGCCCACAGAACGGCGACGAGACGCCGCGTCAAGCCGGGTTTTGGCGAGAACCGGCTTGACGACTCGTAATGTTATTTCATAACACTTCGACCGCGCCGCTCCCCCGGCCAAGGTTCAGGATTTCCCATGCCCCGTCGCGTACTGCTTTCCGCCGCGAGCCTCCTGGCGTTCGCCCTCGTCGCGCCCCTCGTCCCCGTTTCGGCGCAAGCCGCCGAAACCCCGGCGCCGACCGACGCGGCCGCCGCCCCGGACGCCCCCGACGCCGTCGACAAGGTCGTGGTCACCGCCGCCCCCTACGCCGTGTCGCTGGACACCGTGACCAGCAGCGTCAACGTCGTGACCCGCGACCAGCTGGACGTGGCCCCGCCGGCCGGCATCGGCGACATGCTGAACGGCCTGCCGGGCCTGCGGTCCACCTTCTACGGCCCCGGCGCCTCGCGCCCGGTGATCCGCGGCCTGTCGGGCCCCCGGGTGATGGTGCTGCAGAACGGCGTCGGCCAGGTGGACGCCAGCGCCCTGTCGCCCGACCACGCCGTGGCCAGCGACCCGGGCGAGGCCTCGCGCATCGAGGTGCTGCGCGGTCCCTCCACCCTGGCCTATGGCGGCTCGGGCATCGGCGGGGTGGTCAACATGATCGACGACCGCGTGCCGTCCAGCCCGGCGGCCAACGGCCCCGAAGGCCGGCTGTCGGCCTCGGCCTCGTCGGTCGACGACGGCTACGCCTACAGCGGCGCGGTCAAGGCCGGGAAGGGCCCGATCGTGTTCGCGGCCGACTTCTCCAGCCGCCGCACCGACGACTATTCGATCCCCACCGCCGCCGTCTCCGACCGCCTGGCGGCCCGCGACGGCCTGACGGTCGATCCCGACCACGTGGTCAAGAACACCGACGTCGAGGTCGACGCCTACGGCGCCGGCGTCTCCTGGGTCCACGACCGGGGCTTCATCGGGGCTTCGGTCAAGAAGACCGACACCACCTACGGCGTGCCCTACGAGCAGATCCTGGCCCCGATCGACCCGAACGCCGAGGGCCCGGTCTCGATCCACCTGCAGCAGACCCGCTACGACGTGCGCGGCGAGCAGGACCTGGACAACCCGTGGTTCGAGAAGGTCCGCGTCTCGCTGGGCTACGCCGACTACGAACACGCCGAGGTCAGCGTCGAGGACGGCGCGGTGGGCACCCGCTTCCTGTCGCACGGCACGGAAGGCCGGGTGGAGCTGGTGCATCGCGAGCATGACGGCCACCAGGGCGCCATCGGCTTCCAGGCCCTGGACCGCCACTTCGAGGCGATCGGCGACGAGGCCTTCGTGCCCTCCACCGATATCAAGGAATACGGGATCTTCACCCTGCAGCGGTTGGACCGCGGCGTCTGGGGCGTCGACGCCGGCCTGCGTTTCGACACCCGCGAGCTGCAGACCCCGACCGAGACGCGCGACTTCGACAACGTCTCGGCCTCGCTGGGCGTGTTCTACAAGCCGACCGACGCCCTGTTCACCGCCCTGACCCTGTCGCGCAACGGCCGGGCCCCGACCGAGTTCGAGCTGTTCGCCAACGGCCCGCACCCGGGCACCGGCGGCTTCGAGGTCGGCGACGACAGCCTGGACTCCGAGACCGTCACCTCGCTGGAGGCCACGGTGCGCTGGAAAAGCGACCGCCTGCGCGCCGAGGGCCACCTGTGGGCCGCCAAGTACGACAACTTCATCGAGGAGGCCCCGACCGGCGCGGTCGAGGACGACCTGCCCGTCTACCAGTACTTCCAGACCAAGGCCGACTTCCACGGGGCCGAGCTGGAGGCCAGCTACGAGGCCTGGCGCGGGGTCAGCCAGTCGATCCGCCTGGAGACCACCTTCGACTGGGTGCACGGCGACACCGATGCCGGCGTCCCGGCCCGCATCCCGCCGTGGTCGCTGGGCGGCTCGGTGGTCTGGACCGCGCCGCGCGTCGAGACCACCCTGGAGGTGCGCCGGGTGGCCGAACAGGACCGCGTGGCGACCTTCGAACTGCCCACCGACGGCTACACGGTGGTCAATCTGAAGGCCACGTTCAAGCCGATCGAGGGTTCCCCGCTGCGGCTGTTCATCGACGGCCGCAACCTGACCAACGAGGAGATTCGCGAGCACGTCTCATTCCTCAAGGACATCGCCCCGTCGCCGGGCCGCTCGGTGCGGGCGGGCGTGGCCTGGAAGTTCTAGGGGGTTCGGCACCTCGGCTAATGACAGCGTTTACCGGACTTCCTTCGCGTACTGAGCGAAACGGCGGTCCAACTTAACCGTAAGGCGGAGGGGTCGATTGCGAGGCCCCTCCGGATCGGCTAGAAGCGCCGGACCCTTCTAAGGGCGTCTAAACGCAATAGGCGTCCGTTCATTAGCTTTTTGTCGAGCTGTTCATGGAAACGACCCAACCCGCCGGCGGCATCTCCGGCAACGTTCTGTTCTACTCCTCGCCGGAGCCGCTGAACCGCGAGCAGCACGCCAAGCTCGGCCTGGTCCACAAGGACAAGCCCTACAGCTTCGCCCTGAACGGCACCGCCGTGCCGCTGGCCGTCACCGAGTTCGCCCCGGCCGCCCTCTCGTATCCGGTGATCTTCGCCGGCGAGGACCGCGTCCCGCTGGCCGTCATGGGCCTCAACACCGGCGAGAACCTGTTCATCGCGGCCGACGGCGGCTTCGAGCCGGGCTGCTACATCCCGGCCTATATCCGCCGCTACCCGTTCGTCCTGGCCAATGACGACGCCCAGGAGCGCATGATCGTCTGCATCGATCGCGGTTCGGACCTGCTGGCCGAAGGCGGCCAGACCCCGCTGTTCGACGACAAGGGCGAGCCCACCGAATACACCCAGAACTGCATCAAGTTCTGCGACGACTTCGAAGTCGAGCGCCGCCGCACCGACTCGTTCGTGCAGCTGCTGAAGGACAACGACCTCTTCGAACTGAAGAAGGCCGTCTTCACCCCGGTGGACGCCAACGGCCAGGCCGGCGAGCCCCAGACCGTGGCCGAGTACTACGGCGTCTCGGAAGAGAAGCTGAACGCCCTGCCGGCCGACAAGGTCAAGGAACTGCAGACCAGCGGCGCCCTGGCCCAGATCTACGCCCACCTGGTGTCGCTGATCGGTTGGGACCGCCTGATCGCCATGGCCACCCTGCGCCAGCAGCAATCGGCCGCCAACGGCGCGCTGAACTAGGATCGACGCTTCACGGCGTTGAAGAGGCGGCGGGTCGAAAGGGCCCGCCGCCTTTTTCTTTGCGCGGTCGGGGACAGGCGCATGCGTCTGCCCCCGGCTTCGGTCGCCGCCTACCGCGCGAAGATGCTCCGGGTCAGGCACGAGAAGACCAGCCGGCCGGCCTCGTCCAGCAGGTCGTGCTGGGCGATGACGATGCCCTTGCCGTCGCCGACCGGGTCCTTGCCCATCACCGTCATGCGGCCGCGCAGCAGCTCGCCGGCCGGCGGGTTGCGCAGCCAGCGCAGGGCGTCGACGCCCACCCGCTTGGTCTGGGGCCAGACGGCGCTGGCCTCGCTGTCCAGCTTGGACCAGATGGCGAAGACCATGGTGTCGGGCGCGCCGCTGGCCGCCGGCCAGCCGGGCTGGAACGCCGCGCAGAAGCTCTCCAGCGCCTTGCCGTCCACGACCGTGGTCCCCAGGGCGACCACCTGGCCGATCTCGATGTCGTCGAACGAAGCGGGCATGGGCGGCGACTCTCTCGCGAACACGGGTCTACGACCTGATCACGGCGGCTTGGCCATTGTCGAGAGCGCTCGGAGAGGTCATGTGTCGTGCTCTCGACCTGGCCTGGAACCCGTTCATGTCGCTTCGCAAGCTGTTCGCCGTCGTCCCGGCGCTGATGGTCGCCCTGCTGCTGGGCGTTCCGATGCTCTCCGGGGAGGCGAAGGCCGATCCGGTCCAGACCGGGCACATCGAGGTCGAGCTGGTCTCGCAGGAGAGCGGCGCCGCGCCGGGCTCGACGGTCTATGTGGCCCTCAGCCAGAAGATCCAGCCGGGCTGGCACACCTATTGGCGCAATCCCGGCGACGCCGGCGACGCGACCCGCATCGTCTGGACCCTGCCGGCCGGCTGGACCGCCGGCGACATCGTCTGGCCGACGCCGGAGAAGAGCCGCGTCGGGCCGCTGCTGGACTTCGCCTATACCGGCGAGGTGCTGCTGCCGGTGCCGATCAGCGTGCCGGCCAACGCCCAGGTCGGCTCGGTGGTCACGCTGAAGGCCGCCGCCGCCTTCCTGGTCTGCGAGCAGGTCTGCGTGCCCGAGGACGCCGTCGTCACCCTGACCCTGCCGGTCGTCGCCGGCATGCCTTCGGCCGATCCGAAGTGGGGCGCCAAGGTCGCCCAGACCCTGGCCAAGGCCCCCAAGCCGGCCGGGCTGAAGGCGGTGTTCCAGCTGCAGGGCTCGGTGCTGAAACTGGCCGTGACCGGCGCGCCGCTGAAGGGCGCCGACGTCTCGGGCGCGTTCTTCTATCCCTATTCCGGCAAGGCCATCGAGCATCCGCCCGAGCAGGCGATCGAGCGCGGGCCCGAGGGCCTGACCCTGTCCCTGACCCCCGGCTACGACTTCTCCCAGGTCGAGCAGAAGCCGACCGAGCTGTCCGGCGTGCTGGCCCTGAACGGCGTCGCCTACGAGATCACCGCCACGCCGGGGACGATCCCCGCCGAGGCCGGCGGCCTGGGCGCGCCGGCGGCCGCCCCGGCCAAGGCGTCGGGTTCGGCGGAGGGCGCCAGCCTGGGCCTGCCCCTGGCCGTGGCCTTCGCCTTCCTGGGCGGCCTGATCCTGAACCTGATGCCCTGCGTCTTCCCGATCCTGTCGATGAAGGCCGCCAGCCTGACCGCCCACGCCCACGCCCACGACGCCGGCCGGACCCGCGTGCAGGGCCTGGCCTTCCTGGTCGGGGTGGTCGTCACCTTCCTGGCCCTGGCCGGCCTGCTGATCGCCGTGCGGGCCGGCGGGGCGGCCGTGGGCTGGGGCTTCCAGCTGCAGTCGCCGGCCGTGGTGGCGGCCCTGGCCCTGCTGATGCTGCTGGTGGCGCTGAACATGTCGGGCGTGTTCGAGGTCGGCGCCTCGGTGCAGAACGCGGCTTCGGGCGCGGGTGGGGGCGCCAGCGGCGACGGCATGGCCGGCTCGTTCCTGACGGGCGCCCTGGCGGTGCTGGTCGCCGCCCCGTGCACCGCGCCGTTCATGGCCGGGGCCCTGGGCTACGCCCTGACCCAGCCGCCGCTGCTGTCGCTGGCGGTGTTCCTGGGCCTGGCCTTGGGCTTCGCCGCGCCATTCGTGATCCTGGCCTTCGTGCCCGGGCTGCTGGGCCGCCTGCCGCGTCCGGGTCCGTGGATGGACGTGCTGAAGAAGGGCCTGGCCTTCCCGATGTACGCCACGGCCGCCTGGCTGGCCTGGGTCTACAGCCAGCAGACCGGCTCGATCCCCCTGGCCGCCCTGCTGGCCGCCAGCGTGCTGGTCGCCTTCGCCGCCTGGCTCTACGGCCTGGGCCAGGCCCGCCAGATCGTCGGTAAGGGCGCGGCCGTTCCGTTCGGACTGGCGGTCCTGTCGGTCGCCGCCGCCGTCGCCCTGGTCGTGGTCGGCGTCCGGGCCGTCCCCGCCACGCCGGCGCCCGCCGCCGCCACGAGCGCCGAGGCCCCCGCCGGCCCCGGCCTGGCCGCCGAGGCCTGGAGCCCGGAGAAGGTCAAGGCGCTGCAGGCGCAGGGCAAGGTGGTGATGGTCGACTTCACCGCCGACTGGTGCGTGACCTGCAAGGTCAACGAAGGGACCGCCCTGAAGGGGCAGCGCCTGGTCGACGCCTTCAAGGCCAACGACGCCGTGCTGCTGCGCGCCGACTGGACCAAGCGCGACGCCGTCATCGCCGCCGCCCTGGCCGAGCACGGCCGCGCGGGCGTGCCGCTGTACCTGGTCTATCCGAAGGGAAGCGGCGAGCCGGCGGTGCTGCCGCAGCTGCTGACCGAGGGGCTGGTGATCGAGGCCATCGAGAAGGCGGCCAAGGGGTAGGGCCCTACTTCTTCTTGTCGCCCTTGCCGCCGAACGGCAGCCGTTCCTTCACCTGGTCCAGCGGCGTGCGGGTGACCACCACCGGCGGGGGCGGCGTCACCACCGGACCCTTGATCGGATAGGCCCGCCAGCCCGACTGGATCAGCGTCCCGAAGCCCTGGCAGCGCGGCAGGATGCGCACCGCGCCGGTGCGCGGCTTGGCGAACGGCGGGGGCTGGAACAGGTCCTGGCGCTTGGGGTCGGTGAACTTCCAGTCGGTGGGCAGGCCGTAGCCCTTCTCGCCGCCGATCCGCACGGCCTGGTAGGCGACATTGGCCTGGAACGGCGGCACGCCGTATTTCAGCATCGCCCGCAGGAAGATGTCGTCGGCCTCCTGCCGCTTGCCCGGCTCGCCGATCGTGTAGAGCCAGTCGTGGACGATGGCCGCCCGCGCCGTCGGCCCCTGCGGGTCGACGAAGCCCTGGCCGTACCAGGGCACGCTGGCGAAGTCGGTGACGTACCAGCGCGGCACCACGATCACCTTGCCGGTCTCGACGTCGCAATAGGGGAACTCGGCGTCCAGCGTGAACAGCTTGCGGCCGTCCTTGGTCTGGTTGAACAACATCACCGGCTGCGGCGTCAGCGAGCTGGGCGGGGTCGGGGCCACGACCGGCACGAAGACCGTGGTCTTGGTCTCGGTGGCGCACGCGGCCAGGGTCAGGCCCCCCAGGAAGACAATTGGGGCGACGAGGGCGGCGGAGATCTTGGACTTCGGCGGCATGAACGGTCTTCTGGACAACGAGCTTCGCCTTATCAAGCGTCGATGGCGAAGGTGCGGCGATGAGCCGTGCAGGACCCGTGGAGTTCCTGCGCGTGTTTCGCGGAACGGGGTTTTGTGGAATCCTCCGCGCCGGAGGGCTTCCAACCCGGAGAACCGCCATGCCGATCACCCGTCGTCTCGTCGCCGCCGGCCTGCCCGCGCTGATGCTGGCGATCCCGTCCCTGGCTCACGCCAAGGCCGCCCCGGCCTTCACCGCCGTCGACGTGGACGGCAAGACCCGCTCGCTGGCCGAGTTCAGGGGCAAGGTCGTGGTGCTGGAATGGGTCAACGAGGGCTGCCCCTATGTCCGCAAGCACTACTCCGGCAACATGCAGGGCCTGCAGCAGGCGGCCACGGCCGACGGCGTGGTCTGGTTGACCATCGCCTCGTCGGCGCCGGGCAAGCAGGGCTACTTCCCGGACGGGGCGGCCGCCAAGGCCTGGATGAACGCCAAGGGCGCCAAGCCGACCACCCTCCTGCTGGACCCGCAAGGGACGGTGGCCACGGCCTACAAGGCCAAGACCACGCCGCACATGTTCGTCATCGATCAGGGCGGTCAGATCGTCTACGAGGGCGCGATCGACGATACGCCCAGCGCCAGGGTCGAGGACCTGAAGACGGCCAAGAACTACGTCGCCGCCGCGCTGAACGACGTGAAGGCGGGGCGCAAGGTGGCCGTGGCGTACAGCCAGCCGTACGGGTGCTCGGTGAAGTATCGGGACGCTTAGGTTTGCCCTAGGCCCGCTCATCCCGGCGAATGCCGGGACCCAGATGGAATGGCGGAGTGGTGGGTTCCTTGAGCTCTGAGCCCATCCCGTCAGATTCCACGCCATGGGATCTGGGTCCCGGCATTCGCCGGGATGAGCGGGATTTGAGGGGCCCCTAAGCCGCCGGCTGCGGCGGCGCGGTGATCACTTCGACGTTGTCGTTCAGCAGATAGACCATGTCGCGCAGGGCCAGGTCCTGGTCCTTGACGGTCTTGGCCTCGGTCACCGCCTTCAGCTTCGCGGGCAGGTCCTGGCTGATGCCGCGCAGGATGCACTTGAGGTCGTCGACCGCCCCGCGCTCCTTCAGGGTGACGTGGCCCTTCATGTCCAGGTCCGACAGCTCGCCGATCTTCACCCCGAACGCGTCCCAGCCCTTCAGGGCGGCGGCGACGGCGGCGGGGTCCTTGGGCAGGGCGGCGCGATAGGCCTCGGTCCGGGCCTTCAGGGTCTTGGCCCGGCCGACGATGTCGACGAACAGCGGCTCGCCAGCCACGGAAGCCGGGGGCTGGCCTTGCTGGACGACGGCCGGGGCGGCGCTCGCCTGTGCGTCCGGACTGAACGAAGCGAACAACAGCATGGCCGAAAAGGCGACGGCGTCACACGACATGAGGACCTCCCGCAAAAAACGTCATTGGTCTGCCATGACGTGGCGGCAGGGGTTTGCTAAGCCCGCCCGGGTAAACGCCGATTTACCAAACCACATGAAGGAATGTCGCATGGCCGATCTCGACGCCGCCTGGACCCGCCTGGAAGCCGCCGCCAAGGCCGCCGGCGAAAAGCGCATCGTCGAGTTCTTCGAGGCCGACCCCCGGCGCCTGGAGACCCTGACCCTGGACGTCGCCGGCCTGCACGTCGACCTCAGCAAGCAGGCCTGGGACGAGGCCGGCCTCGAGGCCGCGCTCGACCTGGCCCACGCGGCCGACGTCGAGGGCGCCCGGGTCCGGATGTTCGGCGGCGAGGCGATCAATTCGTCCGAGGGCCGCGCTGTCCTGCACACCGCCCTGCGCGCCAAGGCCGATGCGGACGTCAAGGCCGGCGGCGCGCCGGTCATGGCCGAGGTCGAGGCCGTCCGCGCCCGGATGAAGGCCTTCGCCGAGGCCGTCCGCTCGGGCGCGATCAAGGGCGCCACCGGCAAGCCGTTCAAGGCCATCCTGCACATCGGCATCGGCGGCAGCGACCTGGGTCCGCGCCTGCTGTGGGACGCCCTGCGGCCGGTGAAGCCGAGCATCGACCTGCGCTTCGTGGCCAATGTGGACGGCGCCGAGTTCGCCCTGACCACGGCCGACATGGACCCGGAAGAGACCCTGGTCATCGTGGTCTCCAAGACCTTCACCACCCAGGAGACCCTGGCCAACGCCGGCGCCGCCCGCGCCTGGCTGGCCGCCGCCCTGGGCGAGACCGGCGCCAACCAGCACCTGGCCGCCATCTCCACCGCCCTGGACAAGACCGCCGCCTTCGGCGTGGCCGACGACCGGGTGTTCGGCTTCTGGGACTGGGTGGGCGGCCGCTATTCGCTGTGGTCTTCGGTCAGCCTGTCGGTGGCCGTGGCCTGCGGCTGGGACGTGTTCCAGGGCTTCCTGGACGGCGCGGCGGCCATGGACGAGCACTTCCGCACGGCCTCGCTGGAGGTCAACGCCCCGGTGCTGATCGCCCTGGCCCAGATCTTCAACCGCAATGGTCTCGACCGCCGCGCCCGCTCGGTCGTCCCGTACTCGCACCGCCTGCGCCGCCTGGCCTCGTTCCTCCAGCAGCTGGAGATGGAGAGCAACGGCAAGTCGGTCGGTCCGGACGGCAAGCCGGTCAAGCGCGGCACGGCCACGGTGGTGTTCGGCGACGAGGGCACCAACGTCCAGCACGCCTATTTCCAGTGCATGCACCAGGGCACGGACATCACCCCGATGGAGCTGATCGGCGTGGCCAAGTCCGACGAGGGCCCGGCCGGCATGCACGAGAAGCTGCTGTCCAACCTGCTGGCCCAGGCCGAGGCCTTCATGGTGGGCCGCACCACGGAGGACGTGGTCGCCGAACTTCAGGCCAAGGGCGTGTCGACGGCCGAGATCGCCACCCTGGCCCCGCAACGCACCTTCGCCGGCAACCGCCCCTCGACCCTGGTGCTGATGGACCGCCTGACGCCTCAGGCCTTCGGCGCCCTGATCGCCCTCTACGAGCACAAGACCTTCGTCGAAGGCGTGATCTGGGGCATCAACAGCTTCGACCAGTGGGGCGTGGAGCTGGGCAAGGTGATGGCCGGCCGCATCCTGCCGGAGTTGGAGAGCGGGGCCGTGGGCGCGCATGACCCGTCGACGACGGCGCTGATCCAGCGGCTGAAGAAGTAGGGCGGGGGCTGATCCCCTCTCTCTAAGAGAGAGGGAGGGGCCCACCGCCGCAGGCGGTGGGAGGGTGAGTGGTTTCACCGTCTGCCGGCAAATCCCGAAGCTTTCCGCCAAGCATTTTCCATCGCGTGGAGGCGTTCGCGCGGGCCATCGAGGCTGGCCGTTTTCGTCGGAGCCCTATCCTGAGAGAGTGTAACCTCTCACCCTCCCACCGCTTCGCGGCGGGCCCCTCCCTCTCTCAAAGAGAGAGGGATTCAAACCGCCCTCACCCCCAGCCGCCATCCCCGTGCTCGATCATTCTCCGCCCTTCCTCGACCTCCTCCGGTGTCTCGGGGCGGACGGTGGCGGTGACGACCATGGCCTGGCCGGTCGGCATGCGGATGATGCCGGTCTGGCCGGGKGCGAGGTCGATCGCGCCGGTCAGTTCCGGCCGGAAGGCGCGGCCCAGGCTGACCGTGACCCGCAGGCGCTCGCCTTCCTGGACCACGCTGGTGAACACTGAATAGCGGCTGCCGCCCCGCTCGTAGGCGCCCTTGCGATAGAGCCGCTGAGAGCCGAAGGCGGTGAAATCCGACCACAGCGGGACGCCGTCGGGCGCCAGGCCGCTGGCCACCACCCGCACCGCCGAGCCGGGCTGGACCAGCGAGCGGTCGGCCACCGCCTGGATGATCCGCGCGGGGCGCTGAAGGCCGGGCGGGCGGATCGGCTCGGGAGCGGGCGCGGCGGCCGCGACCAGGGGGGCGACGGCGGGCTTGGCTTCGGCCCGCCCTGTCGGTCCGCGCGGCTTGGCGGGGCGCGCGGGCGCTGACGGCGCGCGCGGCGCCGAGGGGGAATAGGCCGCGGGCTCGATCACGGCGCCTTCGGGGGCKGACGCCGCCGGGGTCTCATAGGTGAAGGCCAGCCGCGCCGGGCGCGCGGCCCAGGCGCCCACGGCGGCCGTCAGGGCCAGGGTCACGGTCAGGCCGGCGCCGATCAGGCGACGCGCCCGGCTGGGCGCCGGGCGGGTCAGCAGCCGCACGCGCTCGGCCAGCGGATGGCTGGACCAGTGGCAGCCCAACGGTATGGGGCGGGCGGCCAACTGGGTCTTCAGCATGGCCTGGGCGTAGGCCTTGCGGGCCCTGGGGTGGGCGGCGACGACCCGGGCGTCGCAGGCCAGCTCCTGGTCGATCTTCAGCCAGTGCGACATGGCGTGGGCCGCCGGATTGAACCAGTTCACGCAGGTCAGCAGGGCCAGGCCGGCGTTGACCGCCGGGTCGCCGCGCTCCAGGTGGACCCGCTCGTGGGCCAGGACCACCTCGCGTTCGGCCGGGGTGTAGCGCTGGGCGAAGTCCGCCGGGGTCACCACGCGCGGCCGCAGCAGGCCGACCACGGCGGGGCCGGCCCGTCCGGCCCGGGCCGCGCGGGCGAACCGCAGCTGCCGCMAGGTCTGCCAGGCCAGGCAGGCCGACACGCCGGCCAGCCACAGCGCGACCAGCCAGGGCAGGGCGTCGAACGGCGGGGCGTCGGGCGCCGGCGCCGCCGAGGGAAGCGTCGTTTCCGTGGCTTCCATCGCCGCCGCGGCCAGGCGCAGGGTCACCACTCGCGCCGGAACCAGCATGGCCAGGACGGCCAGCGGCGGCAGGATCCACAGGCCGTAGGCGATCCGCGCGCCGAACAACCGCCGGACGGGCAGGCGCAGGACCATCACCCCGGCCACCGCGACGGCCAGGGCCAGGTTGGCGCGCAGCAGGATTTCTCCGAGCTCCGGCAGGTCAGCCATCGTCCTCGATCTCCGCGATCAGGTCCTTCAGCAGCTGGACGTCCTTGGCCGTCAGCGCCTGGTGCTGGGCGAAATGGGCGACCAGCGGAGCCACCTCGCCGCCGAACAGCCGATCGACCAGGCTCTGGCTTTCCGACTGCACATAGTCGTCGCGCGTGATCAGCGGGCGATAGAGATAGCCGCCCGCCTCACGCGAGCCGGCGATGGCGCCCTTGCGCAGCAGGCGGGTGATCAGGGTCTTGACCGTGCCGGGGGCCCAGTCGTGGGCCTCGCCCACCTCCGCCACCACGCCGTCCGGCGTCAGCGGCCCGCATCGCCACAGCGCTTCCATCACCTGGCTCTCCGCGCCCGAAATCCGCACGCACCGCCTCCATTACCGAAAGTACATTTGTATTCTGATCGAAAGTACAGCTGTATCATAAGTCATTCCGCCGCCTCCGCCAGCGGCTTTCCAAGGGGGATACTGAAGTGCATATCGGCCTCGTCTGGGCGGCGCTCGCCGCCGCTCAAGCCGCTCCGGCGGCGGCTCCCGCCTCTCCGCCCGCCGCCGCGCCGTCCGCGTCGCCAAAGCCCGCCGAGGCGGCCACGGGCGTCGCCGCCGTGGAGGTCAAGGCCGACGCGCCCCAGGTCCGCACCTCGATCGATCGGCGCAGCTACAGCGTCGGCGGCGACCTCTCCAGCCAGGCCGGCACGGTGGCCGACGCCTTGCGCAACATCCCGTCGGTCGAGGTCGACCTGCAGGGCAATGTCAGCCTGCGCGGCGACTCGTCGGTGACCATCCTGATCGACGGMAAGCCCTCGGGCCTGTTCCAGGGCGAGGGGCGCGGCCAGGCGCTGCAGCAGATGTCGGCCGACCGCATCGACCGGGTCGAGGTCAGCACCAATCCCTCGGCCGAGTTCCGGGGCGACGGCACCGGCGGGGTCATCAACCTGATCACCAAGAAGGCCAAGGGGGTCGGCCGCACCAGCGGGCTGCGCCTGACCACCGGCGACAGCGGTCGCGGCGGGATCAGCGGCAATGTCGGCTACAATGGCGGCAAGCTGTCGGCCTCGGGCGACCTGGGCTATCGCCGCGACGCGGCCGACCAGGTCGAGTACGAGCATCGCCGGCAGGCCGACCTGGACAGCGAGACCCGGGGCCAGAGCCAGCTCCATTTCGAGAGCGTCACCGGCCAGGGCACGGTCGATTACGATCTGACCGACAGGCTGCGGCTGGGCGGCGAGGCGCGGCTGTCGCGCTTCGACCTGGCCGTCGACAGCCAGTCCCACACCGATCGGCAGGACGGCGCCGGCGATCCGACCCAGGCCTATGACCGCGACCTGACCGTCCGCCAGCGGCGGGACAACGCCGCGATCAGCGGCAACCTGCGCCGCAAGCTGGACGGCGAGGGCCACGAGCTGACCTTGAAGCTCAGCTATGACGTCACCGACGATAACCGCGTGCGAACCGGCCACACCGTCAACAGCCTGCCGACGGCCACCGACAGCTTCGATCAGCAGCGCCTGGGCTATGACGTCCGCCAGACCGACCTGAAGGGCGACTATGTCCGGCCGGTGGGCGAGGGGCGGACGCTGAAGCTGGGGTTCGACCTGCAGTTCGATGACAACGGCTATACCAACCGGGGCTTCCGGGGCGCGACCCTGGACGCGCTGGTCCCCGACCCGCTGCTGACCAGCGTCTTCCTCTACGAGCAGACCCTGAGCCAGGCCTACGCCACCTACGAGCGGCCGGTGGGCGAGCTGACCGTGCTGGCCGGGCTGCGCTACGAGAAGTCCCAGCTGGACCTGGCCACGCCCAACCGCAGGGACGAGAACGATACGGCCGACTGGCTGCCCAGCCTGCACCTGTCCTACCCGCTGGGCGAGCGCCAGAAGCTGACGGCCAGCTACAGCGAACGCCTGCAGCGCCCCGGCCCGTTCGACCTGAGCCCCGTCCCGTTCATGCTGGACCCGGTCAACTACCGGATCGGCAACCCGAACCTGAAGCCCCAGGAGACCCAGTCGTTCGAGCTGGGCTGGCAGTACCGCAAGGCCCCCCTGCTGGCCATGGCCACCCTGTACTACCGCCTGAACGACAAGGTGATGAGCGACGTGGTCACCGACATCGGCGGCGGCGTCTTCGTCACCACCAAGGCCAATGTCGCCCAGGGCCGCAACGGCGGGCTGGAGCTGGTGCTGAACGGCAAGCTGTCCAAGACCCTGACCTACAATCTCAGCTCCAACCTGTTCTGGTCCGAGATCGACGCGTMCAACCTGGGCTTCGCCGACAAGCGCTCGATGACCGCCGCCTCGGGCCGGGCCAGCCTCAGCTGGCAGGCCACGGCCAAGGACCTGCTGCAGGTCAACGGCTTCATCAACGGCAAGCGCCTGACCGCCCAGGGCTACAGCATGTCCTCCACCGGGATCGACCTGGGCTGGCGTCGCAAGATCGACGATCGCCTGGCGCTGGTGGTCACGGTCCAGGACGTGCTGGGCCTCTATCGCAACAAGGACGTGATCGATACGCCGGCCCTGAAGAGCCTGGTGGTCCGCGATCCCGACGCCCGGATGGTGCGCGTCAGCCTGGCCTGGACCTTCGGGGGCGGCAAGCGCAAGGACGCCGGCTTCGACTTCCAGGGGCCGGGCGGACCGCCCCAGTAACCTCAAACCGTTGTCATCCCGGAAGCCTCGAAGAGGCTGTCCGGGACCCAGGGGCCGGCGCACTGCACCGGCCCCTGGGTCCCGGCTCTTCGCTTCGCTACGGCCGGGATGACAACTTGAGATGAGGAGCTCCAATCAAATCCAGGCGCCTAGAACGTCTTGCGCAGCTTCAGCGTCACGAAGGTGTTGGGATTGATGTCGCGCTCCTCGGTGAAGGCCACGGGGCGCGGCGGGGCGCGGTCGGCATAGACCGTGCGGCGGATCACGAAGTCGTCCCAGAGGTTCAGCTGGGCGCGCAGCGACAGGGTCGGGGTGGGCTTGTACTCGACGAAGCCTTCCAGATAGCCCGCCCCGCGCCAGCCGCTGGTCTGGTCCGGATCGAAGGTCTCCAGGCCCAGCTTCGGCAGCCAGTTGATCCCCCACTGGGTCTTCCAGGCGGTGATGTCCTGCTGGAAGCCGATATTGGCCTGGGTCGGGCGCACGTCCGAGATCGGCCGGTCCTGGTGGGTGGTCGGGTCGGTGACGTGGGTCTCGTTCCAGTCGTTCTTGAAGGTGAACCGCCCGCCCTTGATCCCCCACTTGTCGGTCGGCACCACGATGTTGACCGACAGCCGGTCCAGCGTGCCGTTGCCGATATTGCCCGTCGCCGACAGGCCGCCGTCCAGCGGCAGGCGGTCGATCACGTCGATGATCTCGTCGTGGCGATAGCCGATCGAGACGATGCCCTCGCCCCAGAACCGCCGCTCGAAGGTCACTTCCGAGATCCAGCGCTGCTCGGGCTTGAGGTCCACATTGCCGCCGTGCACGTTGCCGTCGTCGAAGTCGGACGAGGCCACGAAGTCGCCGAAGTCCAGCTGGCCCAGCTCGCGCTCGAAGCGGACCCTTACCTGGTGGTTGGCCTTGGGCGTCCAGGTCAGCTGGAAGCGCGGCTTGGGATAGAAGAAGCTCTCCTTGGCCGAGGCGTCGCCCGACTGCTTGATCGTCGAGGTCTCCAGCCGCAGCCCGCCCTCCAGGGTCAGGCGCGGGTTCACCCGCCAGGTCCCCTTGACGAAGGCCTCGCCGCGCAGCTCCTCCACCTTGACCGAGGCGCTGGGCAGGTCCACCGCCGTCCCGCCCAGGGTGAAGGCCTGCTGGGTGTCCAGCATGTTGTAGGCCACCTCGCCGCCGGCCTCGATCGTGATCGCGGCGCTGCGCTCGTGGCGGACCAGGGCCCGCAGGATCGATTCCGACGAGTCGCCCTCGGACGTGAACCGCGCCTCCGGCTTGGCCACGCCCAGTGAGCTCTCGCGGCCGGTCGCCTCGTTCTCGAAGCTCTCGAACTGGTGGATCAGCCGGGTCTCCAGCGTCCACTTCGGCGCCAGCGGCCGGATGTAGGTCAAGCCCAGCTCGCCCGACTTGGTGTCCTCGGCATAGTCGCTGTACGAGCCGTCGGGGCCGCCGGTCACCCCGATCTCCTGCCACTCCTGCCAGTCGTGAATGCCGTACTGGGCCGTGGCCTCCAGCTTGCCGCCGGCCACCGGGCCCGCATAGTTCAGGCGGATCGAGTCGCCGCCGCCCCAGCCGTCGTTGGCGAACGGCAGGTCGGACGTCACCTTCCCCGTCGCGTCGCGGATGATGTCGCGGCCCGAGCCGTTGGAGTCGCTGGTGCTGGTGCCGTCGCTCAGCAGCACGCTCCAGCTGCGGTCGCCGTTCTTGGCGGTGAACTGGTAGCTGCCGCCCTGGACGTCGTGGCCGCCGTCGAACAGATAGGCGTTCCAGGTGACGATCGACTGGCGGCTGGCGGCCGTCTTCAGGATCACGTTCACCACCACCGAATAGCCCTGCATGTCGATGCCGGGCGCCCCGCCGCGGATCAGCTCGATGCGGTCCACCTGGCTGGCGGGCGTGCGCTCCAGCACGTCGGTGCCCTGGTCGTTCTTCGAGGCCGGGCGGTTGTTGTTGATCAGGATGTTGCCGACCGAGCCCTCGAAGCCGCGCGTCCCCGCGCCGTCGTCGGGCGAGAAGCCCGGCACGCGCTCGACCATGTCCAGGGCGGTGTTCGGGCGCTGGGCGGCGAAGAAGTCGGGGGTGAAGACCAGCACGCCCTTCTGGGCCGAGTCGTCCAGCGGCGCCGTCGCCGTCGGGCCGGTCGGGATCGGAGCCTGGGCGGCCTGCGGCGCATCAGCGGCGCCAGGGGCGGCATGAGCCGCGCCGGCGGTGAAAAACAGGGCGGCGGCGCTCGCCAGCAGCATGGTCTTGGTCATCGTGTCATCCCCTCAGATGAGGCGATAACTGCCGACCCCGGACATTCATCTCAAGTTACAAGCCGGAAAGGTGGGTTACTTCGGTGTCATATTACACGGCGTTCATGTTCGTGGACTGTGAGGCGGCTGTGGATAAATCAGTAAAGACGTCATTAAGACTTTAGTGGATCTGGGAAACACTGAAGCGCGGCCGGGGACACGCCCTCGCGGCGTGTCCCCAAAAGCGCTCAATGACGGATCTTGCCCGGCTTGCTCGCCGCCTGGGCCGGCGGCCGCGACCGCGCGCGCTCGTGGAGGTGCAGGATCCTCAGCTGGATTTCCCGCCCCAGCGCCTTTCGGCCGGCCTCGATCCGGGCCTCGATCTCCGCGTCGGTGAGGCTGTCGAAGTCGCTTTCCGCCCGGAAGGCGGCCAGGTCATCGTTGGCGGGCGGTGTGTACTTGGTCATGGAAGTCTCCGTGAAGGGCTGGACTGGGTTGGGGCGGGCGCGCCCGGCCGGGGACATGCCCTTGGGCGTGTCCCCAAATCGCGCACTGCGTCTGCTGGGACACGCGCGAGCGCATGTCCCCGACCGGGAAACCCGGCGGGTGGGGAGGCGGCGGAGCGTCCGGGCCGTGCCCGGTGATTAGTGTTGGAGTGTACCGTTTCGACAGGGTCTGGACGCTCCGCGCGGCCGTTATCCGGTGAGCCTTCGAGGTGCGGGGTTTTAACCCGCTCCCGAGAGAGGCCCCCGGCGGGCGGAGGGTGACGAACCCGTCCGGACCACGCGGGCGATTTCAGCCCGCGCCTGCCGCGCCCGCCGATCCTCCGCCGCCCGGGCTTCGTCTCCTGAGGAGAACCTGCCCGGGACCGCCGCGAAGGCGCCCCGAAGGACCCCGACGACCGCTACCCGCTCGACCGCCCCCGCCACCCGCCAGGTCGCCAGCTGGACGGCCTCCCCGGTGGTGGGGCGAGGGTTAGTATGCGGGCGGCCTGAACGCCGAGGATCGATTTGGGTCGAGATTTTCTAGGGCGTTGATTGGGTTGGGGTTTGTGGTGGATCACCCAAGGATGGACGCAGGTCTGTCCCCATCGCCCGCCCTTCATCACCCACCTTTCAACCGTCATTCCGGGCCTTGTGCCCGGAACCCCTCTGTCCGCCGCAAGTGCGGAGGGGTGGCGCGCCAGCGCGCCAATGCGCTTCACTTGCGAGCTGAACCAGGGGTCCCGGGCACAAGGCCCGGGATGACGGTGATTAAAAGGAAACCCCCTGCCGCGCCCGACCTCCCCAGGTCGGGCCGAACCTTACATCTCTTGGAGGCTGCAGCGTGCAGGACGGGACGGGTTGGTCAAGGACGGCGCTGCGCGCCGCGGGGCGGCCGCCCGGAGGGCGGTCCTTGAGCAACCCGTCCCGTCCTGCGATCGTCTCGCCGTGAGATGTGAGGTGCTACGCGCGGATGTTCCGATTGCTCTAGATCGAGGAACCTCGCCGATCGGCAGCGTGGAGCCGCCAGAGTCGAACATTGGATAGAAGCCTATATTGCTTCAGTATTTGTCTGAAAGATTCCCTAGCTCAATTCGATCTTGAGCCTATCTTTGTAGACGCCAATTCGCTTTCGAGCGCGATCGACTACGTCCTCGAAGAACAGAATCTCGGCGTAGAGTTCGCCGAGGTTGCGACCATGCTCCGGGTCGGGAAGAGGGTCGGATCGGAAATAACCCTTCCCCGTCGCGAAGCGTGTCCATCCGGCCATGCGCAGGGGATTGATCGTGTCTCCAATCAGATAGCCATAGAATTTCCGAAGCCGACCTTTGGACTTTGCGGCGAGCAGATGAGCATATTCGGACAGGTCGCCAATATGTTCGTCCATGCTGACGCCAGGAGCCTTAAACTCCACGATGATGGCGGAGCCTTCTTTGCTGAAGATGGCGATGTCTGGGCGCCGGCCCTTATGGTCGGCCGTCCTGCGGTCCAGAATTTTCGCAAGCTCGTCGTCTACGCCGCTGTCGAATAGCAGGCCATCGCCATCCCAGCGGATGCGGGACAGCGGCTTATCAGATGCGATGTAGTCGTAGTATTGATATTCTTCACTTAGCAGCCAGATATCGTGATCCTTGGCCTCGGTACTGTCCTTCCGCATCGGGAAGAAGATGCTATGGATGATCTCCTCATTGCGGGCTCGGCCGACTTCAGCGGTCTGAACCTCGAGTTGTCGGCCGCAGGCCAAGGCTAGTATCTCAACGATCGCTGCCCGCCGCACCACTAGTTGGGAGAGGTTGGCCATATCGAAGTTCTTGAGTGACGCGGTGTATCGCCAGGACAGTTCGTGTATTTTATCGCGATAATCTGCCGTGTGTGGCTCTGCCTTCAAAATTTCCTGCTTCAGGTCGAAAATCTCAGCAGTCTCATTGATAATTCGATCCTGATACTTCTTAAGCACACGCTCAACGACGGATTTGGCGGTGTCCCCGTAATTCACCCGGGTTTCGGTGTCCTGCAGCATCTGCGGGATGACGCCGAACATGTTCTGGACGTCCTGGATAACGGCCTCTTTATTCCAGGAAACTGGCGTCACCAGTTCATATATGATGGGATCGATCTGCTCATAAAGGGCCTCGAACGAGACGGTCTCGTCGGCGAACAATTCTCCAGTCGGTATCGTTTCAGGAATACCCCAGAAGCCATCCCGCTGCTCGTTGACCCGGCGATCTAGCATTTCTCCTTCGATGAGGACGAGATGGTAGTGACCAGCGACTGGATTGTTCATCTCAGCGCCAGTGCGTAGATAGCGAGCTGTGATGTCTTGCGCGGGTGAGGACTTGGCGCAAAGTGCGATCGCATTGCGGCGCAGGTCGAGCTCCCTAGCGTCAAGCTTGTAGTGGGTCAGGGTGAACCGCTGGTTCTTTCCTAGCGGATCGCCGGTCCTGGGCTCTCGCTCAGCAACATCCACCGGGCGCACCGAAGCCGGTTCCGGCAAATCCTCTGCCTTCAGAGTTTCGGTATCGATCCGGCCATCGGGATTTGTCGTCTCGAAGATGATGATAAAATCGCCGAGTCTCGCGCGGAGACTGACCAGCCTTTGCAGGAATGCAATCAGCACATGCCGCCGCAGATTGGCGGCGGAAAAGACCTCGCTGAGGGGCTCGAGGCGGAAGAGGTTGGCCCGAGTCTGAGGCTTTAGCCGGTCAAGGCTGATCGTTGTTCCTATATCGGCCTCGTTCCCAGCGCTGATTGTGAAGTCCGTAAGCTCAAGCTTTTTTGCGCCTTCGGTGGGAGCCAGCCGTCGGCTCTCGACGCCTGATGCGTTCCGGTAGGTGCTGGCGAGACCGACCCGGGCGAAGTGGTGAAAGTACTGAATCCGCCCAGCGCCCTTGCACTTGCCGATGCCGGCGATCGCGAGGTCGTCCTTGTAGGAAGTGTCTTTGGTCAGGAAAGCGTCGATCTGCTTTTCGCCGAGACCGCAACCATTGTCAGTGCAGGAGACAGCCACATCGAGCTCCTCCCCCAACAGATCCGTCGTGATCAGGCTAACCGCGATCTTGATTCGAAGGCCAATCTCTGACGGCGACTCGTCTTGCCTTATTAGGAAGGCGTCGATCGAGTTCGATATCATCTCCTCGAAGACGACATATCGGTTCGCGCTGATCTTGGTGTTTTTCAGGCTCCCACGAATATCCAGTGTCATCGCTGTTGGAATTCCTCGCCCACGGCGAAACTTCTGGAGGGATGAGCGATCCCAAGTCAAGGCGCTCGAGGCGCGCGCTATATGGTTGGGAGCGGGCATTGACCTGACACCCGCCCACATGGGCGGGTCGTTATGGAACATAAAGAGAACATTGCTGCGAAAGCCGGAGGCGTCAAGCCGCCCCCCTTCCCCCGCCTCGCCCTATCCGCTACAAGCCCCACCGCAATGACCCGCACGCCGCACCATCACGGCCACCACCACCATCCGACCTCGCCTCGCGGGATCGGCCGGGTCCGTTCGCTCTAAAGCGACCGCCCAGCCCGAGCCCCGCCCAAGGCGGATGGGGCTTGAGCACGAGCGCCATCCGTCGAGACCTTGAAGTTCTAAGGATCCGACGCGCGCCATGACCGATAAGACCGACGAGACCAGCGACAACACCTTCCGTCCCGAGGCCCGCAATCCGCGCGGCTTCGCCGACAAGCGCGCCCGCGACCTGCGGGCCGAGCGGGCGATCCTGGAGGCGGTGTCGGCCGTCTACGAGCGCTACGGCTTCGAGGCGCTGGACACCGGGGCGTTCGAATACGCCGACGCCCTGGGCAAGTTCCTGCCCGACAGCGACCGTCCCAACGAGGGCGTATTTGCGTTGCAGGACGATGACGACCAGTGGATGGCGCTGCGCTACGACCTGACCGCGCCCCTGGCCCGGTTCGCCGCCCAGAACTGGGAGACCCTGCCCAAGCCGTTCCGCCGCTACGCCTTCGGGCCGGTGTGGCGCAACGAGAAGCCGGGTCCCGGGCGGTTCCGCGAGTTCATCCAGTGCGACGCCGACACCGTCGGCTCGGCCCGTCCCGAGGCCGACGCCGAGATCATCGCCATGGCGGTCGAGGGCCTGCAGGCCGCCGGCCTGCCGCGCGGCGGGGCGGTGCTGAAGATCAACAACCGCAAGCTGCTGAACGGCCTGCTGACCGCGGCCGGGGTCGAGACCAACGGCCAGAAGCTGGCCGTGCTGCGCGCGGTCGACAAGCTGGACCGCCTGGGCGTGGAGGGCGTGCGCCTGCTGCTGGGCGAGGGCCGGCTGGACGAGAGCGGCGCCTTCACCAAGGGCGCGGGCCTGGTGGGCAAGGCGGTCGACTCGGTGCTGGACTTCGTCCAGGCGGGGAGCGGCGGGCGCTCGGACACGCTGGCGAAGATCGCCAACGTCATCGGCGGTTCGGCCGAGGGCGACGAGGGGCTGGACGAGCTGGCCAAGATCGACGCGGCCCTGAAGAGCCTGGGCGTGGCCGACGACCAGGCTCTTTTTGAGCCTTCGATCGTCMGTGGGCTCGAATACTATACGGGCGCGGTGTTCGAGGCCGAGCTGCTGCTGTCGACCACGGACGACAAGGGCAACAAGGTCAGCTTCGGCTCGATCGGCKGCGGCGGGCGCTATGACGACCTGGTGGCGCGGTTCACCGGCCAGCAGACCCCGGCCACGGGCTTCTCGTTCGGCGTCTCGCGCCTGGCGGCGGCGCTGCGGGCGGCGGGGCGCGAGCCCGGCGGCGCGGCGCGGGGCCCGGTGGTGATCATCGCCTTCGACCAGGCCCACATGGGCGAATATTTCGCCGTGGCCGGCGAGCTGCGCGCGGCGGGGATCCCGGCCGAGGTGTATCTCGGGACCTCGGGCATGCGGCCGCAGATGAAATACGCCGACCGGCGGCTGTCGCCGGCGGCGATCATGCTGGGCGGCGACGAGATCGCGGCCGGCACGGTCACCATCAAGGACCTGGACCTGGGCCGCGAGCTGGCCTCGGGCGTGGCCGACAACGCCGCCTGGAAGGCCGAGCGGCCGGGCCAGCAGACCATCCCGCGCGGCGAGCTGGTCGCGGCGGTCCGCAAGATCATCGGGGGCTAAGGCATGAGGCTCGAGCGTTCCATCCCGGCGGAGGCGCTCGACGCCATCCGCGCTCCGTTCCTGGCCGCCGGCGCCACGCCGACCGACGCGCCGGTGCTGCAGCCGCTGGGCCTGCTGCTGGACCTGGCCGGCGAGGCCATGCGCTCGCGGCTGTTCGTCGTCTCGGGCGACGCGGGCGAGGAGGCCTGCCTGCGGCCGGACTTCACCGTGGCCGTGGCGCGCCAGCACCTCGCTGCGGGTGAGGGCGCGGGCCGCTACTTCTACGAAGGCAAGGCGTTCCGCGTCGCGCCGCGCGGCAGCGACCGGGCCGAGGAGTTCCTGCAGATCGGGATCGAGGCCTTCGAGGCCGGCGATCCCGTGGCCGCCGACGCCGAGATCGCCGCCCTGGCCTGGGCGTCGTCCGTGGCCGGAGGACGCTCGGACCTGACCCTGCTGCTGGGCGACGTCAGCCTGTTCGGGGCCTTCGTCGACAGCCTGGGCCTGACCCCGCCCCTGGGCGCGCGGCTGAAGCGGGCCTTCACCAAGCCGCGCCAGCTGAGGATCGAGCTCGAAGGCGGATCGTCGGCCCTCGGACAAGCAATGGGCGAAGAGGGAAGCCGCATCGCGGCGCTGCTGGCGGGCCTGCCGGAGGCCGAGGCCTCGGCGGTGCTGCAGGAGCTGTGGAGCCTCGCCGGCATCGAGCCGGTGGGCGGCCGCCGTCCCGCCGAGATCGCCCACCGCCTGGTCGAGCGGGCTCAGGCCGCCAAGGCCGGGTCGCTGTCGGCCGGCGAGGCCGAGGCCGTGCGGGCCTTCCTGGCGGTCGGCGACCGTCCGGGCGCGGCCCTGGACGCCATCTCGGCCCTGGGCGGGCGCGAGCGCGGGGCGCTGGACGCGGCCCTGGACGGCTGGCGCAAGCGCCTGGCGGGCCTGGTCGCGCGCGGCGTGCCCGAGGACGGCATGACCCTGGCCGCCGCCTTCGGCCGGGCCTTCGGCTATTACGACGGCTTCCTGTTCGAGGTGCGCAGCGCGGCCCTGGACGAGGAACGCCCGGTGGCCGCCGGCKGCCGCTACGACGGCCTGCCCAACCGGCTGGGCGCGGAAACCAAGACCGGCGCCGTGGGCTGCATGGTGCGCCCGGCGCGAGCCTATGCGGGGGGCGGCGAATGAGTACTCCAGTGAATGGGCAGATGATCTTCGCCATTCCGTCAAAAGGCCGCCTGAAGGAGCAGGTCGAGGCCTGGCTGGCCGAGTGCGGCTTCCGGCTGGAGATGTCGGGCGGCTCGCGCGGCTATTCGGCCGAGCTGTCGGGCCTGCCGGGCGTGTCGGTGCGCCTGCTGTCGGCCGGCGACATCGCCGCGGGCCTGGACAGCGGCGAGCTGCACCTGGGCGTCACCGGCGAGGACCTGCTGCGCGAGCGCGGCGACGACATGGACGCCCGGGTCATGCTGCTGCGGGCCCTGGGCTTCGGCCGCGCCGACCTGGTGGTGACCGCCCCCAAGAGCTGGCTGGACGTCGACACCATGGCCGACATCGACGAGGTGGGTCACGCGCACCTTGCGAAGACGGGCCGGCGTCTCCGTGTGGCCACCAAGTACGTCACCCAGACCCGGGCCTTCTTCGCCCGCCACGGCGTGGCCGACTACCGGATCGTCGAGAGCAGCGGGGCCACCGAGGGGGCCCCGGCGGCCGGGGCGGCCGAGCTGGTGGTCGACATCACCACCACGGGGGCGACCCTGGCGGCCAACGGCCTGAAGGTGCTGAGCGACGGGGTGATCCTCAAGAGCCAGGCCCAGCTGACCGCCTCGCTGATCACGCCGTGGACGGCCGGGCAGCTGGACTCGCTGGCCCGCCTGCTGTCGGTGGTCGAGGCCAAGGGCCGGGCGCGGAACATGGCCACCCTGGTGTGGCCGGCCGAGCAGGACGCGGCGGGCCAGGCGGCCGTGGCCCCGTTCGTCGGCCAGGGCGCCCGGCGGGCCAACGGCGCCCTGCTGGCCGCCGCCGACCTTTTCGACGCCGCCGCCGCCCTGGGCGCGGCCGGAGTCGAGCCGGTCACCGTCTCGCGTCCCGACTATGTCTTCGAGTCGCGCTCGGCCGTGCTGGTCAAGCTTCGGGAGAAGCTGAATCGGTAAGTTTTGACTGACTTGTCAAAAATATCGTGGGAGAACGACGATAAGTTTGACCCGCCAGTCCAATMTAACGGTTTTGTGTCAAAAATTTTCGTTTCCCCTTACGGAATCCGGATCGTTGCCGTTGACACCATCTCGGATTTGCCGTTTCTAACCCTTGCAAGGAAGAAACGAGCCCAAAGAGAGCTCCCTTCCTTCGGCGTTTCGGGGAGGAAACGCCCACCTAGATCGAATGATCGAGAAATAGCTGGACCCGTCGCGATTATCCCCCGCGACGGGTTTGGTGTTTCTGGGCCCTGGTTTCGGTTTTTGACGCAGACGATAAAAACGGCGGCTCCGCATGGCGGGCCGCCGTTTTTGCGTTCCCGGGGGACATGCGCTTGCGCGTGTCCCCAAGTCTGTGGCGCGGTTGGGGACACGCCGCGAGGGCGTGTCCCMGGTCCGTGCTACCAGATCCGGACCCGGTCCTCCGGTGCGACGTACAGCTTGTCGCCCGGCTTGACGTCGAAGGCGCCGTACCAGCCGTCTTGGTTCCGGATGGTGCCGTTGACGCGGTAATAGGCCGGCGAGTGCGGGTCGCTGACCACCTGCTGGCGCAGCGCGTCGTCGCGGATCTTGGCGCGCCAGACCTGGGCCCAGCCCAGATAGACGCGCTGGTCGCCCGTGAAGCCGTCGATCACCGGGGCCGGCTTGCCGCCCAGCGAGGCGTGATAGGCCTGCAGGGCGAAGGCCAGGCCGCCCATGTCGCCGATGTTCTCGCCCATGGTCAGGGCGCCGTTGACCTTGGCGCCGGGCAGGGGCTCGAACGCGCCGTACTGGGCGCCCAGCTTGTCGGCCTGGGTCTTGAACTTGGCGGCGTCCTCGGCGGTCCACCAGTCGCGCAGCACGCCCTTGCCGTCCGACTTGCGGCCCTGGTCGTCGAAGCCGTGGCTGATCTCGTGGCCGATCACCCCGCCGATGCCGCCGTAGTTGACGGCCGGGTCGGCATCCGGATGGAAGAACGGGGCCTGCAGGATGGCGGCCGGGAACACGATCTCGTTGTTGACCGAGTTGTAGTAGGCGTTGACCGTCTGCGGGGTCATGCCCCACTCGCTCTTGTCGACCGGGCCGTTCAGGCGCTCGACGTCATGGCGCCACTCGAAGGCGCCGGCGCGCAGGGCGTTGCCGTAGACGTCGTCGGACTTGATCACCAGCTTGGAATAGTCGCGCCACTTGTCGGGGTAGCCGATCTTCACGGTGAAGTTGGCCAGCTTGTCCTCGGCCTGAGCCTTGGTCTCGGGCGACATCCAGTCCAGCGTTTCCAGGCGGGCCTTCAGGACGGCGCGGATGTTGCCGACCAGGTCGACCATCTTGGCCTTGGATTCCGGCGGGAAGTAGCGGGCCACGTAGACGCGGCCGACCGCCTCGCCCAGCTCGCCGTTCACCGAGGCGACGGCGCGCTTCCAGCGCGGCTTCTGCTCGGGCTGGCCGGCCAGGGTCTTGTTGCGGAACGCGAAGCTGGCGTCGACGAAGCGCTTGGACAGCAGCGGCGCGGCGCCGTCGGCGACCTTGAACGCCTGCCAGGCCTTCAGGGTGTCCAGCGGGGTGTCGGCATAGACCTTGGCGAACTTCGGGAAGGCGGTGTTGGTGGTCACCACCACGCGGTCGATCTTGGGCAGCTCGGTCCCGACCAGGTAGCGGTTCCAGGCGAAGCCCGGGGTCAGGGCCTGCAGCTCGGCCGGGGTCATGGGGTTGTAGGTCTTGTCGCGGTCGCGGCGCTCGGCGCGGGTCCACGAGGCCTCGGCCAGCTGGGTCTCGAAGGCGACGACGGCCTTGGCGTTCTCGGCCGGCTTGTCCCAGCCGATCAGGGTCAGCATCTGGGCGACATAGGCCTCGTAGGCGGTCTTCTTCTCGGCGAACTTGGCGTCGAGATAGTAGTCGCGGTCGGGCAGGCTGAGGCCGCCGGTCGTGGCGTAGACGGCGTAGCGGGTCGGGTTCTTGGCGTCGGCGCTGATGCCCAGGCCCAGGATCGTCGAGAAGCCGGTCGTGGCGCTGCGGCCCATCAGGGCGGTGAAGTCGTCCTTGGTCCCGACCTTCTTGATGTCGGCCAGTTCCGGGGCGATCGGCTTGGCGTCCAGCTTCTCGGCCAGGGCCTCGTCCATGAAGGCGGTGTAGGCGGCGCCGATCTTGACCGTGTCGGCGTCGGGGGTCTTGGCCGAGGCGGCCTCGGTGATGATCGCCTTGGTGCGGGCTTCCGACAGCTCGGCCAGCTTGTCGAAATTGCCGTAGCGGGTGCGGTCGCTGGGGATGACGGTGGTCGCGTCCCAGGTCCCGTTGGCGTACTTGTAGAAGTCGTCGCCCGGCTTGACCGAACGGTCCATGCCCGAGGCGTCGAAGCCCCACGTTCCGTAGCGCGGCGACTCCAGCGACATCGTCGCGGGGCCGGCGGCCGGGGTGTCGGCGGCGACGAACAGCGACTGCAGGGTGCAGGCGTCGTCGATGCAGGCGTGGTCGTGATCCTCGCGGGCTTGCGCCCCGAAGGCCGACAGGGACAGCGCGGCCACGGCGGCGGCTGCGAACCAGACTCGTTTCATGAAAGTTCGTTCCACTGGAAGAAGTGGATCGCAACTTGGCCATTCCAGGGCGTTTCGTCCCTTACATTTTTGTCATGTTTGGACGGGGAGCTGGATTCCGGCGCCCAAGGTCAGTTCGCGCCGTTGCGGAGCTTCCCCTGATGCGCCACGCTTTGGATATGCCGAATATTAGAGCGCTGCTGCTGGCCGGATCCCTAGGCCTGTTCGTCGCAGCCGTTTCCGCGACGGCGGGGTATGTCCTCGCCACGCCGAGTTTGGTCCGTCCCGCCGACGCGCCTCTCGTTGAGCGAGCCCGCAGGGACGCGACGATCGCGTTTGGCGGAAATTGGAGCCAGCGCCGGACCCTTCCCGTCGTCATGCGGCTCTCGGATCGAACCTGCGTCGAATTTCGCTCGTTTCGGCCCGATGAAGCCGGGAACTACGTGGTTTGCTACGCCCGCCGCGGCGGCGGGAAGGTGGAGGAGCTGGCCGGTACCGGCTTCTAGTGCGCGGAAGTCATCGGCGGCGAGGTGCACTCGCGGCCGGGGACATGCCCTTGCGGCGTGTCCCCAAATTTCGCACCGAGCCTGGTCTTGGGGACACGCCGCGAGGGCATGTCCCCGTCAGTGCGGCTTTCGCCCTCAGTGGTGATCCATATGCATCCCGGCCATCGGGTCGGCCTTGGGCGGGCCGGCTTCCACCGAGAGGTCGATGCGCATCTTGCGGCCGTCGTCGAACACCAGGGTCAGGGGCGTCTTGCCGCCCAAGGCCTGGGCGCTCTTCAGGCCCATCAGCATCAGGTGATAGCCGCCGGGGGCGAACTCGACCTTGGCGCCGGGGGCGATGGTCAGGCCGCCGGTGAGCGCCCGCATCGAGGAGACGCCGCCCGTCATGCTGGACTGGTGGATGGTGGCCGAGCGGGCGGCGGGGGTCTCGACCGCCACCAGCTTGACCGGCTTGGCGCCGACATTGGCCACGGTCAGGTAGCCGACGCCGTTCATGCCGGCCTGGGCGGGGCGGGTCCACGGGCGGCGGACCTCGATCCCGCCGGCGCGGTAGTCGCCGGCGAAAGCGGGGGCGGAGAGGGTGAGGGCGGCGACGGCCGCGAGGGCGAAACGGTTCATGGTTCTACTCTGCACTAGTGCTTCATGCCCGGCATGTCGGGCATGGCGGGCGCTTGGTCGGTGGCGGCGGGGGTCAGGCGCACGGTCGGGGCCGGGCGGGTCAGCTTCTCGCCGGGGCGCTGCGGATCGGGGATCTCGGTCCACTGGCTCTCGCCCTTCTCGCAGGTCTGGATGGTCGGGAAGACCAGCGAGCCGGGCTCGCCGGCCTTTGGGGCGGGCAGCTTCATCAGCAGGGCGAAGTCGTCGAACTGGTCGTCGGGCAGGCGGCCGGTCCAGGTGACGGCGGTGGTCCGCTCGCCGTCCTTCTCGATGGCGATGGTCCAGCCCGGCTTGGGCTGGGGCCGGGCCGAGGCCACGCCGTCGGGCACCTCGACCCGCAGCTTCAGCGTGGCGTCGCCGGCCGCGCAGGCATGGCCCACGCGGAAGGCGATGGCGGAATAGGACCCGGCCTTGGCCTCGCCCGGCGCGGCCACGACGTGGGCCAGGGCGAGCGAGGGGGCGGCTGCGACAGCCGCCAGGGCCAGCAGGGCGATGATCGGAGCTTTCATGGCGTCCTCCCTCAGAAGTTCACGGTGACGCCGCCGAACACCGACCGGGCGTCGCCCGGCCACAGGGTGGCGGTCGCGGCGGTCCAGGTCAGGGCGGCCTGGGTGTTGGACACATAGGCCTTGTCGGCCAGGTTCCGCGCGTCGAGGAACAGCGACACCGAACGCGTAACCTTCCAGCCGGCGTTCAGGTTCAGGATCGCGTAGCCCGGCGCCTTTTTGGTGTTGGCGTAGTCGATCCACTGGTCGGTGGCCGACCACTCGACCGAGGGGGCCACGAACCAGCCGCGCGGGTCGTCGTAGCGGACCTCCGAGCGATAGAAGTTCTCGGGCACGATCGGCAGGCGGTTGTCGCCGTACTGGGCGTCGCCGTCGAAGCGGAAGTCCGACCAGGTCCAGGTCTGGCGCAGGCGCCAGCGCGGGGCCACGGCCCAGTCCAGGGCCGCCTCGATCCCCTGGTGGATCGTCCTGTCGGCGTTGAAGGTCGAGGCCGGGATCGACGCATTGACCGTGTACTGCAGCATCTCCTTCTTCAGGTTCGCGCGGTAGGCGGTGACGTCGTAGGTGAACGGGCCCCTGTGGCCGCGCGCGCCGATCTCGCCGGTCCAGGCGTCCTGGGCCCGCACCGGGGCGAAGCCGGTGTTGGTGGGCGACATCGAGCCCAGGTTCGGCGGCTCGACCGAGCGGGTGAGGTTGGCGAAGACCTGGTCGCCGGCCTCGTCCTGCCACAGCAGGCCGAGGCGGGGCGAGATCCAGTCGTAGGTCTTCTCGGCGTGCAGGTTGAAGGTGGTCGGGACGCCCGGCACGGCGAAGCTGGTGTAGTCGCGGCCCGCCTGGCCCCAGGTCGCGCCGGCCACTACGGCCAGGTGGTCGGTCATGAACAGCCGGCCCTCGCCGAACACGTCGACCGCGTCGGCGTTCTGCTGCGTGCGCGAGGTCGGCGCGCCGCGGGCGCCGCGGACATTGACGTAGAAGTTGGAGTCCATGTCGCCGGTCCGGTACCAGGCGCCGAAGAAGGCGTCGGCCTTCCTGCCGCCCAGCTCGCCGTCCCAGTCGAACCGGCCGAAGGCGCCGTAGTTCCGGCTCTGCTGGTCGATGACCTGGAAGATCGGGTGGTCCAGGTCCTTCCACACCGCATAGACCGCGCCCTGGAAGACCAGCTGGTCGGAAAGCCGCCAGGTGGTGCGCAGCGAGCCGCGCAGGCCGCGCTGGTTGCGGCCCTGGTCGCCGTTGGCGTTGGCGACGGCGGTCTGGTGGGGATCGGCCTGGAACTGGGCCAGGGTCAGGGCGCCGGGGATCTCCTGGTTGATGTTCGAGCCGTTGACGATGAAGCGGACCTCGCGGTCCTGGCCGAACGACCGGCCGACGTTCAGCGACCCGAACTGGATGTTCTGCTGGCTCTGCGAGCGCCAGCCCTGGGCGGTCTGGTTGGTGGCGGCGGCGTAGACGTCCCAGTCGCCCGACTGGCGGGCCAGGGCGACGCGCTCGCGCAGCAGGCCGAACGAGCCGCCGTCGATCCGGATCTGGTTCTCGAACCCGGCGTCGCGGCCCGTGGGCGTGACCATGTTGATCGCCCCGCCCAGCAGGGCGCCGCCGAAGCGCAGGGCGTTGCCGCCGCGATAGACCTCGACATAGCGGGTGTTCAGCGGGTCGGCGATCTGGCTGTCGCCGTAGCCGTCGGCCTCGTTCAGCGGCACGCCGTCCTGGGCCAGCAAGAGGCCGCGGTTGTGGCTGGCGTTGCCGATGCCCGAGCCGCGGATCGAGATCCGCACGTCGCCGCCCCACTTGCGCTGGGCGTAGACGCCGGGGGCGTCGCGCAGCATGTCGTCCAGGGCCAGGGCCTGGCGCTCGATGAAGGCCTCCTGCGAGATCACCGACACCCCGCCGGGGGTCTCCGACAGGCGCCGGCGGGCGGCGGCCACGACGGGCGGGTCCTCGGGATTGGCGCGGGCGGTGACGATGACGGAGTCGACGGCGGTGCGCTGGTCGGCGTCGCTTTCGGTCGCGTGGGCGAGCGCGGGGAGGCCCAGGGGGGAGCAGAGGGCGGCGCCGGCCAGCAGGGCCAGGCGGAAGGAGGGCGGCATGGGGGTGTCCCGAGGTCTGAAGGCGTGACGACGCGCGTCGTCGGCGTTCGGCCGTGGACGCGCGCAACGAAGGTCAGGCGATCAGGCGGTGGGCGGACCCTGTCCGGGCGGACGCGGGGGCGCGCGGGCCAGGGCGACGCCGGTCAGGGCGGCGACGGGGGCGGGCGCGACGTGGACGCCGTAGAGCACCGGCGCGACGGCGACGTCGGGCGCGGTGGTGGTGGCCAGGGCCACGGCCAGGCACTGGGCGCAGGGCAGGCCGGCGAACCCTTTCGGATCCTTCTTGCCGATCACGTCGCCGCTGACCTGTTCGACCTTGGCTCCGTCGGCGGTGCAGATCATCACCGACTGGCCGGCCGCGTCGTGGGCCATGGCGGCCGCAGGGATCAGGGCCTGGACGAGCAGGGCCAGCATCGCCAGCAGGGCGATGGGCCAGGTCGTCCGGGACTTGTCCCGAGATTGGGCGCGGCGGGGGCTCATGGTGAGGCGTCCCTAAGCCGGGACGCAGGGCGGGTCAATGCGGCGTGACGCCGGCCGGGGACATGCACACGTGCGTGTCCCCAATTCTGGGCGCGGAGCTTGAGGTGGGGACACGCCCAAGGGCATGTCCCCGATCCTAGTGCACCGAAGCCGGCGGCGGGGCCTTCCTCGGGGCCAGGGCCAGCATGCCGCGCGCGATCTCCTGTTCGCCGATCAGGGCGTGGGTGGCGCCCATCTGGGTCAGCAGGTCGACGTCGTTGTCGGTATAGGCGCGGGCGATGATCTTGACCGCCGGGCTGGCGGCGCGGGCCTGTTCGATGATCCGGGCGGCCTCGAACGGACTGGGCACGGCGACGAACAGGTGGGTGGCCTCGGCCAGGCCCGCCTGCAGCAGCACCTCCGGGCGCACGGCGTTGCCCTGGATCACCTCGAAGCCGCCGGCCCGCAGCTCGTCGGCCCGCTCGCCCTCGTCCTCGATCACCACCAGCGGCATGCGGCCCTTCAGCCCCTCGGCCACGGCCTTGCCGACGCGGCCGTAGCCCACCAGCACGCCGTGCGGCTGGGCCGCGACGGCGGGCGCGACCGTTCCGGCGCGCTTCTCCAGCTTGACCAGCACCTTGTCGAGGATGGCGAACAGCAGGGGGTTCAGCAGGATCGACAGGATGGCCCCGGCCAGGATCAGGTCCTGGCCCTCCTTGGGCAGCAGCTTCAGCGACACGCCCAGCCCCGCCAGGATGAACGAGAACTCGCCGATCTGGGCGAGACTCGCCGAGATGGTCAGGGCCACGCTCGTGGGGCGCTTGAAGGCGACGACGATCAGATAGGCCGCCACCGACTTGCCGATCACGATGATCGCCAGGGTGGCCAACACGGCCAGGGGCTCGCGCAGCACCACCGACCAGTTGAACAGCATGCCGATCGACACGAAGAACAGCACGGCGAAGGCGTCGCGCAGCGGCAGGGTCTCGTTGGCGGCCTGTTGGCTGAGCTCGCTCTCGGCCATGATCATGCCGGCGAAGAAGGCCCCCAGGGCGAACGACACGCCGAACAGCGCCGCCGAGCCGAACGCCACGCCCAGGGCGATGGCCAATACGGCCAGCCGGAACAGCTCGCGCGAGCCGGTGTGGGCGATGCGGTGCAGGATCCACGGGATCACCCGCCGGCCGACGATCAGCATGAAGGCCACGAAGGCGGCGACCTTGCCCAGGGTCATGGCGAAGGCCCCCAGCACGCCGCCGGGGCCGGGGGGCGGGGCCTCGCCGCCCAGGATCCCCGACAGGGCCGGCAGCAGCACCAGGGCCAGCACCATGGCCAGGTCCTCGACGATCAGCCAGCCCACGGCGATGCGGCCGCGGTCGGTCTCGATCAGCCGCCGCTCCTGCAGGGCGCGCAGCAGCACCACGGTCGAGGCCACCGACAGGGCCAGGCCGAACACGATCCCCGCCCCCAGGGTCCAGCCCAGCAGGTGGGCCAGGCCGATGCCCATCAGGGTGGCGGCCAGGATCTGCACGACCGCGCCGGGAATGGCGATCTTGCGCACGGCCATCAGGTCCTTGACCGAGAAGTGAAGTCCCACGCCGAACATCAGCAGGATCACCCCGATCTCGGCCAGCTGCGGCGCCAGCTCGGTGTCGGCCACGTAGCCGGGGGTGAACGGTCCGACGACCACGCCCGCCACCAGGTAGCCGACCAGCACGGGCAGCTTGAAGCGGTTGGCGATGGCGCCGAACACGAAGGCCAGGCCGAGGCCGGCGACGATGGTGGCGATCAGGGACGTGTGGTGCAAAGGCGCTCCTTGACGGTCAACATTTTCGGGCGTACTCAACCAATATGGGTGACTAAGCCCGGGAGCGCCAGATGCCCCACGCAAAAATCCTCCTGCCGGCCCAGTGCCGCGGCGCGCGCGGCCTGCTGGGCTGGTCGCAGGGCGACCTGGCCGACCGGGCCGGCGTCTCGCGCAGCACGGTCAAGGACTTCGAGACCGAGCGCCACGCCCTGCACCATAGCACCGAACGCCTGCTGATCGACGCGCTCGAGACGGGCGGCGTGGCGCTGATCCCGCCCGACAATGATCACGAGGATGGGGCCGGCGCCGGCGTGCGGCTGAAACTCGCCAGCTAGGAACCTGCCAAGAGGGGGCCCCACCACGTGAACCATGCGATGTCGCCGGCGGACTACAAGGACCTGGTGCTGTTCCTGGCCACGGCGGGCATCGTCGCGCCGCTGTTCAAGCGGCTGAAGCTGAACCCCATCCTGGGCTTCCTGATCGCCGGCGTGATCCTGGGACCGTTCGGCCTGGGGGCGCTCTCCCGCACCCTGCCCTGGCTGGACTACGTCACCGTCGACAACCCTCAGGAAATCGCCCAGCTGGCCGAGTTCGGGGTGGTGTTCCTGCTGTTCATGATCGGGCTGGAGCTGTCGTGGGAGCGGCTGCGGCTGATGCGCAAGCTGGTCTTCGGCCTGGGCGCCCTGCAGATGATCGGCTGCTCGCTGGCCCTGGGCGCCATCGCCATGGCCCTGGGCCAGCAGCCCGTCGCCGCCCTGGCCATCGGCGCGGCCCTGACCCTGTCGTCCACCGCCATCGCCGTGCCGGTGCTTGTCGAGCGCAAGCGCCTGCATTCCGAGGGCGGACGGGCGACCTTCTCGGTGCTGCTGTTCCAGGACCTGGCCGTGGCCCCGATCCTGATCACCCTGGCCGTGCTGGGCCGGGGCGACGGGTCGTTCAGCCTGCGCGACCTGCTGGCCCTGGGCCCGGCGGCGGTCGGCCTGGGGGTGATCGTGCTGTTCGGCCGCCTGGCCCTGCGGCCGATGATGCGCTCGGTCGCCAAGGCCAAGAGCGAAGAGATGTTCATGGCCGCCTGCCTGCTGGTGATCATCGGGGCGGGGCTGGTGGCGTCGCTGTCGGGCCTGTCGATGGCCCTGGGCGCCTTCGTGGCCGGCATCCTGCTGGCCGAGACCGAGTACCGCCACGAGGTCGAGGTCAAGATCGAGCCGTTCAAGGGCCTGCTGCTCAGCCTGTTCTTCGTGTCGCTGGGCATCCGCCTGGACCTGTCGCTGCTGGTCGCCTCGCCGGTCTTCGTCCTGGCGGTCGCCGCCGGGCTGATCGGGGTCAAGGGCGTGATGGTCATGGGGCTGGGCCGGCTGATGGGCCTGTCGGGCCGGGCGGCGATCGAGGCCGCCCTGACCCTGGCGGCCGGCGGCGAGTTCGCCTTCGTGATCCTGGACAACGCCATGGGCGCCAGCGTGGTCTCCGACCAGGTCGGCCAGGCGGTGCTGGTGGCCGCCACCCTGACCATGTTCCTGATCCCGCTGCTGGCGGGGATCGGCGCCCGCCTGGCCAAGCGCGCGGCGGCCCCGGTCAGCGAGGCGCCCGAAGTCGCCGAGCACCAGGGCGAGGAGCCCGAGGGCCGGGTGCTGGTTGTGGGCTACGGCCGGGTCGGCCGGCTGGTCGGCGACATGCTGGACCGCCACGAGCTGCCCTGGATCGCCATCGACCGCGACCCCGGCTTCGTCCAGCAGGGCCGCCGCAACGGCCACCGCGTCTATTTCGGCGACGCCTCGCGGGTCGAGCTGCTGGAGCGCTGCGGCCTGGACTACGCCCGGGCGGTGGTGGTGACCATGGACTCGCCGGAGGCGGCGGAAGCCGTGGTGGCTGCCGCGCGCGGCCATCGCCCCGACCTGACGATCGTCGCCCGGGCCCGCGACGCCCGCCACGCCGCCCGCCTCTACGAGCTGGGCGCCACCGACGCCGTGCCCGAGACCATCGAGGCCTCGCTGCAGCTGTCGGAAGCCGTGCTGGTCGACATCGGCGTGCCCATGGGCCTGGTCATCGCCTCGATCCACGAGCGCCGCGACGAATACCGCAAGGTCCTGAACCGCCCGGACGCCCTGGGCGGCCGCCGCAAGCGCCTGCGCGACGCGGGGCGAAGCTAGGCCCGCCGCGCGGGTCTTTCGGCGCGCGTCCTTCCCGGCCTATCGTCCCCGGACAATCAGGGGACAGACACATGCCGATCCACGCGCTCGCGCGCCTCCTCGCGCCAATCCTCACGGCCCTGCTCGTCGCATCCTCGGCCCAGGCCGGCCCGCGCGAGAACGAGCTGGCCTTGCCGATCGGCGGCACGCCCGGGTCGCTGGACGCCATCACCGACGTCGCTGGGGTCGAGGTCGGCCACACCACCCTGATCTCCGGCCACGGCAAGCTGGTCCCCGGACAAGGGCCGGTGCGCACCGGGGTGACCGTGGTCCTGCCGCGCGGCAAGGTCGACGCCGACCCGGTGTTCGGCGCCTGGTTCACCCTGAACGGCAACGGCGAAATGACCGGCACGACCTGGTTGCAGGAGGGCGGCTACCTGGAGGGGCCGGTGGCCATCACCAACACCCACAGCGTCGGGGTGGTCCGCGACGCCGTGATCCAGTGGGAGCTGTCGCGCCAGGCTGTGCTGCAGCCCTGGTGGCTGCCCGTCGTGGCCGAGACCTATGACGGCCTGCTCAACGACATCAACGGTTTCCACGTCAAGCCCGAGCACGTCCTGGCGGCCTTGGACTCGGCCAAGGGCGGACCGGTCCAGGAAGGCTCGGTCGGCGGCGGCACGGGCATGGTTTGCCTGCACTTCAAGGGCGGGATCGGCACCGCCTCGCGGGTGCTGCCGGCCAAGCAAGGCGGCTATACCGTCGGCGTCCTGGTGCAGTGCAATTTCGGCGGCCGCAAGGACCTGCGCATCGCCGGGGCGCCGATCGGCGAGGCGATCCCCGACCTGCTGCCCTGCTACGCCAGCGGTGCAACCGCCCCGCCGGCCGGCAAGTGGCTGAAGCCCTGCGACGCCACGGCGGCGGCGCGCGGCCAGGCCTCGGCGGACGATATCCGCGAGCAGGGCTCGATCATCGTGGTGCTGGCGACCGACGCGCCGCTGCTGCCGCATCAGCTGAAGCGGCTGGCCACCCGGGTCGCGCTGGGTGTCGGCCGGCAGGGCGGCTTCGGCGGCAACGGCTCGGGGGACATCTTCATCGCCTTCTCGACGGCCAATCCCAAGGTCTGGTCGGCGGAGGACGTCTCGTCCGTCCGGATGCTGAGCAACGACCAGATGGACCCGCTGTTCAAGGCCACAGCCCAGGCGACCGAGGCCGCGATCACCAACGCCCTGCTGGCGGGCGAGACCATGACCGGCGCCGACGACGTGAGGGTGTACGCCATGCCGGTGGACCGGATGCTCGAGGCGATGAAGCGATACGGGCGGGCGGCCAAGCCCTAGGGGCGGGACGCCGGGCCGCGCCTACTTGCAGTCCGGATACTTGTAGCGGTCGGCCTGGCTGACATCGACCGGGCAACCGCGCGGCTTCGGCGTCGGCTGGGTCGCGCCGTCCGAGACCGTGCTAGACGGCGCAAGCCGGGCGGGCGACGGCCTCGTCCAGCTGGGTCAGCAGCGGGCTCGTCACCGGATGGTGGGTCGGCTCGGGGCTGAAGGTGACGCGGGCCTCGCGGAAGGCGGCGCAGGCCTCGGCCCCGCGCGCCAGGGCGTCGAGGGCCAGGCCCTTCTCCAGCAGGCCCTCGGCGATCTGCGGCTGCATGTAGCGATCGATGGGGACGGGCGTGCGGCGCGGGGCCTCGGCGCGCATCAGGGCCAGGCCGTCATCGATCGTCTTCAGGGACGCGCCCGGCTGGCCCGCCAGGCGCTGGGCCTTGGCGACGGAGATCAGGTGCACGCCGTCGTAGGGCTTGCCCCGCGCCTGGGCGACCGCGGCCCAGAAGTCGGAGACCGCCCGGAGCACCGGCAAGGCCTCGCGCGCCGCGCCGGCCCGCAGCAGGTCGTCGCCGACCAGTCGGTACTCGTCGGCGGGAAACCGCGAGGACGGGTCCACGCCCCAGCGATCGATGGAGATCGCGCCCCGCAGTGTTCCGTCGTCGGCGAAGGCGACGGGATCGTCCTGGGCCAGTGACAGCGCCTTGCCGGCGCTGTCCAGCATGGCGGCCCGGTCGCCGGCCCTGGCCGAGGCTCGCGTGTGGTAGACATAGGCGCGCCTGAGGACGGCCTGGACGCCGCGCTCGTCGAAGCCGTCCAGCGGCGCCGCGCGCAGGGGCGCCAGCTCGGCCTCGACGCGGGCGTAGACCGCGGCGGCGGCCTTGTAATCGCCCATGCGCTCCAGCGGGACGCCCTGGCGCGAGATCATGGAGGCCAGCCGGATGGTGTTCTCCGGCGTCGGCCGGGCCTGGACCACGGCGCGCCAGGACCGTTCACCGGCCTGCAGCACGGCCAGGGCCGCCGGCGGGGTGGAGTCCCGCTCGACGGCCAGCGAGTCATAGAGACGGGCCAGGCCCACCGCGTCGTCCGCGTCGCCCGGCGTCAAGGGCGGCGTCAAGGGCGGCGTCCCGTGGCGCAGGGCCGCCAGGGCGCCGGCCTCGTCGCCCCGGCGCAGCCGGACCTCGGCCAGCGCCTTCCAGGCCGTGTCGGACGGCGACAGCCGCAGGCGCTCCTCGGCCGCGGCCAAGGCCCCGTCCAGGTCGCCCGAGGCGGCCAGCATGTGGATGGTGAACGCCCAGGCCCCCTCGCGCAGGTCGTCGTCGCCGCACTGGGCGACCAGCTTCCGCGTGACCGCCGCGGCGTCGAACGGGATCGGTTCGTAGCGCTCGATATAGATGTTCCAGAACCGGAAGGCCGAGCGGGTCGACAGGTCGCCCAGCGGCTTGTCGAGCCGGGCGGCGTGGACGGCGCAACGGCTGGCGGCGTCGGTGTCGTCCCGGGCCTGGGCCGGGCCCGCGAGCACGAGGAGGGCGGCGAGGGTCAGGAGGGCGCGCATAAGGTCAAGCTAGACCAAGCGCCACCCTCGGTCGAGCGCCTGTCCCCGGAGGCCTTCGGGGCCGCCCAGGGGTTGGGGCGAAGCGTCGGTTTGACTGAGGGTTTCCCCTGATCGTGCGCGCGATCGCCGCTGGTCATGATCCCTTTCGCGCCGACGCCCCGGAGGCGTCGCCGCGCATGGTGGGTCTAGGAAGGAATCTGGCATGGCGAGGCCGTTCGCGCGGGTCGGACTCTGCGTCGCGGTCGGCGCGCTGGCGACAATGGGCGCGGCCGCCGCCCAGGCGCAGGCTTCCGCCGGCCCGCCCACGCCCGCCGACCTAGAACAGCAGATCGCGGCGGTCCGCGACCAGCTTCGAACCATGCAGGAACAGCAGAAGGCGCTGACGGGCACGCTGGACCGGCTGCAGCGGCAACTGGACAGCCAGTCGACGGCGGCGGCCCCGCAGGCCGCCCCGCCGCCGTCCGCGGCGCCGGCTCCAGCCCCCGTTCCGCAGGTCGCGGTCGCGTCCGCCGCGGGGGAGCCGGAAGGTCTCGTCACTCGCGTGGCCGAGCGCTACCAGGACGGCGTCGTCATCTGGCAGACGCCGGACGAGGCCAAGGTTCCCGTCCTCCTGAAGTTCAATCTCGACACGCAGATCCGCTATCTCAACTCCACCTCGGCGGACGACACCTTCACCGATCACCTGGGCGTCGTCCGCGACGTCAACAAGCGCAACGACATCACCGTCAATCGCTCGATGGCCACCCTGAGCGGCTACGTGTTCGATCCGAGACTGCGCTATAATTTCAGGGTGTGGACCGCCGCGGGGGCGGCCTCGATCGTCGTGGCCGGGAACATCGGCTGGCAGTTCAACAAGGCCTTCACGCTGACGGCCGGCTACACCGGCGTTCCCGGCAGCCGGTCGCTCGTGAACACCTTCCCCTACTTCCAGGCGATCGACCGCACCATGGCGGACAACTTCTTCCGCCCCGGTTTCACCCAGGGGATCTGGGCCGCCGGGGAGCTTCCCCACCAGCTGTACTACATGGCGTTCGTCGGCAACGGCCTCAACACGCTGAACGTCGCGGCCACCAAGATCGACGAGAACCTGACCTACTCCGGCAGCCTCTGGTGGGAACCGCTCGGCCCCTACGGCCCGGCCGGCAAGTCGCGCAACATGTACGACGACTACTACGCCTCGCCGGACCTGCGCATGCGCCTGGGGACGTCGTTCACCTCGTCGCGGGAGGATCGCTTCTCGAACCTCGACACCTCCAGCCCGGAGAACGTGTCGATGCACAACTCCGACGGCGTCCTGACCTTTTCCACCGGCGCGTTCGCGTCGGGCGTGACCGTGGACAAGGCCACCTATCGGATGTGGGCGATCGACGGGGGGCTGAAAAAGAACGGGTGGTCGGTCAACGGGCAATACTTCTTCCGCTGGGTGGATGACTTCGAGGCCGACGGCCCGATCCCCATCACGTCCATGTTCGATCACGGCTTCGAGCTGTCGGCGGCCGGGTTCATCCGGCCCCGCACGCTGATGGCGTATGGCCGCGGCTCGATGGTGTTCGGCGAGTTCCGGGACTCGTGGGAGGCCGCCGTGGGCGTGAAGTGGTATTTCGTGCCGACCGAGCGCGTGTGGCTGACCGCGGAGCTGATGCGCACGGTCGACGCGCCCTATGGCGGCACCTTCACCCCCTATACGGCCGGCATGACGGCCTGGGTTCCGATGGTCCAGGCGGTCGTCGCCTTCTGACCGTGGACGGCGGGGAGGACGCCATGGGTCCGGCCCAGTTCGATCAGCCGCGCGCTCAGGCCGTCGAGCTGGGCGGGCGAATGTCCGGCCGAGATCGCGCAGCGCAGCAGGCTCTCGCCCGACGGCGTGGCGGGCGGCAGGCCGATGTTCACGTAGTAGCCGGCGTCCAGCAGCGCCCGCCACAGGGCCAGGGTCGTGGCCTCGGACTCCAGGCGGACGGCGACGATGGGGCTGGGCGCGGCGCCCAACTGGAAGCCGGCGTCGGCCAGCGCGCCGTGGAAGCGGCGGATGTTGCTCCAGAGTTTCTCGCGCAGCTGCGGCCGCGCCTGGACCGCCGCCAGGGCGACGCGGGTCGAGGCCGCCGTGGCCGGCGGCAGCGAGGCGGTGAACATGTAGGGCCGGCAGGCCAGCCGCAGGATCTCGAACTGGTCGTGGTTGGAGACGCAGTAGCCGCCCACGGCGCCCAGGCTCTTGGAGAAGGTGCCGACGATGAAGTCGACCTGGTCCAGCACGCCCTCCTGCTCGGCCAGGCCGCGGCCGCGCGCGCCCAGCACGCCCATCGAATGGGCCTCGTCCACCAGCAGGTAGGCCCCGTGCTTGCGGCAGACCTCGGCGATCGCCTTCAGGGGCGCGGTGTCGCCCAGCATCGAATAGATGCCCTCGACCACCACCAGCTTTGTGCCCGGCTCGCCGGCCAGGCGGCGCAGGCGGGCGTCCAGGCTTTCGGGATCGTTGTGCTTGAAGCGGATGGCGCCGGCCTGGGTCTGCTTGCAGGCGTCGTAGATCGAGGCGTGGCTGTCGGCGTCCAGCAGCAGGAAGTCGCCGGGGCCGACCAGGGTCGAGATGACCCCGAGGTTGGCCTGGTAGCCGGTCGAGAAGATCATGGCGTGGCGCATGCCGTGGAAGTCGGCCAGCTCGCGCTCCAGGGCGACGTGGTCCGAGAAGGAGCCGTTGGCGATCCGCGAGCCGCAGGTGCCGGTGCCCTCGCGCCGCACCGCCGCCACCGCGGCCTCGATGCAGGCCTCGTCGAAGGCCAGGCCCAGATAGTTGTGCGTGCCGGCCGTGACCACCCGGCGGCCGTCGATGATCGCCTCGCTGGCCGACAGCAGCCGCTCCATCACCACGCCCGTGGGCATGCGGCCGGCGGCGCGCGCGGCCTGGTAGCGGGCGGCCAGGCCGGCGTGGGTGTCGAAGATGCCCAAGGACGTGCTTCCCGAAATCGGGGTCCCAGGGACCGCCGTATGGTTCCGTTTGTTGAAAATTGGAATACAATCCAAAAATGGCCACGGCAATGAAAATGGAACCCAATCCACATTTGGGGCTGGCCCTGCGCGCGCGGGGCAAGGCGCGCCGCTGCGCCAAGATCATCGCCGCCGCCTCCGATCTCTGGCGCGAGCACGGGATCGACAAGGTCCCGCTGAGCCAGATCGCCGCCGCGGCCGAGGTGTCGCCTCAGACCATCTACAACCTGATCGGCGGGCTGGACGCGATCGCCCTGGCCGTCATGAACGTGGCGCTGGACAAGGTCGAGGCGGCGCTGTCGGGCACGGTCGCCACCGGCGTCGAGCTGGCGCTGGAGGCCGGGCGCGTCTCGGCCGAGATGTATATCGACGACGCCCGGCTCTATCGGCAGGTCCTGGTCCGCATTCCCCGCGTGCTGTTCGAGGGCACCCATCTGGGGCGCGACGCMGCCGAGATCGCCGTTCTGGCCATGGTCCAGGCCCAGGCCGGGGGCGAAGTGTCTCCGGCCGTCGATCCGGACCGCCTGGGGCGGGTGATCTACTCCAACTATCTGGGCGCGATCTACGACTGGGCGTGCGGCGACGCCAGCGACGCGGCCTTCCTGGCCACCAGCGAGATCGGCGTCCTGGCTCCGGTGGCGGCCTGCGCCACGGACGCGGCCCGGCCCGCCCTGACCGCGCGGCTTTTCGAGCGTCTCGGGGAACCGTTGTGAGGCGTCCCGCTTTCATATATAACTGACGGGTCAGTTATATATCGAGACCGCCCATGCAGCCCGGCCAACCCAAGTGGCGACGACGCAGCGAAGCCCGGCCCGGCGAGATCATCGCCGCGGCCCTGGCCGTGTTCGCCGAGAAGGGCTTCGCCGCCGCGCGGCTGGACGACATCGCCGCCCGGGCGGGGGTCTCCAAGGGCGCGCTCTATCTCTATTTCGAGACCAAGCAGGACCTGTTCCGGGCGGTGGTGCGCGAGACGATCGCGCCGAACCTGGAGGCCGTGGCCGGCTTCGTCGGCCAGAGCCAGATGCCGTTCGACCACCTGATCCGCCTGGTCTTCGCCCGCATCGCCGAGGTGATGACCGAGGGCCGGCTGGGGGCGGTGGCCAAGATGGTGATCGGCGAGTCGCGGAACTTCCCCGAGCTGGCCAAGGTCTGGCACGAGGACGTGGTGTCGGTGATGCTGGGCGCCGTCGGCGGGGCCGTGGCCGCCGCCCAGGCGCGGGGCGAGGTCAAGCCCGGCGATCCCCAGCTCTATGTGTTCAGCCTGGCCGGGCCGCTGCTGCTGGGCGTGCTGTGGCGCGAGGTGTTCGAGCCGGTCGGGGTCAAGCCGATCGACCTGAAGGCCCTGCTGGCCCAGCACGCGGACGTGGTCCTGAAGGGCATGCTGGTCGAAACGGGGGAGGGGCGCGCATGAAGCCTCAGGTTCGCATCGTCCTGGCCGTCGTGGCGGTGGGACTGGTCGGCTTCGTGGCCTGGCGCCTCTGGGGACCGGGCTCGGCCCATCCCCGGCGGCTGTCGGGCTATGTCGAGGGCGAGACGCTCTATGTCGGGGCCTCGGCGGCCGGGCCGGTCAGCACGGTGTCGGTCCAGCGCGGCCAGCGCGTGGCCGCCGGCCAGCCGCTGTTCGCCCTGGACGCCGCCCAGCTGGTCGCCGCCCGCGACCAGGCCGCCTCGCAGGCCGCCGCCGCGCAGAGCCAGGCCCTGGACGCCGAGAAGGGCCAGCGGCCCGCCGAGCTGGCGGTCTACGACGCCCAGCGCGCCGCCGCCGCGGCCCAGCTGGCCCAGGCCCAGGCCGACTACAACCGCGTCGCGCCGCTGGCGGCCAAGGGCTTCTACGCCCAGGCCCGCCTCGACCAGGCCAAGGCGACGCTGCGCACCGCCCAGGCCAATGTCCGCACGGTGGAGCGCCAGCGCGAGGTCGGGACCCTGGGCGCGCGGCCCGACGCCGTCCGCGCCGCCCAGAGCCAGGCCGCCGCCGCCCGCGACCAGCTGGCCCTGGCCCAGGACCGTCTCAACCAGATCAGCCCCCGGGCCCCGGCCGCGGCCCGGGTGCAGGACGTCTTCTACCAGCCCGGCGAGTGGGTGGCGGCCAACCAGCCGGTCGTGGCCCTGCTGGCCGACGACCGCGTGCGGCTGCGGTTCTACGTGCCCCAGGCCGAGGTCGCGCTTTACCAGCCCGGGACGCGGATCGCCTTCGAATGCGATGGCTGCAAGACCGGCCTTTCGGCCCGGATCAATTTCGTCAGCCCACGGGCCGAGTTCACTCCGCCGGTGATCTACAGCCGCGACGCCCGCGACCGGCTGGTGTTCCTGGTCGAGGCCCTGCCGGACCGTCCGGCCGACCTGCCGCCCGGCCTGCCGGTCGACGTGGTCCCGCTGAAGGGGCCAAAGAAGGATTCTGGCAAGTGAGCGCGGTCGCCGCCAAGCCCGTGGAGGGACCGGCGGCCGACCTGGCCGTCGATGTCCGGGGGCTGAACAAGTCGTACGGCGACAAGCACGTGGTCCAGGACCTGACCATCCAGGTCGGCTCCGGCAAGATCACCGGCTTCCTGGGTCCCAACGGCTCGGGCAAGACCACCACCCTGCGGATGCTGTGCGGCCTGCTGACCCCCGACGCCGGCGAGGGCACGGTGCTGGGCCTGGACTTCCGGCGGCACGCCGAGGAGATCAAGCGCCAGACCGGCTACATGACCCAGAAGTTCTCGCTCTACGAGGACCTGTCGATCCGCGAGAACCTGGACTTCACCGCCCGCATCTACGGCCTGGACCGGCGGCGGGCGCGGGTGGACGGGGCGCTGGAACGGCTGGGCCTGGCCAATCGCCAGAAGCAGCTGGCCGGCAGCCTGTCGGGCGGCTGGAAGCAGCGCCTGGCCCTGGCCTCCTGCGTGCTGCACGAGCCGCGCCTGCTGCTGCTGGACGAACCCACGGCGGGCGTCGACCCCCAGGCGCGGCGCGAGTTCTGGGACGAGATCCACGCCCTGTCGGCCGAGGGCCTGACCGTCATGGTCTCGACCCACTACATGGACGAGGCCGAGCGCTGCCACGACATCGCCTATATCGCCTACGGCAAGCTGATGGCGCGCGGGACCCTCGATGAGGTGATCGGCCAGTCGGGCCTGACCACCTTCCGCGCCGAGGGACCGGGCGCCGACCGGCTGGGCCGCGAGTTGTCCAAGGTCCCGGGCGTGGCCATGGCCGCGCCGTTCGGCGCCGCCCTGCACGTCAGCGGGCAGGATCGCGCGGCGCTGGAGGCGGCCATCGCCCCCTACCGCAAGCCGCCGTTCACCTGGAGCGAGGTCTCGCCCACCCTGGAGGACGTGTTCATCCAGCTGATGGCCTCGTCGCGGGACAATTTCCAATGAGCGCCCGGTCGTCCGATCCGGGGGCTCCGGACAGGGGCCTGTCCCCGAACCGCATCCTGGCGGTGCTGACCAAGGAGTTCATCCAGCTCACCCGCGACCGGCTGACCTATGCGATGATCCTGGTCATGCCGATCGTCCAGCTGCTGCTGTTCGGCTACGCCATCAACAGCGACCCGCGCGACCTGCCCACGGCCGTGCTGGTGCAGGACCACGGGCCGATGGCGCGCTCGGCCCTGTCGGCCCTGGCCCACAACGGCTATTTCAAGATCGTCCACGAGGCCGCCTCGCCCGAGGAGCTGGACCGGGCCATCGCCCGGGGCGAGGTGCAGTTCGCCCTGACCATCCCCTCGGACTTCACCCGCCGCGTGGTGCGCGGCGACGACGCCCAGATCCTGGTCGAGGCCGACGCCTCCGACCCGGCCGCCACCGGCGGGGCGATCGCGGCCCTGGCCAACCTTCCGCGTACGGCGCTTTCCCGCGACCTGGTGGGGCCGGTGGCGCAGACAGGCAAGGACCCGTTCGAGGTGGTGATCCACCGGCGCTACAATCCCGAGGCCATCACCGCCTACAACATCGTGCCGGGCCTGCTGGGCGTGGTGCTGTCCCTGACCCTGGTGATGATGACCTCGCTGGGCATGACCCGCGAATACGAGCGCGGCACCATGGAGAGCCTGCTGGCCACCCCCGCCAAGCCGATCGAGGTGATGATCGGCAAGCTGTCGCCCTATGTGGTGGTCGGACTGATCCAGACGGTGGTCATCCTGGTCCTGGCGCGGGTGCTGTTCTCGGTGCCGATGAGCGGCGGCTGGGACGCCTTGGCCCTGGGCGTGGTGCTGTTCATCCTGGGCTCGCTGTCGCTGGGCTTTCTCATCTCGACCGTGGCCCGCAACCAGCTGCAGGCCGTGCAGATGTCGTTCTTCTACATCCTGCCCTCAATCCTGCTGTCGGGCTTCATGTTCCCGTTCCGGGGCATGCCGGCCTGGGCCCAGGCGCTGGGGAGCGTGATTCCCGTGACCMATTTCCTGCGGGTCGTGCGCGGCTCTTTACTTAAGGGACTGGGTGTTCAGGATTTGTGGACCAGTCTTGTCGCCTTGGCGGTATTTGTCGTGGCGATCGCGGCGGCGGCCATGTCGCGCTATCGGCGCACCCTCGACTGAGGTAGCCGGCGCCCGTGTGCGCGAACTGTGGAGTTCCTGCACGGCTGCGACGATTTTACGCGGCGACACGGTCCAAAACGTGCTCAAGGCCTTGCGCTGCGCGGATTCACGTGCGAACCGATATTATGCTGGCGCTTTTTCCGAGACTGTCAGCAGATACGCTCGGAAGTTGATTTCGTGGGGGCGGCACGTTTTCGCGGCGTCATCTCTAAAGGGCGCTCGAAAGCGGACGGGTGTTGCTCTGCTGACACTTTCGCGGATCGCGCGCCTTGGTATAACAATGCTCGGTCGGTCTCGGCCGTTGCAGGGCAATAGAGGGCTCTTGATATGAAACTCCAACTCCTGGCGGGAGTGGCTCTGGCCGCGGTGTTCGCCGCTGGCGCCGCTTCGGCCCAAGAGACCGGCTGGTACGGCGCGGTCGACCTCGGCTACCACTGGCCCGAGGGCATCTCCACCGAATCGGACCTGAACCTGCGGGACGGCGCCCACGCGCACTGGACCTGGTCGACGGACGACGACTGGGCCGGCTTCGTCCGCCTGGGCTACCAGTTCAACCCGAACTGGCGCGCTGAACTGGAAGGCGGCTATCGCCCCGGCGATCTGACCTCGGTTCGCGGCAACCCGGTCCGTCAGCAGCCGATCGCGCTCTGCACCCCCGGCGTGACCCGCACCACGGCCGCCCCGACCTGCGGCAGCCCCTCGGGCTCGATCGACTCCTGGTCGCTGATGGTCAACGTCCTGTACGATTTCGCGCCGGACTCGTGGATCAACCCCTTCGTCGGCGCCGGTCTGGGCATCAACCGCCTCGACGTCAGCGCCCTGGGCCAGTTCAGCGGCAACGGCGCGGGTCAACCCGCCGCCCCGCAGAACCTGACCGTCGACGACGACGACATCGCCATCGCCTGGCAAGCCATCGCCGGCGCCTCGATCAAGGCGACCGACAAGCTGAAGGTCGACGTGACCTACCGCTGGTTCGCCACGGAAGAGCACGGCTGGCAGTCGGTCGGCTCGGGCTCGATCCAACCCGGCGCCTTCGCCGGCGAGTACAAGGACCAATCGCTGACCGTGGGTCTGCGTTACTCCTTCGCTTCGCCGCCGCCGCMGCCGCCTCCCCCGCCGCCCCCGCCGCCGCCGCCGCCGCCGCCTCCTCCGCCCCCGCCGCCTCCGCCGCCGCCTCCGCCGCAGTACGAGGCCCGCGAATTCATCGTCTACTTCCCGTTCGATCAGTACGTGCTGACGCCGGAAGCCCAGTCGGTGGTTTCGGAAGCCGCGAAGTACGCGACGGACGGTCACGCGACCAAGCTGGTGGTCGTCGGTCACACCGACACCTCGGGCTCGCCGAAGTACAACGCCAAGCTCTCGGAGCGTCGTGCGAAGGCCGTGGCTGACGCCCTGGTCGGCGCCGGTGTCGCCGCCGACACCCTGGCCGTTGACTGGAAGGGTGAAAGCGCCCCGGCCGTCGCCACCGGCGACGGTGTGAAGGAACCGCTGAACCGCCGTTCCACGATCTCGATMAACTTCTAAGATCGCGATCCGGTACTGAAGTTGAGGGCTCGGCCGAAAGGCCGGGCCCTTTTCTTTTGCGTCCTGCTCCGCGCGGCGTGATGGAATGGCCGGCGGTGTGCGCCCGGCTCCGGCCGCGACCTGCCCTCAGAGGCTGGTGTAGTCGGCGTGGACGTCGACCTCGGTCACGCGCCGCTGCTCGTCGTACAGGATGCGGATCGAGGCGGACTTCTCGACCAGGGACAGGATCGATCCGCCCCGGATGTTCCGGACGATGGCGTAGACGGTCCGCGTCCTGGGCTGGTCGCTGTGTTCGACATGGTTGGCCCGCAGGTACGCCAGGGCCGGATCGACGTCTCCGCCCACGGGCGCGACCTTGCGGATCGCCGCGTCGATCTGGGCCAGGGTGCTGCGGCGACCGAGCTCGCCGGCGTAGGCGGCGGTGGCGGCCAGCAGGGCCGCGAGCAGCACGGCGGGCAGGGCGCGGCGCATCATGATTGGTCCCCTCGGTTCAAGCCTGGCCATTTGGCGAACGGGGTGAGGCCAAGGCAAGGCGGCCGGCGTCATTCAGCCCCCAGCTTTTTTGTCGGGCGGCCCTTTCCTCGAATCTGGAATCGAGGCGACCCGGCCCTCCGGTGGCGGAGCGTTTGGGCGAACGCCGTGACGCAAAAATCGGGCCAAAGTTTCTTTGCGGTGCAACCCCTTGATAGACCCCAGGAACCTTGGGGCGTTAGTGAGTTGTTAACGAAAAACTCGCCTGAAGAGCGTTACTTCCCGTTGACGAAGATGAGGTCTCTGTGGCCCCATATATGGGTTCAGGGGGCTCAAGGCCCACAATATGTAGCGGGTTCTAGTGAAGCTGACGCTTCCGGAAAACGCACGTCATTCAACGGGTTTTGCTCATGTCGGCTAGTGAAGCGACCAAGATTTCGTCCGCAGCGCGCCCGGCCTCGGAGATGCGCGAACGCCCCAAGCTGGCGCTGGTGCGCAAGGTTGAGGTCGATCGCTCGCGCGACGCCCTGCTGACCGACTTCGGCAAGACCACGCTGGAGGACCGCTACCTGCTGCCGGGCGAGTCGTACCAGGACATGTTTGCGCGCGTCTCGACGGCCTTCGCCGACGACGCCGACCACGCCCAGCGCGTCTACGACTACATGAGCAGGCTGTGGTTCATGCCGGCCACGCCCGTGCTGTCGAACGGCGGCGCCGAGCGCGGCCTGCCGATCAGCTGCTTCCTGAACGCGGTCAACGACAGCCTGGACGGCATCCTGGGCGTCTGGAACGAGAACGTCTGGCTGGCGGCCAACGGCGGCGGCATCGGCACCTACTGGGGCGGCGTGCGGTCGATCGGCGAGAAGGTCAAGGGCCAGGGCCAGACCAGCGGCATCATCCCCTTCATCCGCGTGATGGACAGCCTGACCCTGGCGATCAGCCAAGGCAGCCTGCGCCGCGGCTCGGCGGCCGTCTATCTGGACATCCACCACCCCGAGATCGAGGAGTTCCTCGAGATCCGCAAGCCGTCGGGCGACTTCAACCGCAAGTCCCTGAACCTGCACCACGGCATCAACATCACCGACGAGTTCATGCACGCGGTGCGTGACGGCCACAAGTTCGGCCTGCGCTCGCCCAAGACCAACGAAGTGCTGCGCGAGGTCGACGCCCGCGCCCTGTGGCAGAAGGTCCTGGAGCTGCGCCTGCAGACCGGCGAGCCCTACCTGATCTTCTCCGACACCGTGAACCGCGCCATGCCCAAGCACCAGCAGGAGCTGGGCCTGAAGGTTCGCCAGTCGAACCTGTGCAGCGAGATCATGCTGCACACCGGCACCGACCACCTGGGCCAGGAGCGCACCGCCGTCTGCTGCCTGTCGTCGGTCAACGCCGAGACCTTCCTGGAGTGGCGAGACCACCCGACGTTCATCGAGGACGTCATGCGCTTCCTCGACAACGTCCTGCAGGACTTCATCGACCGCGCGCCCGACGCCGCCTCGACCGCCGCCTACGCCGCCATGCGCGAGCGCTCGGTGGGCCTGGGCCTGATGGGCTTCCACAGCTTCCTGCAGAGCCAGAACGTTCCGTTCGAGAGCGCCCTGGCCAAGAGCTGGAACATGCGGATGTTCAAGCACCTGCGCCGCGAGGCCGACAAGGCGTCGGTCGCCATCGGCGAGGAGAAGGGCCCGTGCCCGGACGCCGCCGAGCGTGGCTCGATGGAGCGCTTCTCGCACAAGCTGGCCATCGCCCCGACCGCCTCGATCTCGATCATCTGCGGCGGCACCTCGGCCGGCATCGAGCCGATCCCGGCCAACATCTACACCCACAAGACCCTGTCGGGCTCGTTCGCGGTGAAGAACCCCTATCTGGAGAAGCTGCTCGAGGAGAAGGGCCAGAACACCGACGCGGTGTGGGGTTCGATCCTGGAGAACGAGGGCTCGGTCCAGCACCTGGACTTCCTCAGCCAGGACGACAAGGACGTCTACAAGACCGCCTTCGAACTGGACCAGCGCTGGGTGGTCGAACTGGCCGCCGACCGCACGCCGGAAATCTGCCAGAGCCAGTCGGTCAACATCTTCCTGCCCGGCGACGTCGACAAGTGGGACCTGCACATGCTGCACTGGCAGGCCTGGGAGCGCGGCGTGAAGTCGCTGTACTACCTGCGCTCCAAGTCGGTGCAGCGCGCGGCCTACGCCGGTTCGGACGTCGCCCTGGCGGGTCCCGCCAACGGCTTCGACGCCCCGGCCAAGACCGACTACGAGGAATGCCTGGCCTGCCAATAGGGCGGCCGAAGCCAAGCCTTAAGAATCCTTGAAGAAACACGGCGTCGCGGGGTCCCCGCGGCGCCGTTTTCCGTTGGGAACCAACCTCGGTGCGAAATGTTGATGACGTGGGGTTTTGTCCCATGGACGCCGGCCGAATTCAGGCTAGGCTCTTCGTGGGGAAAGGGTTCTGGGGACCGGAATGCGTGCTTGCACGGCATTTGTGGCGGGAGTGACCATCAGCTGCGTGGCGATCGCCGCGGCGCAGGCTGAAACCGCGAAACCGTCCAAGCCCGCCAGGTCGTCCGAGACCGCCCGCAAGACCCCGCCCAGCTTCATCGTCGACATGCGCGCCGCCACCCCGGTTGATCTGGGCGTGCGGAGCGTCCGGCCCGCCAGCGTCGGCTTCGCCGAGGCGCCCGCCGCCCGGACCGAGCGCGCCAGCGACCCGACCTTCGCCCTGTCTCCTGCCGGCGCCTACGGCGACGCGGCCCTGCTGGACGCCAACCGCTATTATGCCGGCCGCGGCGCGGTCAGCTACCGGTCCGACGCCGTCGTGGTCGGCGAGGGCGAGCACGCCGTCGACTCGGTGCGCGTCTCGGTGGCCAGCGTGGCCTCGGCCAGCCGGACCCGGCCCCTGGCCCTGGTTCGCCCGGACGCCGACAGCTTCGAGGACCGCGACGTCGACGTCACCGTCACCCGCGGCTGGCCCGCCGCCGTCTCGGTGGACGCCGGCAAGTACGCCCTGGACGTCACGCCTCACGCGGGCCTCGGCTTCGGCGGGGCCGGCGGCTCGGCCGAGGCGGGCGCCACGGTGCGGTTCGGCAAGAAGATGGGCGACAAGGTCGCCAATTCGCTGGGCGTCCAGGACGGCCGCGAGTTCGGCCAGCAGGGCCGCTGGTACCTGTTCGCCGCCGCCAGCGGCCAGGCCGTGGGCATGAACATGCTGCGCAGCGGCGACGGCGACTGGAGCGGGGCCGGCGTCAGCACCGACACCTCCAGCAAGCTGGTCGGCGACGGCCAGGCCGGCGTGGCCTGGCGCAAGGGCCCGATGCAGGCCTCGTTCGGCTATGTCCACCGCAAGATCAGGGCCAAGGACCAGATCATGGGCATGGCCACCCAGAAGGACGAAATGGTGGCCTTTTCGTTCAGCCTGAAGCCCCACTGGTAGGGGCGTTCCGCCGAATGGCACGCTGGGCGCTTGAGTTTCGGGCCCAGATCATGCAGCTAGCGCCGGGCCTTCCCGCCCCTAGTCCTTCACCGAGCCGTCAAGCGTCATGAGCGACAGCGAGCCCCCTCGCCCCCGCAAGATCCTGAGCCTGAAGAGCGGCGTCGCCGCGCCGGGCGGGCCGCCGCCGCTGGAGCGCATCCAGCGGCCGGACGCCAAGAAGCGCGTGGTGGTGATGGCCCCCGAGCCGCCGCCGCCGGCGACCGGCGACTTCAAGTGCAAGCCCTGCGGCACGCGCTTCGACCCGCCGGCCGAACTGGCCGACACGGACTCGGTGCGCTGCCCGTCGTGCAACGCCCGCCTGGGCCTGGCCTCGGACTTCCGCGCCGTTCCGCCGAACGTCGACAAGCTGCGCGCCCGCTACCTCAAGAAATAGGTTCTTCCAGGTCGGGGCCGCTGGTCCCGACCGGCCCCTCCACCGGCATCAGCTCGGCCGACGGCGCCAGGATCGGGTCCTTCACCGTCCGGTCGCGCGCCGACGGCGGCTGGCGCTTGAACAGGCCCCGCCACAGGGGCTCGGGCGTGGGGAGGGCGCTGGACCACAGCCGGCCGCTGATCGCCAGGGCCTCGGCGTCGTCGAAGGTCTGGCGCATCTGGGCCGTCTCGAACTTCATCATGTTGAAGTTCTCGAAGCTGGTCGGGATCGAGGCCGACCAGAGCGGCAGGTTGTGGCGGGCGCAGAAGCCGGCCGCCACGCTCAGGGCCTGGCGGTACGAGAACCGCAGCATGGTCTCGAAGCTGCGCCCCATGATCGAGGTCACGCCCGGCTGGGTGGTGCGGGGCGCGGGGTCCAGCACGGTGTTGAAGATCACATAGACCCGCCCGCGCCGCAGGCGCTGGCCCAGCTCGCGCCAGCGCAGCAGGGCGTCGGGCATCAGGAACAGCGGCGCGGCGATGCCGCCGTCGGCGTGCATCTCCTGATAGCGGGCCATGCCGCCTTCGCCGTCCGGCGCCTCGACGTCGATCAGCTTGGGCGGGAACAGGCCGGGCAGGGTGGCCGAGGCCACCAGCACGTCGCGGAACAGCTTCACGGCCCCGTCGCCGCCCTGGGTGGCGATCGCCCCCATATCCCAGATCGTGGCCTTCTGGCTGTCCAGGTTGGTGGTGGCGATCAGCAGGCGGCGGCCCTTGGCGTGCTCGCGGGCCACGGCCTCGATCATCTCCTGATCGATGAACGGGGCGACCAGTCCGTCCAGGGAGTCGCCGCGGAACAGGCTGGGGCCCAGGGTCGGACCCAGGCGCTTGAGGCTGAGCAGCTCGGCCGCGTGGCCGCCGACATAGGCGTCGGTCAGGCGGTCGTCCCAGTCGGGGCCCAGGAAGGCGAGGGGGGCGATCAGGGCGCCGGTCGAGACGCCGGTGACGATGGCGAAGTGGGGCCGGGTCCCGGCCTTGCTCAGGCCGACCAGCGCGCCGGCCCCGAAGGCCCCGCCCGCCGCCCCGCCCGACAGGGCCAGGATGTTGAAGTCGTCGCGGCCCAGCAGCGGCCGGGCCGGGGCCAGGCGGTCGGCGACGTTGCGCAGGGCCTCGTCGGCTTCGTCGACGCTGAGCCGCACGCCCGGGAAGCCCAGCGCCTCGACCTGGTTGTCGGGCTGGGTCAGGGGCGCCGAGAGGCGCTTGCCCCGCTGGCTGTTGGCGGCGCGATCCCGGAAGAAGTTCGAAACGGCGTTTTTGGGATCAGAGGGGGTGTTCAAGGCAGGCTCAGGGGTGTCCGCTCGAGGCCAGGACCACCCCGACCAGCACGGCGGCGTAGTGCAGGCCGGCGCCGCCGATCACGTGACCGTGCCAGATCGCCCGTCGGAACTTCAGCCGCTTCATCAGGTAGAACACCGTACCCGTCGAATAGATCACGCCGCCGATGGCCAAAAGCAGCAGGGCCACCCAGCCCATGCCGGCGATCATCGGCTTGATGGCCACCAGCACCAGCCAGCCCAAGGCCAGGTACAGGCCGACCCAGAAGCGCTTGTCCAGGCCCGGCAGGAACAGCTTGGCCAGCACGCCGACGCCGGCCACCGTCMAGACGGCGGCGGTCATGCCGATCGCCCACCAGCCGTGCAGGTTCTGGGTGGTGAAGGGCGTGTAGGACGCGGCGATCATCACGAAGATGCCGGCGTGGTCGAAGCGGCGCAGCAGCGGCCGCCAGCGGGCCTTGGAGAAGTTGTAGGCGGTCGACAGCGACAGCATGGTGATCAGGCCCACCGTGTAGACGGCGATGGCCGCCACCTGGCTCAGCGAGCCCAGGCCGAAGGCCAGGCCCAGCAGGATGCCGCCGCCCAGCAGGGCGCAGGCCAGGCCGGCCAGGTGCACCACCAGGTCGGCGCACTTGGCGCCCGCCGTCGGATAGTGGGTGGCGGGGACGACTGCCGGGACCTGTGCAGGGTCCGCCGCTGGAATGATGCTGGTCGTCTCGGTCATGGCCCCAACTCTACGCGCGATCCGTGACATATAAGCGCCGATCATCGTGGCGGCGAAAGGGCCGCGTGTCCAAAACCCGCGCCCAGGGCCATGAAAGTTCGGTGCAGGGGGGCGAGGGCGCGGCGATGCATAGCGGCCAGGGGCGTCCGGGCGCAGGGTCGGAACCTTCCCGACCGGCTCCAGGATAGTCCCGTGCCGCGCCCGAATGATCCAGAAACCCCGTCCCGCGGGTCGCCCGGCCGCCCGGGCCTGGCCCATGTCCTGGGGATCCTCCGCAAGGACTTCGCGATCGCCGTGGCGCTGCTGGTCATCGCGGCCAGCCTGCTGGTCGGGCCCTGGATGGCGTTCGGGCGCCATCCCGTGCTGATGCTGGCCGGCGGGGCGCTGACCGCGGCGGCGATCGTCGGCTTCCTGGTGGTGGTGCGGGCGCTCACCGCCCGCTGGAAGCAGTGAGGTCTAGGCCAGCAGGCCGTGCGCCCCGTCCCAGGCCAGCTTGGCCCCGACGGCGATCAGCAGCACGTAGATGACCTTGTAGAAGCCCTCGGCCGGCACCCGGCGCACCAGCCACACGCCCGCCCAGGTCGAGGCCAGGGCCAGGGGCAGCAGCACGGCCGCCGTCGTCAGCACGCGGGGCGTGAACTGGCCCAGGGCGATATAGGCCGGCACCTTCATCCAGTTGACCACGGCGAAGAAGATGGCGCTGGTGCCGATGAACACGTCGCGCGGCAGGCGGCGGGGCAGGACATAGATCTGGAACGGCGGGCCGCCGGCGTGGGCCACCTGGCTGGTGAAGCCGGCGATCGCCCCGCACAGGGCGCCCAGCCAGGGCCTGGCGGGCCCGGCCTCGATCGCCTGCGCCGCTTGGACCGCCCGCTCGGCCCACAGGCGCTGCAGCGAGAAGGCGATCGAGATCACGCCGATCGACAGCTCGACCGCCGCCACCGACACCCGCGCCGCCAGCAGCCAGCCCACGAAGATGCCGACCGCCGCCGACGGCAGCATCAGGATCAGGAGGCCCTTGTCCCAGGTCTTCCGGAAGCTCCAGACGCTGACCACGTCCTGGACCAGCAGGATCGGCAGGGTGATCGAGGCGGCCAGCACCGGCGAGACGACCAGGGCCATCAGCGGCACCGCCACCACCCCGATCCCGGCGAACCCGCCCTTGGCCAGGCCCAGCAGGATCACCGCGGGGATGGCGACGGCGTAGAACAGGGGATCGGTCAGCATGGCAGGGGTGTTAGCAGGATCATGGGCGAGAGCCCAAGGGCGCATGTGCGGCGAACACTTGCCCCCTACGGATCGCTTCGCGATCGTCTTCCCCCACAGGGGGAAGAGGGCGCGCGCTTTCCGTCCTCCGCCCCCCTTGGGGGCGGACAGACCGCGAAGCGGTCAGGTGGGGGTAAGTGGGTGTGATCCCACGTCCCGACCTACCCCGCCGCCCCCTTGCTCTCCCACCCGTCCACGAACGGGAACCGCGCCGCCCAGAACGCCTCGAGCCGCGGATCGGCGTCCACCCGCTTGACCACCTCGCCCATCCGCGGCGCCACCTCGTAGAACCGCTTGCGCCGCGAACCCCACCGGCTGACCACGGCGACGTAGAGGTCGAGCACCGTCAGCTCGTCGCCCAGCAGATAGCGGCCGGGATCGAGCTGTCCCTCCATCATCCCCCAGCACTCGGCGATCCGGTCGGCCGTCGCCGCCTTGATCCGCGCGCCGAGTTCGGCGTCCGGCCCCGCCAGTCGCGACGGGTCGTCCCGCACCCAGAACAGCGAGTAGATCGACGCCGGCACGAACACCATCCAGCGCAGGAACTGGCCGCGCAGGGGCGAATCGAGCGAGGGAGCCAGCCGCGCTTCCGGGTGGCGGTCGGCCAGCCAGATCAGGATGGCGGCGCTCTCGGTGATGGTCTCGCCCTCGGGCGTGACCAGGGCCGGGATCTGTTTCAGCGGATTGACCCCCGCCACCTTGGCCTGCTGGGCCGCGCCCTCCCAGGTGGGCGCCTCGACCACGGCGTAGGGCTGCCCCAGAAGGGTCAAAGTCGCTTCGACGGGCACGGAGCCCGAGCCAAGCGCGCCATAGATGGTGTAAGCTTGATTCATCTTTCGTTACCCAATCTGCCCACAACATGTTGTGTGCTGCGACGTCGTGGCCACTAGATGATCCCGACGACTGCGCTACCAAGAGAGTCTAATCGTCCGTCCGATTCGCGTCCGCCTGCCCAGGAGCCGTCCTCGATGTCCGCCAAGCTGATCACCACCCCTGGCCTCCTGACTCCGTCCGCCGCGTATAAGCCCTTCCGCTATCCGTGGGCCCACGAGTTCTGGAAAAAGCAGCAGCAGGTGCACTGGATGCCCGAGGAGATCCCGCTGGGCGAGGATCTCAAGGACTGGGCCGTCAAGCTGAACGACAAGGAACGGAACCTGCTGACGCAGATCTTCCGCTTCTTCACCCAGGCCGACATCGAGGTGGCCGACAACTACATGGAACGCTACGGCCGGGTCTTCAAACCCACCGAAGTGAAGATGATGCTGTCGTCGTTCGCCAATATGGAGACGATCCATATCGCGGCCTACGCCCTGCTCCTCGAGACCATCGGCATGCCGGAAAGCGAGTTCGGCGCGTTCATGGAATACGAGGCCATGCGCGACAAGCACGACTACATGCAGAAGTTCGGCGTCGACTCCAACGCCGACATCTGCCGCACCCTGGCGATGTTCGGCGGCTTCTCGGAAGGCCTGCAGCTGTTCGCCAGCTTCGCCATGCTGATGAACTTCCCGCGCTTCAACAAGATGAAGGGCATGGGCCAGGTCGTGTCGTGGTCGATCCGCGACGAGAGCCTGCACTGCGAAGGCATCATCAAGCTGTACCACGCCTTCAACGCCGAGACCGGCGCCGTGACCAAGACCGTGGCCGACGACATCGTCGACTGCTGCAAGACCGTGGTCACCATGGAGGACAAGTTCATCGACCTGGCCTTCGAGGCCGGCGAGATCCAGGGCATGACCCCGGAAGACATCAAGAAGTACATCCGCTTCATCGCCGACTGGCGCCTGCGCCAGCTGCATCTGCCGGAAGTCTACGGCATCAAGGAAAACCCGCTGCCCTGGCTGCAGTCGCTGCTGTCGGGCGTGGAGCACGCCAACTTCTTCGAGGCCCGGGCCACGGAATATTCCAAGGCCGCCACCCAGGGCCAATGGCACGGCGCCGACGGCGTGTGGTCGAGCTTCGACACCATGCTGCAAAAGCGCTCCGAGAACACCCTGCCGGCAGAATAAGAGCAGGGACAACGGGGATAACATGCCGCCGCCCTCGCGAGAGGGCGGCGTTTTCTTGTCTGGAGACTGGCGATGACGGTGCGTGTGGCGGTGATCGGACCGGGTGCGGTAGGGGCCACGGTGGCGGCCTGGCTGGCCCAGAACCCGGAGCTGACGGTCGAGGTCTGCGCCCGCACGGCCTTCGACCGTCTGGAGGTCGAGACGCCCGGCGGGACGCTGACGGCGAGCCCGCGCGTGCTGACCGCGCCGGACCAGGCCCTTCTTGAAGATGAGGGGCCCGTCGACTGGGYGATCGTCACCACCAAGACCTATGACGCGGCGGCCACCGGCGCCTGGCTGGCTCGGCTGGTGGGGCCGGACACCCGCGTGGCGGCGCTGCAGAACGGCGTCGAGCACGTCGAGCGCTTCACGCCGTACGTGCCCGCCGAGCGGATCACCCCGGCCGTGGTCGACATCCCGGCCGAGCGCAGCGCCCCTGGCCGCGTGCGCCAGCGCCGCGACGGCTCGATCCTGGTCCCGCAGGGATTGGGCGGCGAGGCCTTCGTCGAGCTGTTCGCCGACACGCCGATCCAGGTGGCCACGACGCCGGACTTCAAGACCGCCGCCTGGAAAAAGCTGGCCCTCAACTGCGCCGGGGCGGTCAACGCCTTGACCCTCAAGCCCTCGGGCGTGGCCCGGCGCGAGCCGGTGGCCGAGATCATGCGGGCCCTGGTGCGCGAATGCGTGGCGGTGGGCCGGGCCGAGGGCGCCGACCTGCCGGACGACCTGCCCGACACGGTGGTCGAGGGCTATCGCGCCGGCCCGGCCGACGGGGTCAATTCGCTGCACGCCGACCGCGCGGCGGGCCGGCCCATGGAGCTGGACGCCCGCAACGGGGTGATCGTGCGCCTGGGCGCGCGGCACGGGATCGCCACGCCGGTCAACGCAATGGTCGTGGCGCTGCTGGAGGCGGCGGCGTCCTGACGGTTCTGGTAGGGTGGCCGGCGGGAGGACATCATGAAACACGCCGCCAAGCTGGCCCTGGTCGCCGGCCTGCTGTTCGCCGCGCCGGCCGCCGCCCAGGACTGGAAACAGGTCTGGGCCGACGAGTTCGACGGTGACGCGCTGGACCTGTCGAAATGGTCCTACGCCGAGGACTGTGGGGGCGGCGGCAACAACGAGCGGCAGTGCTATGTCGCCTCGCCCGACACCGTGGCGGTCAAGGACGGTCTGCTGCTGCTGACGGCGATCAAGCGGCCGACCACCGGCATCGCCAACCCCTGGAACGGCTCCAAGGCCACCCGAACCCTGGACTACGCCTCGGGCAAGATACTGACCAAGGGCAAGGCGTCCTGGCGCTACGGCCGCGTCGAGGTCCGGGCGCGGGTCCCGGGCGGACAGGGCGTGTGGCCGGCGATCTGGATGATGCCCGAGACCGGCGTCTACGGCGGCTGGCCGCGCTCGGGCGAGATCGACATCCTGGAGACGGTCAATCTGGGCGCGCCGTGCGAGACCTGCGCGGGCGGGCGCGAGAACCGGATCTTCGGCACGATCCATTTCGGCGAGGGCGGCGGGGCGGGGCATCGCCAGAAAGGCGGCCAGGTCGCCCCGGCCCCGACGGCGGACGGCTTCCACGTCTATGCGGTCGAATGGTCGCCGGGCGGGATCGTCTGGCTCGTCGACGGCCAGCGCTATTTCCAGGCGGGGCCGGAGGACTGGAAGCCGGCGACCGGCGAGGCGGGGCCGGCGCCGTTCGACCAGCCGTTCCACCTGATCCTCAACCTGGCCTTCGGCGGGGCGTGGCCCGAGGGCGCCAACGCCAAGGGCGTCGACGACGCGGCGCTGCCGGCCGTGATGGAGGTCGACTGGGTGAGGGTCAGCCGGCGCTGATCGGCACCGGCCGGTCCGGCCCTACGGCCGGTCCTTCTTCGGGATCGCGGCGATCTGCTCGGGCGAGAGCTTGGTGATCTTCTTGGCCATGATCGGCATGGCCATGCCCCAGCCGTCCGAGACCCGCAGGTCCAGGTCCAGCGGGCTGCAGACCGAGTCGACGCCGCGCTGGATCGACACCAGGTGCACGCCCGGCGAGGTCAGCATGCTGGTGCCGTGCGACAGGTCCACCTGATAGACGTCGCGGTTGCGGACCTTCAGATAGAGGGTGTCGCGGTCCGGGGCGCTCCAGTTGTCCCACTCGGACATGTAGAAGCAGCTGCGCTTGGCGGCGGGGGCCTTGGCGGCCGCATCGTCGGCGCCRGCGGCGAGGGCCGGGGCGGCGGCGGTCAGCAAGACCGTCGTCAGCAGGCCGGCCCGGATCATGGTCTTGGTGTTCATGGCGGTCTCCCTGACCGAATGTCCCTCGGGGGAGAGATTGGTCCTCTCCCCCCCGAAGTCAATTGCCACGCTAACGGCTTCTAGGCCTTGGCGGCCACGGGTTCGGGCTCCGGATCGTCCAGCTCGCCCTCCCACTTGGCGACCACGGCGGCGGCCACCGAATTGCCGACCACATTGGTGGCGCTGCGGCCCATGTCCAGCAGGTGGTCGACGCCCAGCACCAGGGCGATCCAGGCCTCGGGCAGGCCGAAATAGGTGAGGGTGGCCATGATCACCACCAGCGAGGCGCGCGGCACGCCSGCGATGCCCTTGSWGGTCACCATCAGCAGCAGCAGCATGAAGATCTGCTGCTGGACCGTCAGGTGCACGCCGTGGGCCTGCAGGATGAAGATCGTGGCGAAGGTGCAGTACAGCATCGAGCCGTCGAGGTTGAACGAATAGCCCAGCGGCAGGACGAACGAGACGATGCGGCGGCGGATGCCCAGCTTGGGCAGGGCGTCCAGGATGCGCGGATAGGCGGCTTCCGACGAGGCGGTCGAGAAGGCCAGCAGGGCCGGGTCGCGGATCGCGCCGAACAGCGGGATGGCGCGCTTGCCCAGCACGATGAAGGCGGCGATGAACAGCAGCAGCCACAGCGTGCCCATGGTGGCGTAGAAGCCGACCACGAACTTGCCGTAGACCACCAGCATCGAGACCCCCTGTTCGGCGATGGTCGAGGCCAGGGCSCMGAAGATGGCCAGCGGGGCCAGCTTCATCACGAAGCTGGTGACCTTCAGCATGATCTGGGCGCCCTGCTCGGCGATCTCCATGATCTGCGGGGCCTTGTTGTCCAGCGAGGCGACGGYGGTGCCGACGAACACGCTGAACACCACGATCTGCAGGATCTCGTTCTTGGCCAGGGCGTCGAAGATCGACACCGGCACCAGGTGGGTGATGAAGCCCTGCAGGGTGAAGGTCTCGGTCGAGGCGGCCGGGGCCTTGGCGGCGACGTCGGTCACCTCGTTCAGCACCAGGCCCGCGCCGGGGTGCAGCAGGTGCACCATCAGCAGGCCCAGCAGCAGCGAGACGGCCGAGGCGCTGATGAACCAGCCCATGGTCTTGGCGCCGATCCGGCCGACGGCGGCGGCGTCCTCCATGTGGGCGATGCCGGCCACCAGGGTGGTGAAGACCAGCGGGGCGATGATCATCTTGATCAGCCGCAGGAACAGGTCCGTGCCCATCTTGAACCACTTGACCGCCTCGGCGGTCTGGGCGGCGTCGAGGTACTGGTTGCAGGCCCAGCCCACCAGGACCCCGAGGACCATGGCGGCGATGATCAGGAAGGCGAAACGTCTATTCATGGGCTCCCCCGTCGAGCGCGCGGGCTCGACCGTATGGTCTTGGCGTCTTGGTAAGACGTGGGAGAAGCCTTTCTCCTCACGTCGCCGTGCGGGTCATTGCGCCCCTTGTGGCCGACGAATTGGGCTTCGTCCATGCCCCAGGGCCTTCGACGGGGGTCTGGTCGCGCCTTGGGTGGAAAAGGCGGCGGAACGCTGATATAGGGCGCCATGTCAAACCAAGAAAAAGCAATCGCCGCCGTTGAACGGCTGAACCAAGAATACGAACGCGCCGTCGACGCCCTGCGGACCGCGCTTCGCGCCTATCTCGAACATGGAACCCGGCCCGACCCGCAGACGCGGTTCGACGGCACGTTCGCCTATCCCGAGCTTCGGCTGGTCTACGACCCCGAGGCCCTGCCGCCCAAGCTGGCGCGGTCGTACGCCCGGGTCAGCCGGCCCGGCGTCTACGCCACCACGATCACCAAGCCCGAGCAGTTCAAGGACTACCTGGTCGAGCAGCTGACCCTGCTGCTCAACGATTTCGACGTCGAGATCGAGATCGACCGCTCCAGCCAGGAGATCCCCTATCCCTACGTGCTGGACGCCAGCATAGACCTGAACCAGGCCGACGTGCGCAGCGAGGACATCGCCCGCTTCTTCCCGACCACGGACCTCGCCTTCATCGGCGACGAGATCGCCGACGGCGTCTGGAATCCGGCGATGGAGGAGGCCCGGCCCCTGGCCCTGTTCGACGGCCTGCGCACCGACTTCTCGCTGGCCCGCCTGCGCCACTACACCGGCGCCCCGGCCGAGCACGTCCAGCAGTTCATCCTGTTCACGAACTACCACCGCTATGTCGACGAGTTCGTGCGCTGGAGCATCGAGCAGCTGGGCCAGCCCGACAGCCCCTACGAGGCGCTGTCGTGCTCGGGCGGGCTGATGATCACCGCCAACACCGCCAATCCCGAACTGGCGGTGGCGGAATCGACCTGGCGCAAGCACCAGATGCCGGCCTACCACCTGATGGCCCCGGGCGGCCGGGGCATCACCCTGGTCAACATCGGCGTGGGCCCGTCCAACGCCAAGACCATCTGCGACCACCTGGCCGTGCTGCGTCCCCAGGCCTGGCTGATGATCGGCCACTGCGGCGGCCTGCGCGACACCCAGACCATCGGCGACTACGTGCTGGCCCACGCCTATCTGCGCGACGACCACGTGCTGGACGCGGTGCTGCCGCCCGAGATTCCGGTGCCGTCGATCGCCGAGGTCCAGCGCGCCCTCTACGACGCCTCCAAGGCCATCAGCGGCGACACCGGCCCCGAGCTGAAGAAGCGCCTGCGCACCGGCACGGTGGTCACCACCGACGACCGCAACTGGGAACTGCGCCACAGCCTCTCGGCCCTGCGCTTCAACCAGAGCCGGGCCGTGGCCATCGACATGGAAAGCGCCACCATCGCGGCCCAGGGCTACCGCTTCCGGGTGCCGTACGGGACGCTGCTGTGCGTGTCGGACAAGCCCCTGCACGGCGAGATCAAGCTGCCCGGCCAGGCGAACGCCTTCTACGAGCGGGCGATCAGCCAGCACCTGCAGATCGGCATCCTGACCTGCAAGCTGCTGCTGGAGGAAGGCCCGAACCTGCACTMGCGGAAACTGCGGGCCTTCGACGAGCCGCCGTTCCGGTGATCATGAAGGGGGCAGGTGGCTCACCCACTTGCCCCCACCTGACGGCTTCGCCGTCTGTCCGCCCCCATAGGGGGCGGAGGACGGATGCACGGGGCGCCTCTTCCCCCTGTGGGGGAAGACGACCGCGAAGCGGTCCGTAGGGGGCAAGTGTTAGCCGCCGCTATCCTCTAGAAATCGGACAATCGCCTCCGCCAGCGCCGGCTCCATCACCGCCGTCAGGTGATCCCCCGGAACCCTCACGCCCCGCGCATCCGGCATCATCGCCGCCAGACCCGCGACCGAGCCGTTGTCGTCGTCCCGCTGCCCCGCCACCACCAGGGTCGGGACGTCGATCGCTCCGATCTCGTCCGCCGAGGTCGCCACGAACGAGGTCAGCACCCCCAGCATCGCCTCGGGCTTCAAGCCGCCCGCCGCCATCATCGCGCGGACCCGGCGTCCGGCGCGCGGGTCCTGGGCCGCGTCGCCATGGCGGATGCTGTCCTCAAACATCGCCGCCCGGGCCCCGGCCGCCATCAGCCCGCTGTCGCCCATGCCGCCCAGGACCAGCTTCCTGGGCCGCGCCCCGCGCACCAGCATCCGCACGGCCGTCCGCGCGCCCAGCGAATAGCCGACCAGGTCGTAGTCCTTCAGGTGCAGGTGGGCGATCAGCGCTTCCTGGTCCATGGCCAGCACGTCGCGCGGCCAGGCGGCCGGATCGGTCGGGGCGTCCGAGCGGCCATGGCCGCGCAGGTCGGGGGCGATCACCCGCCGGCCGCCATTGGCGAGGGAACCGGCCACCGCGGCGGCGATCCCCGGCAGGAACCAGTTGGTCTCGGCGCTGGCCAGGAAGCCGTGCAGCATCAGGGTCGGCCAGCCCGCCGGATCGCCCAGCACGCGATAGCCGATGGAGACGCCGTCGAAGCTCTGGAAGCGGTGCAGGTCGGTCATGGACTCCACCCTACACTCCGCTCATCCCGGCGAAAGCCGGGACCCAGATCCCATGGCGGTGTGGATGATGGGATGAATTCAGCGCTCATGGCGTCAGCCTCGAAGCCATTCCATCTGGGTCCCGGCATTCGCCGGGATGAGCGGATCAAAAGGACCGGCCGGCGTCTCGCTTTCGTCACCCTGTGGCGCTAACACGGCGCCATGACCCGTCATATCGTCCTGCAAGGCGTCGAGAACTTCCGCGATTTCGGCGACTACGCCGCCGGCCAGGGCCGGCTGAAGAAGGGGCTGCTGTTCCGCGCCGCCCACCAGGCCGAGGCCACCGACGAGGACCTCGTCGCCATGGCGGGCCTCGATCTTCGCACCATCGTCGACCTGCGCCGGCCCAACGAGCGCGAACGCGACCCGTCGCGGCGCTGGGAGGGCTTCGCCGCCGAGGTGATCGACAACGACCTGGGTGTCACCGGCGAGGACCCCTGGCACGCGTTCCTGCGCGAGTCCGACCTGTCGGAGGCCTCGATCCGCGGCTACCTGGTCGAGTACTACCGCCGCGCGCCGTTCGCCGAGCGGCACCTGGACCTGTTCCGCCGCTACTTCCAGGCCTTGGGCGCGGCGCGCGGCCCGGTGCTGATCCACTGCGCGGCGGGCAAGGACCGCACCGGCCTGCTGGCCGCCCTGACCCACCACCTGGCCGGGGTGGGCGACGACGACATCGTCGACGACTACCTGCTGACCAACAACGAGGAGCGCTTCGCCCGGCGCGGGCCGCAGCTGGCCGACCGCCTGCAGGCCGAGCTGGGTCGCCGTCCCACCGACGCGGCCATGCGCGCGGCCATGGGCGTGGAGGCCGAGTACCTGGCCACCGCGATCGCCGAGATGAAGGCCCGCCACGGTTCGCTCGACGGCTATCTGGACCAGGCCGTGGGCCTGGACGCGGCGGGCCGCGAGGCCGTGCGGGCGGCGATCCTGCTCTGACGTTTCCAATAATCACCGTCATCCCGGGCCTTGTGCCCGGGACCCCTCTATCCGCCGCAAGTGCGGATGAGTGGCGCGCCGGCGCGCCAAAGCACCTCACGTGCAAGCTGAACCAGGGGTCCCGGGCACAAGGCCCGGGATGACGGTTGAAAGGGGGACGTGACAAACACCCGTTTAACCGCCACGCTCCGTCCAAGCCGCCGCGTCAGACGACGGCCCTGTGACGAGGGTGGAACCGCATGAGTGAGTTCTCGGCCGCCGCGGCGGTCCCCAGCGAGGGCGAGCCGGTCGCCCCGCTGAAGTCGGGCCTGTCGCGCGGCGCGCTCGCCTGGATCCTGCAGCAGGGGGCGCGCGACCCCTATGTGATCCTGATCACCATCTACATCTTCTCGCCCTACTTCTCGCGGGTGCTGGTCGGCGATCCGGTCCAGGGCCAGGCGGTGGTGGCCAACATCTCCACCATCTACGGCCTGCTGACCGCCCTGACCGCGCCGCTGATCGGGGCGATGATCGAGCAGTACGGGCCGCGCAAGTCGATGCTGGGCCTGACGACCGCCGTGATGGTCCCCGCCCTGGTCGCCCTGTGGTGGGCCATGCCCGCCGGCGGCCTGCCGCTGTGGGTGACCAGCGGCCTGCTGATCGTGCTGGGGGTGGCCTACAACCTCGCCGACGTGCTGAGCAATTCGCTGCTGGGCCGGGCCGCCGGGTCGGCGCCCGGGCGCGCCGCCCTGATCTCGGGCCTGGGCTATGCGGTGGCCAACGGCCTGTCTGTGGCCCTGCTGGTCTTCATGCTGTGGGGCATGGTGCTGCCGGGCCAGGTGGACTGGCCGGGCGTGCCGCACGCCCCGCTGTTCGGCCTGGACCCCGCCAAGAACGAGCCCAGCCGGATCTCCGGCCCGCTGGCGGCGGCGGTGATGCTGCTGGGCGCGATCCCGTTCTTCCTATGGACCCCCGACGCCGTCCGCACCGGCCGCGGCTGGATGGCCAGCGTCCGAGACGGGATCGGCATGCTGCGCGACATCTTCGCCAACCTGAAGGGCCACCGCGACATCGCCCTCTTCCTGGGCGGACGACTGCTCTACAACGACGGCATGACCGCCCTGCTGGTGTTCGGCGGGCTGCTGGCCGCCGGCCTGATGCGCTGGGGCGCGCTGGAGATGCTGGCCTACGGCATCTCGCTCAGCATCTTCGGGGTGGCCGGCGGCCTGATCGCCCCGTGGTTCGACAAGGTGCTGGGGCCGCGCAAGGCCGTGCAGCTGGAGATCGCCGGTTCGCTGCTGGTGCTGCTGTGCAGCCTGGGCATGGGGCGCGAGAAGATCCTCTATTTCTGGGCCTTCGACCCCGCCGCCCACGCGCCKGTCTGGAACGGGCCGCTGTTCCGCACCGTGCCCGAGCTGATCTATCTGGGCCTGGGCCTGCTGATCGCGGTGTTCGTCACCGCCCAGTACGCGTCGAGCCGCACCCTGCTGATCCGCCTGTGTCCGCCGGACAAGACGGCGGCCTTCTTCGGGCTCTACGCCCTGTCGGGCACGGCGACCATGTGGCTGGGCTCGCTGCTGGTGGCCCTGGCCACGGCGGTGTTCAAGACCCAGGTCGGCGGCTTCGTGCCGGTCGCGGCCCTGCTGCTGGCCGGCTTCTGCGTGCTGTTCATGGTCAAGGGCGGCGAACGCGAGGCGTAGCGCCGGGACGTTCGCGGCGGTATCACCCGCCGATGCGTCATGTCGTCCTCATCAGCGCCCCCTGGCGCGACCCGGTCTGGGCCGCGGCCCCGTGGCGGGACGAGCCCTTCGCCTGCGCCCTGATCTCGGGCGGCCAGGCGGGGCGGTGGTCCTACCTGCTGCGCGAACCCGACCAGACCCTGACGGTCACGGCCGAAGACGGGCGCGACCCATTCGCCGCCCTGGCCGAGCTGATCGGGCCGCCCCAGGGCGCCGACCCCGAGGGGCCGCCGTTCCAGGGCGGGGTGGTGGGCCTGGCCGCCTACGAGCTGGGCGACCGCGTCGAGCACCTGGACCTGCCGCGCACCGGCTGGCCCGACCTGGCCTGCGCTCGCTATCCGGCCCTGCTGGCCTTCGACCACCTKCAGCGGCGGGTGCTGGCCGTCGGCCGGGGCGGATCGCAGAGCTTCGCCCGGGCCCGGGCCGAGGCGGCCCTGGCCTGGCTGAACGCCCCCGCGCCGCCGGTGCACGAAGGACCCTTGTGTGAGGGCCTCGAGGTCGGCGACGGCGAAGCCTACGAGGACGCCGTGGCCCAGGTGGTCGAGCGCATCGTCGGCGGCGAGATCTTCCAGGCCAACATCGCCCGCGCCTGGACCGGACGGCTGGCGGCCGGCGCCCACCCGTTCGACCTGTTCGCCCGCCTGCGCGCCGACAGCCCCGCCCCGTTCTCGGCCTATCTGCGTCTGCCGGGCCGGGCCCTGGTGTCCAATTCGCCCGAGCGGTTCCTGAAGGTGGCTCATAGCAGGGAAGGGGGCGGCGACCTCTCCATCGAGACCCGGCCGATCAAGGGCACCCGCCCGCGCGGCGCCGACCAGGCCGAGGACGCCCGGCTGATCGCCGAGCTGTCGGCCAGCGCCAAGGACCGGGCCGAGAACCTGATGATCGTCGACCTGATGCGCAACGACCTGGCCCGCGTCAGCCCGCCGGGCAGCGTCGCCGTGCCCGAGCTGTTCCGGGTCGAGACCTTCGCCAACGTCCACCACCTGGTCTCCACCGTGACCGGCCGGCTGGCCCCGGGCCTGACCAGCGCCGACCTGCTGCGCGCGGCCTTCCCGCCCGGCTCGATCACCGGCGCGCCCAAGGTCCAGGCCATGAAGGTGATCGCCCAGCTGGAGACCGCGCGCGGACCCTATTGCGGCTCGCTGTTCTGGGCCGGGGCGGACGGGGCCCTGGAGTCCAGCGTGCTGATCCGCACCGTGGGCCTGGAACAGGATGCGGACGGTTGGCGCTTGGAGGCGAGGGCCGGAGCGGGCATCGTCGCCGACAGCGATCCCCACGCCGAGCGCCTGGAGACCGAAGCCAAGTTCGCCGCCCTGCGCCGGGCGCTGATGGAGCCGCCCCGCGGATGACCTCTCCCGACGCCTTTCCCCACGACGCCTTCCCCTTGGACGCCTTTCCCCTGGATGACAGGGGGTTGCTGCTCGGCGACGGCCTGTTCGAGACGATGCTGTGGACCGCCGGGGGCCTGCCGCACCTGGACGCCCACCTGGCGCGGATGGCGGCCGGTTGCGAGACACTGGGCCTGCCGGCCTTCGACCTGGAGCAGGCCCGCGCCCTCTGCCTGGCCGCGCCGCAGCGGGCCGGCCTGGCCGAGACCCGCGCCGCCGTGCGCCTGACCCTGACGGCCGGTTCGGGCGGCCGGGGCCTGGACCGTCCCGCCGCGCCCGTGCTCCGCCTGGCCGCGACCGCCGCCGCGGCCGCGCCCGTGACCACGCCGGTCGACCTGGTCCTGGCCAAGACMCGCCGCAACGAGGGCTCGCCCGCCGCGCGGCTCAAGACCGTGTCCTATCTCGACAACGTTCTGGCCCGGGCCGAGGCCAAGGCGGCGGGGGCCGACGAGGCGGTGATCCGCAACAATCACGGCGACCTGGCCTGCGCCGGGGCGGCCAACCTGTTCTGGGTGGAGGGCGGCTCGCTGTTCACTCCGGCCCTGCACTGCGGGGTGCTGGCCGGCATCGCCCGGGGACGGGTGATCGCGGCGGCGCTGAGCCTGGACGTCGACGTCCACGAGGTGGCGACCGGCGCCGAGGCCCTGGACGAGGCCGAGGCGGTGTTCCTGACCAACAGCCTGATCGGCGTGCGGCCCGCGCGGCGGTTCGAGGGCGAGACCTTCGGTCCCCACGCCCTGGTCGAACGGTTGGCCGATACGCTCCGCGAGCCCTAGGGGACGCGCGCCACCTGGTCGGCGAGGCGCGGCCGCAGATAGAAGGTGCGGCGGAAGATCATGGTCTCGGGCGAGACGGTCTTGAACACCGTGTCGTACTCGTAGCTGGCCTTGCTGACGATCACGCTCTGGCCGGCCGGCAGGACGGAGACGGGGATGTCGACCACGTCGTTCTGCTTGGGGCAGTTGGTCGGGCTGTTGGACGGTTCCGCCCAGGCGACCACGTCCTTCCCCGCGGCGTTGGAGACGACGCTGTAGACGCACATCCGCAGGGTCGAGGTCGGGAACGGGGCCATCATCACCTTGCCGGCGGTGAAGACGTCGTCGCGGCGGGCGTTGCTGAGCTGGGTGTCGCGGGCGACCACGTCGCCGATCGAGGCGGTCAGGTGGCTCAGCCGGCGCTGGGCCATCATCGCCTCGGTCAGCTCGGCCATGCCGAAATAGAAAAGCAGCAGCAGGGGCGCGATCAGGGCGAACTCGACCGCCGAGACCCCGCGGCGGTCGCGCCAGAAGCGGGAAAGACGGCCGGTCATGAGCATTTGATCGCGACCGGGGTTTCCGAATAGGGCTCGTTGACGAACACGGTCGCGAAGGTGACCTCGCGGGCGCCCGTCGTGCCGCCCACCGCCTGCTGCAGCAGCGGCGTGATCAGGGGCCACTTGTAGTAGCCGCGCACCAGCATGATCGAGCTGGGGCCGCCGGTGTCGAAGCAGGTGGATCCGGTCACGGGCTTCTGCAGCTTGTTGGCGTCGGCGAACGACGGCAGCACGCGCACGTCCAGGGTGATCGAGTTGGTGCAGGCGTTGCCCAGCCACGACATCTGGCCGCAGACGTCCTTGAGGAACTGCGCCTTGGTGGTGTTCTGGGCGTCGCCGGTGCGGATCTTGCGATCGGCCATGATCAGGGCGTTCTCCAGGCTCATCGACACCAGGAAGGCGATGCCCAGCTCGATGATCCCGAACACCAGCAGCAGGAACGGGATGGAGACGAAGGCGAACTCGATCGCGGTCGAGCCGTCGTCGTCGCGCGCGAAGCGGCGCAGCAGGCCCAGGCGGGCCAGCAGGCGGCGATAGTGTCGGGTTCGATCAGCCACGCGTCAGCGCCCTTGAGGAAGGTCAGGCGCGCAATCTAGGCCAGGCGTCCCTAATCAGTGGTTTAGGTCGTCGCGATCAGGGGGGGGCGGAGGCGGCGCTTACGGCGTGGTCGGGGCCGCGGCCGGGGCGGGGGGCGCGGCGGTGGTGCTCAGCAGCGAGCAGCGGTCGCCGMAGGCGTAGGTCGCCGCGCTGGCGCCGCGCTGGACGACGACGGCCTGGGCGGGGATGTCGGACACCACCACGTCGCGGTCGGCCAGGGCGCGGCCGCGGGCGTCAAAGGCCAGGACGGTGGTCGCGCCCGCCTTCTTGCCCATCACCACCAGGGTCCGGTCGTTGACCAGGCTGACGTCGGCCACCGCCGGATCGCCCACCACGATGTCGCGCACGGGCGCGCTCAGCACGATCCGGGCGGCGGCGCCGGCGCTGACCGACAGCGGCGCGGACGGGCTGTCGGCGACGGCGACCGTGGCGATGGAGAGGCTCAGACCGGCGCAGAGCGCGAGAGTCAGGCGGCGCATGACGATGTCTTCCCAGGCTTTGTACACGCCGAGGATGCCTCGGAATGGTCAATAAAGAACTAAGCGCGCTGCTTGTGTATTCTTTCCGACACTTGAGAAAACCTTGATGCATAAGGGGTTTTCGCTTGTTGCATTATGGCATAGTTAAAAGAAAATAATGGTAAACTAAAATAAACCATCGAAAAAATTCGCGAAACTATCCGGTGTTTACTGGCCATTAAGCGAGCTGGGCGAAATTGATCGTGTTTTCGGGGGTGAGCAAGTCGACACGGCTTGAGAGCCCAGATCCACTTACTGACCAGGAGATCCACCATGTCGAAGTTTGTCACCCGCTTCCTGAAGGACGAATCCGGCGCCACCGCCATCGAGTACGGCCTGATCGTCGCCCTGATCGCCGTCGTGATCGCCACGATCGTCAGCACCCTGGGCGGCCACCTGAAGGACGCCTTCAAGAAGGCCGACGACGCGGTCACGGGCGCTTCGGCCTCGTAATCCGCTACCGCTCGAAAAAGAGGGCCTCGGCAGCAATGCCGGGGCCTTTTTTTTCCCCTTCCTGATCGGGAACCCAGCCATGCGGCAGTTCGCAATTCGCTTCGTGAAGGACGACTCCKGCGCCACCTCCATCGAATACGCCCTGATGGCCACCATGATCGCCGTGGTGATCGTCGGCGTGGTCGGCGTGATGGGCGGCCACGTGAAGGACGCCTTCCAGAAGGGCGCCGACATCTTCAAGGCCGGCTAGGCTTCGCCGGACCTTTCGATCTTGCAGCCTCGCGGCGGGATTTTCGCCGCGCGGGAAACCATTGCTTCACGCGATCGGGCGCAAGCTGGCGCCGATTGAAACGGCAAGGCCGCCATGCAGACCCTTCAGTTCGCCCTGCTGCTCGTCTTCCCCGCCCTGGTCGTCGTGGCCGGGCTGAAGGACGCCACCAGCTACACGATCCCCAACTGGATCTCCCTGGTCCTGATCGCCGCGTTCGCGCCGGTGGCCCTGATCAGCGGCGCCTCGCTGGCGACCCTGGGCCTTTGCCTGGCGGCCGGCCTGGCCGCCCTGCTGGTCGGCATGGGCATGTTCGCGGCCGGCTGGATCGGCGGCGGCGACGCCAAGCTGTTCGCGGCCGCGGTCCTGTGGCTGGGCTGGCCCGCCGCCGGGCCGTTCATGCTGGTCACCGCCCTGGCCGGCGGCGCCCTGACCCTGGGCCTGCTGAGCCTGCGTTCGGGCTGGTTCGAGCCGGTCCTGGCCGGCAGCCCGCCCTGGGTCCGCAAGCTGGGCGCCAAGGACGGCGACATCCCCTACGGCGTGGCCATCGCGGTCGGCGCCCTGATGGCCTTCCCGCAAGGCGCCCTGACCCTGGCGGTCGGCGCCTAGGTCTTCGGCGACCGGCGCCCCGCGTCAGCCTGTCGCGCCCTCGGCCCCGCCTTTCGGAGCTGAGCCTTTAGCCGCTGTTAACCATGGTCGCGCGAGTGTGCGAAGCGGCCAGAAGGGCCGTTCGACGATTTGCGCGTGATCGCCTGAAGGCGGCTCGCCCCGACCTGTATTCCCGTCGCCAGAGCCCGTCCGCATGAATCCTCTTCGCGTCATGATCGTCCTGGTCGCCGCCGTCGCGGCCATCGGCCTGGCCGTGGTCATGCAGAAGGCGATGGGCGGCAAGCCCGCGCCGGCGCCCGTCGTCGAGGCCGCTCCGGCCGCCAAGCCCATGACCCAGGTCCTGGTCGCCAAGCGCGACCTGGCCATCGGCGACCGCCTGACCGCCGCCGACGTCGCCTGGCAGGCCTGGCCCTCGGACACCATCAACGCCGCCTTCATCACCAACGGCGCGGCCGAGCCCGTTCCGACCAAGGTCGCCGCCAAGGCCGCCAAGGCGGTCGGCGACGCGGCCGAGATGATCGGCGGCGTCAGCCCGGAAAAGGCCGTCGAGGGCGCGATCGTGCGCGACCCGATCCTGTCCGGCGAACCCATCACGGCCCGCAAGATCGTGCGCGGCGGTGAAGGCGGCTACCTGTCGGTGGTCCTGGGCCCAGGCAAGCGGGCCATGGCCGTGCCGGTCACCTCCGAGACCGCCGTCGGCGGCTTCATCCTGCCGGGCGACCGCGTCGACGTCATCCAGACCCACGAGCAGACGACCGTCGGCGAGGGCGATGGCGGCGGCAAGCAGGTCGTCGCCGAGACCGTCATCCAGAACGTCCGGGTCCTGGCCCTGGACCAGACCACGGCGGCCGAGAAGAAGGACGCCAAGACCATCGTCGCCTCCACCGCCACCCTCGAGGTCGGCCCGGTCGAGGCCGAGGCCCTGTCCCGCGCCAAGGCGAGCGGTCCGGTGACCCTGACCCTGCGCGCCTACACCGACCTGGGCGGCCCCTCGGGCGCCGTCGCTCCGCCAGACTCCTCGGTCGTCCGCATCAACCGCGGCGGCCAGACCTCCAGCATCTCGGTCCGCCCATGATCCGCCGGCTCCTCTCCGCCTCGTTCGCGGCGCTCCTGGCGCTGGCGCCGACGACCGCCGCCCTGGCCGACGGCCCGGCGGCCGGCACCCATTTCTACGCGACCCAGCCCCGGGCCGCCGCGCCCCGCCCGGTCGAGACGCAGGCCCTGGCCGCGCCCGCCGACCAGGTGCTGCGCATCGACCTGACCGCCTCGGGCGCCCAGAACCTGTCGCTGTCGCGCGGCAAGTCGGCGATCATCGAGCTGCCCGTCGACGTGCGCGACATGCTGGTGACCAACCCGGCCGTGGCTGACGCGGTGCTGCGCGGTCCGCGCCGCATCTATGTGCTGGGCATGGCCCTGGGCTCGACCGACGCGGTGTTCTTCGACGCTTCGGGCCGCAAGATCCTGAGCCTGGCCATCCGGGTCGAGCAGGACTCCACCGCTCTGGAGGACACCCTGCACCGCGTGCTGCCCAACGCCCACATCCAGGTGCAGGCCATCCGCGACAGCGTGATCCTGACGGGCTCGGTCGCCGACGCCAACGAGACCGGCGTGGCCTCGCAGATCGCCGCCAAGTTCGTCGAGAAGCCCGAGAACGTCCTGAACATGCTGACCATCGCCGGCAAGGACCAGGTGATGCTCAAGGTCCGGGTCGTCGAGGTCCAGCGCAACATGATCAAGCAGCTGGGCGTCGATTCCAGMGTGGTGCTGGGTCAGCTGGGCGAGACCCAGTACAAGTTCGGCTTCACCCCGACCTACGGCGTCAACAACAGCCTGCTGGGCGGCGTCGTCGGCGGCTGGGCCCGCGACACCACCAAGCAGCCGCAGATGGTGGTGCCCTGCGCCGCCGGCGTCACCGGCACCTGCTACCAGGTCGTCCACTCGACGATCTTCGACTCCGTCGATTCCAACGGCAACCCGATCAAGGTGGTCAACGGCAACACGGCGACGGTCAAGGACACCGCCGGCAGCGCGGGCCTGAACTCGGGCAAGGGCATGATCCAGGCCTTCGAACGCGTGGGCCTGGTGCGCACCCTGGCCGAGCCCAACCTGACCGTGGTGTCGGGCGAGGCGGGCAAGTTCCTGGTCGGCGGCGAGTTCCCGGTGCCGACGGGCATGGACACCGCCGGTCGGGTCAGCATCGAGTTCAAGCCCTACGGCGTGGGCCTGGGCTATACGCCGGTCGTGCTGTCGGGCGGCCGCATCTCGCTGAAGCTGTCGACCGAGGTCTCGGAGCTGAGCAGCGCGGGGGCCTTCACCCTGGCCTCGTCCACCGGCGGCTCCAGCCTAGTGGTGCCGGGCCTGACGGTGCGCCGGGCCGAGACGACGGTCGAGCTGCCGTCGGGCGGTTCGCTGATGATCGCCGGCCTGCTGCAGCAGCAGACCAAGCAGAACATCGACGCCCTGCCGGGCATGACCAACCTGCCGATCCTGGGCGCGCTGTTCCGGTCGCGCGACTACCAGAACGGCGAGACCGAGCTGGTGGTGATCATCACCCCCTACATCGTCGACCCGACCAAGCCGCAGAACCTGCAGACCCCGGCCGACGGCCTGCAGACCGCGAGCGACATGAGCACCGTCCTGCTGGGCCGGCTGAACAAGGTGGTCAAGGCGCCGGCCGGCGCGAACAACGGGCGCGCTTACCAGGGCCCCGTCGGCTACGTGATCGAGTGAGAACGCGGACATGACGCGACCCCATCTTCTTCCGAACCTGACCGCCGCGGGCCTGGTCCTGGCCCTGTTGTCGGCCTGCGCCTCGCATGGCGTCGAGCCCGAGACGGCCGTCCCGCCGCGCACCGAGACCTCGCAGTGGAACGATCGGGTCCACGTCGACTCGCATCCGGACGAGGTGCTGCTGGCGCCGCACGCCGAGGGGCTGTCGGCCGCCCAGACCCAGGCCCTGGACGGGCTGGTGGGCCGCTGGCTTTCGGCCGAGGCGCGCGAGATCGTGGTCGCCGCCCCGATCGGCGGCACGGGCGGCGAGGTGGCCGGCCGCATGGCGATGGCCGCGCGCCAGCACCTGATCTCCATGGGCGCGCCCCCGGCCTCGGTGCGGGTGACCGGCTATGACGCCGCCGGCGCGCCGGGCGCGCCGCTGAAGGTCGGCTTCCTGCGCTTCACCGCCCAGGTCCCGCAATGCGGCGGCTGGGAGAACATCACCGCCACGCGCAACAACACCGCCTACGAGAACTTCGGCTGCGCGGTGACCGCCAACATGGCCGCCCAGGTGGCCAATCCCGAAGACCTGCTGAGCCCGCGCAACGAGACGCCGATCGACTCCGGCCGCCGCGCGACCGTGCTCGACAAGTACCGCAAGGGCGAGGTCACCTCGTCGGCCAAGGACGAACAGTCCAACGGCGTCGTCTCGAAGGCCGTCAACTGATGGCCGGGCGGAACGATCACGACCCCTTCGACCTGGGTTTCGAGGCCGACGACGACTTCGCCCTGGCGGGCGGCGATCCCTGGCGCGCCGCACCCGCACCCGCGCCGCGCGCGGGGGCCGACGACCCGTTCGCCGACTTCCCGCCCGTTCGGCCCAGCGAAGGCGCCTCGGCCCCATTCGCCGACCTGCCGCCCTCTGCGCCGCCCTACACGCCGCAGCCGGCTCCGGCCGCCGCTCAGGCCCCCGCGCCGACCGCCGTCCGCGACGTGCCGATCGAGGCCGCCGAGCCGGTGGCCCCGACCGTCCATCCGGTCGGCTCGACCCAGGCCATGGTGCAGGAGGTGCTCGCCGCCGCCGACGCCGACATGGGCGAGGCGGCCGTGCCGCGCATCACCATTCACGCCTTCTGCGCCCGGTCCGAGACCGTGGCCCTGGTCGAGGCCGCCTCGGCCGACCGCCGCATGGCCCGCGCCTCGACCGTCGCCCGTCCCGGCGGCCTGGAAGCCGCGGTCGACTACTACCAGAACCAGTCGACGCCCTCGCTGGTGCTGGTCGAGAGCCTGGACGCCGCGCCGCGCATGCTGGCCCTGCTGGACGGCCTGGCCCAGGTCTGCGACCCGGGCACCAAGGTCGTGGTCATCGGCCAGACCAACGACATCGCCCTCTATCGCGAGCTGATGCGGCGCGGGGTCAGCGAGTACATCACCCAGCCCCAGGGGCCGCTGCAGATCATCCGCGCGGTCTCCAGCCTCTATGCCGACCCGTCCGCGCCGTTCGTCGGCCGGCAGATMGCCTTCGTCGGCGCCAAGGGCGGCGTCGGGTCCTCGACCCTGGCCCACAACTTCGCCTGGTCGATGGCCGAGCGCGTGCAGGCCGCCACCGTGATGGTCGACCTGGACCTGCCGTTCGGCACGGCCGGCCTCGACTTCAACCAGGACCCGCTGCAGGGCGTGCTGGACGCCCTGACCCAGCCCGACCGCCTGGACCCGGTGCTGATGGACCGCATGATGGTCCGCTGCGGCGACCGCCTGTCGCTGTTCGCCGCGCCCGGCGCCCTGGACCAGGACTACGAGATCCCGTCCGACGCCTTCGAGGAAGTGACCCAGAAGATCCGCGGCGTCGCGCCGTTCGTGGTGCTGGACCTGCCGCACAGCTGGAGCGCCTGGACCCGCCAGGTGCTGATCGGCAGCGACGACCTGGTCGTGGTGGCCACGCCCGACCTGGCCAGCCTGCGCAACGCCAAGAACATCGTCGACCTGGTCCGCCAGGCCCGTCCGAACGACGCCCCGCCGCGCCTGGTGCTGAACCAGGTGGGCGTGCCCGGCCGTCCCGAGATCCCGGTCAAGGACTTCGGCGAGGCCCTGGGCCTGACGCCGTCCCTGGTGCTGCCGTTCGATCCCAAGCCCTTCGGCATGGCCGCCAACAACGGCCAGATGGTCGCCGAGGTGGCGCCCAAGTCGAAGGCGGCCGAGGGCATCGACCACCTGGCGCGGCTGATCAGCCGCCGCGAACCGCCGGCGACCCAGAAGACGTCCATCCTCTCCAGCCTGTTCAAGAAGAAGTAGGGCATGTTCGGCAAGCGCGACCAGGCCGCCGTTCGGACCGAGCAGGCGCCGCCGCCCGTCTCCAACGACGGGCCGGCCATCGCCACGCGCCCGCAGCGCGTCGATCCCGGCGCCGAGCCGGCCGCGCCCGCGCCCGCCAAGGCCGCGGCGCCCCCCAAGGCCGCCGGCCCCAAGCCCACCAACGGGCTCGAGMAATTGCGCGCCGCCCAGGGCGCGCCGCCGACCGCCAACGTGGTCCGCGAGCAGAGCGACTACTACCACGCCACCAAGACCACGATCTTCAACGCGCTTCTGAACACCATCGACCTTTCCCAGCTGGCCCAGCTGGACCTGAAGGCGGCGGCCGAGGAGATCCGCGACATCGTCGCCGAGCTGGTGGCGATCAAGAACGTCTCGATGTCGGTGTCCGAGCAGGAGCACCTGGTCCAGGACATCATCAACGACGTCCTCGGCTACGGCCCGCTGGAGCCGCTGCTGGCCCGCGACGACATCGCCGACATCATGGTCAACGGCGCGCACCGGGTGTTCATCGAAGTGGGCGGCAAGGTCCAGCTCACCAACGTGCGCTTCCGCGACAATCTCCAGCTGATGAACATCTGCCAGCGGATYGTCAGCCAGGTGGGCCGCCGGGTCGACGAGAGCTCGCCGATCTGCGACGCCCGCCTGCCCGACGGCAGCCGCGTCAACGTCATCGCCCCGCCCTTGGCCCTGGACGGTCCCACCCTGACCATCCGGAAGTTCAAGAAGGACAAGCTGACGATGAAGAACCTGGTCGACTTCGCGTCGATCAGCCCGGAAGGGGCCCGCGTGCTGGGCGTCATCGGCGCCTGCCGCTGCAACATCGTCATCTCGGGCGGCACCGGCTCGGGCAAGACCACCCTGCTCAACACCATGACCGCCTTCATCGACCCGACCGAACGGGTGGTGACCTGCGAGGACGCGGCCGAACTGCAGCTGCAGCAGCCGCACGTGGTGCGTCTGGAAACCCGGCCGCCCAACCTGGAAGGCCAGGGCGCGGTGACCATGCGCGACCTGGTCAAGAACTGCCTGCGGATGCGTCCCGAGCGGATCATCGTCGGCGAAGTCCGGGGCCCCGAGGCGTTCGACCTGCTGCAGGCCATGAACACCGGCCACGACGGCTCGATGGGCACGCTGCACGCCAACAGCCCGCGCGAGGCGATCAGCCGGATCGAGTCGATGATCACCATGGGCGGCTACGGCCTGCCCTCGAAGACCATCAAGGAGATGATCGTCGGCTCGGTCGACGTCATCGTCCAGGCCGCCCGCCTGCGCGACGGCTCGCGTCGCATCACCCACATCACCGAGGTGGTCGGGCTGGAAGGCGACGTGATCGTCACCCAGGACCTGTTCGTCTACGAGATGAACGGCGAGGACGCCGAGGGCCGGGTGCTGGGCAAGCACCGCTCGACCGGCATCGGCCGACCCCGCTTCTGGGACCGCGCCCGCTATTACGGCCTGGAGCGCGAGCTGGCCGAAGCCCTCGACGCGGCGGAATAGGGCCATGCTGATCATCCTGGCCGCCGTCCTCGGCTTCATCACCATCGCGGGACTGGGCTTCGTCCTGGCCGGCGGGGGCGGCGGCGCCTCGGCCAAGACCGTCAAGCGCGCCCAGCTGATCGCCGGCGACCGCCAGGCCGTGGCCKCTCGCGCCAAGGCCGCCGCCAACACCCCCGACGCCCGCCGCAAGCAGCTGCTGAAGACCCTGAAGGAACAGGACCAGCAGAAGAAGAAGGCGTCCCTGACCATCGCCGCGCGCCTGCGCGCCGCCGGCCTGGGCGACAACGTCCAGATGTTCTGGATCATCAGCGGCGTGGTCGGCGTGCTGGTCGGCCTGGTGCTGCTGCTGCTGCGCCAGATGCCGATCGTCGCCCTGGGCGCGGCCTTCGCCGCCGGCTTCGGCCTGCCGCGCTGGGTCATCGGCATGATGGCCAAGGCCCGCACCAAGAAGTTCACCGAGGCCTTCTCGGACGCCATCGACATCATCGTGCGCGGCATCAAGTCGGGCCTGCCGGTCCACGACTGCCTGCGGATGATCGGCACCGAGTGCCCCGAGCCCCTGGCCGGCGAATTCCGCATGCTGACCGAGAACACCGGCATGGGCATGTCGATGGACCAAGCCCTGGACCGCATGTACGAGCGCATGCCGACCAACGAGCTGCGCTTCTTCACCATCGTCCTGACCATCCAGTCCAAGACGGGCGGCAACCTGGCCGAGGCCCTGGGCAACCTGTCGACGGTGCTGCGGGCCCGCAAGCTGATGGCCGAGAAGATCAAGGCCCTGTCGGCCGAGGCCGTGTCGTCGGCCTTCATCATCGGCTGCCTGCCGCCCGGCGTGGCGGCGATGATCTCGATCACCGCCCCGGCCTACATGGCGCCGATGTTCAGTGATCCGCGCGGCCGGATCATGCTGATGGTCGCCGCCTGCTGGATGTCGTGCGGCATCTTCGTGATGCGCAAGATGATCAATTTCAAGTTCTAGGGGAGGGCGGCCATGATCGATCTGCTCACCAACCCCCAGACCCTGTTCAGCGCCTTCATCGCGATCGTGGTGTTCGCCACCATCGTCACCCTGGCCGCGCCGATGATGAGCAGCAACGGCCTGGAGGGCCGGCTGAAGTCGGTGGCCAACCGCCGCGAGGAGCTGCGCCGCCGCTCGCGAGAGGCCCTGTCCCAGAAGGGCGGCGGCAGCCTGCGCCACGTCGACGAGGGGATGTACAAGAACGTCGTCGACCGCCTGCAGCTGTCCAAGCTGCTGGAGGATCCCAAGGTCGTCGACAAGCTGGCCCAGGCCGGCTTCCGGGGGCCCAAGCCGGTCTCGACCTTCTATTTCTTCCGCTTCGTCATGCCGTTCGCCTTCGCGGTGGTGGTGGCGTTCTACCTCTATCTGATCAACGACTTCGGCCTGCTGGCCATGCAGAAGATCGCCGCCTGCGTCTTCGCCCTGGGGGCCGGCTACTACGCGCCCAACCTCTACATCTCCAACATCGCCCAGAAGCGCCGCGAGTCGATCGTCCAGGCGTTTCCGGACGCCCTGGACCTGATGCTGATCTGCGTCGAAAGCGGCATGTCGATCGAGGCGGCCATCGCCAAGGTCGGGTCCGAGGTCGGCTCGGCCTCGATCGAGCTGGCCGAGGAGCTGGGCCTGCTGACCGCCGAGCTCAGCTACCTGCCCGAACGGCGCCTGGCCTATGAGGGCCTGGCCCGCCGGACCAACCACCCCGGCATCAAGTCGGTGGCCACGGCCATGATCCAGGCCGAGCGCTACGGCACGCCGCTGGGCGCGGCCCTGCGGGTGATGGCCAAGGAGAACCGCGAACTGCGCCTGTCGGCCGCCGAGAAGAAGGCCTCGGCCCTGCCGGCCAAGCTGACCGTGCCGATGATCCTGTTCTTCCTGCCCGTGCTGTTCATCGTGATCATGGGTCCGGCGATCATCAAGATCCAGGACGTGCTGAAGCAGCGGTAGGGCTGGGCGAGGGCCAGCACGGCCCCGCGCGGATCGTTCAAAGGTTGGATCGACGGAACGGCTAGCCTCGAAGGCGCGCCACGATCTCGTGATGACGCGCCTCGTCGATGCCGAGACGTTGCTCCTGGGCCAGCGGGCTTTGGTCGTCCGGTCGAGTGCTCAGGATCGGACGCTGGGTTGGATCGCCAAACTGGATGAGCACCGGCACGCCCGTCGTGCGGCCATAGACAGACAGCGCGTTCGCGAGCGTCCCGTCATGGGGGGGCTCGTCCGAGCCGTCCACCTCGTAGAGTTCAAGGTATCGATAGAAGGTCGATCGCTCGACCTCCGCCCACGCGCCCCAGCAAAAGGCGCCCTCTTGCCCGACCAACGGAACCGGCAAGACGCAGCGGATGAAATGGCGGTCGTCCAGCAGGCAAAGGTCGGAGTCGTATTTCGCACGGGCCGCTCGCTCCGACTCGGGCAGCGCCCATACCTCGTCGGGAAGCGTGTACGCCCAGTCCGTGGTGAGGCCGGCATGGGTCTCGCCGCAGATGCCGCAGACGAAATGGTCGTCCATGGAAGCGGCCCTACCCGCCCGCCTTCACCGCGCTCCACGAGCGCGTCGCGCTCTCCTGGCCGGTGGCGGCGCGCAGCCAGGCCAGGTTGTTGTCGACCGACTCGGGCGGCAGGTCCTGGCGGGCCAGCTTCTCGGCCTCGTCCATGCGGCCTTGCAGGCCGACGACCAGGGCCAGGTTCTGGCGGACCTGGATGGTGGCGGTGGGCAGGGCGGCGGCCTGGCGCAGGGCGGTCTCGGCGCCCTTCAGGTCGCCGGTCGAGGCCAGGTGCATGGCCAGGTTGCTCAGCGGCACGGCCTCGCTCGGAGCCAGGGCCACGGCCTGGCGGTGGGCCGCCAGGGCCTCGTCGTCGCGCTTGGCCTGCTCGTAGGCCACGCCCAGCAGCGACAGGGGGCGCCAGTCGCGCGGCTGCAGGGCGGCGGCCTTGCGGCCCGGCTCGATGGCGTAGAAGCCCTGGCCGCGCGCCACGTTGGCCCGCGCCGATTCCATCAGGGCGTCATAGCTGTCGGGGGCGAAGATCAGGATGCCGGCCGCCGTGTCGGCGGCCTCGTCGTAGCGGCCCAGGGCGCGCAGGGCCTGGGACAGGCCCACGCCCGCGTCGATGTCGCGGCCGTCGCGCTCCAGCTCGGTGGACCAGAAGGCCATGCGGGTCAGCGGATCGGCGCGCTGCGCCTCGGCCCGCTCGGCCGGGGTGGCCTTGCGCGGCGCCTGGGGCGCGGCGGCGGCCGGGGCGGACTGCGGCGCGTCCTTGGCCCGCTTGTCGGCGGCCTGGACCGGGGCCGCGGCGAGGACGCCAACGATCATGGGGGCGACAACGGGGGCGAGAACGGTTGCGAGGAGCGCGCGCTTGCGACACATGAAGAGGAATCTCCCGACGGTCCCGCATCCTCGCGCGCGGGCCTCAAGGAATCGTTAAGCATAATTTCCACCTGCCTGTTCGCTTAGGGGCGCGCCCATGTCGGAACCGATCATCGCCTCCTCGTCCCGCTCCCCGGAGGACGGCGCGCCGACGCCCATCCACTGCCTGTACGAGGACCAGCTGGACGCCTTCGTCGCGGCGCGGCCCAGCTTCGTGAAGGGCTTCGTGGCCCTGGAGGAGTTCAAGGCCAAGGCCGGCCAGGTGCTGGTTCTCCCGACGCCGCAAGGGGCCGTGGACCGCGTGCTGCTGGGGCTGGGGACGCGCGACAAGGCCGAGGCCATGCTGTTCCGCGCCCTGCCGAGCCGCCTGCCGGCCGGCGACTATCGCCTGGACTGGACCCCGGAGGGCCTGGAGCCCGGCCAGATCGCCCTGGCCTTCGCTCTGGGCGCCTACCGGTTCGACCGCTATCGGTCCAAGGACCGCGGCGAGCCGCGACGACTGGTCGCGGACGAAAACGTCGACCTGGACGAGATCCACGCCGTCGCCCACGCCTGCGCCCTGGCCCGCGACATGGTCAACACCCCGGCCAACGACATGGGGCCGTTGCAGATCGAGACCATCGCCCGCGAGATCGCCGAGCGCCACGGCGCGACCCTGGACGTGGTGGTGGGCGACGACCTGCTGGAGCGGAACTATCCGGCCGTCCACGCCGTGGGCCGCGCCGCCGTCCCGGCCCGTGCGCCGCGCATGCTGGAACTGACCTGGGGCGATCCGGCCCATCCGCGCCTGGTGTTGGTCGGTAAGGGCGTGGTGTTCGACACCGGCGGGCTGGACATCAAGCCTTCGTCGGGCATGCGGTTGATGAAGAAGGACATGGGCGGCGCCGCCCACGCCCTGGCCCTGGGCCGGATGGTGATGGCGGCGGGCCTGCCCGTGGCCCTGACCGTGCTGGTCCCGGTGGTCGAGAACGCCATCGCCGGTGACGCCATGCGGCCCGGCGACGTGCTGGGCACCCGCGCGGGCCTGACCGTCGAGGTCGGCAACACCGACGCCGAGGGGCGGCTGATCCTGGCCGACGCCCTGGCCCGCGCCGCCGAGCTGGAGCCGGCGCTGACGATCGACCTGGCCACCCTGACCGGGGCGGCCCGCGTCGCCCTGGGGCCGCAGGTGATCCCCTTCTACACGCCCGACGACGACCTGGCCCTGGAGATCGAGGAGGGCGCGCGCAACGCCTCCGACCCGGTCTGGCGCATGCCCCTGTGGGACGGCTATCGCGAGGCGGTCGAGAGCGACATCGCCGACCTCAAGAACGATCCCGACGCCTGGGCCCAGGCCGGCTCGATGACGGCGGCCCTGTTCCTGCAGCGCTTCGCCCCGACCACGGGCGCGTGGGCGCACTTCGACATCTTCGCCTGGAATCCCAAGGCGCGGCCGGGCTTCGCGTCCGGCGGCGAGGCCCAGGTGATCCGGGGGCTGTACGGCATGCTGAAATCGCGTTTCCCGAAGGCCGACGCATGAGCGGCTTCGATTCCCGGGTGACCCTGGCCCGGCCCGACCTGGCCGACCTCGACCTGCAGGGCCTGGTCGCCGCAGAGCGCTACGCGGCCCCGACCGTGCGCCGCGTGGCGGTCCCGACCGCCGCCCTGCGCAAGGCGCCCGACCCTAGGGCCGAGCAGTGGGACCAGCTGCTGTTCGGCGAGCTGTTCCGGGTGCTGGACGTGCAGGACGGCTTCGCCTGGGGCCAGGCGGGGCGCGACGGCTATGTGGGCTTCGTGGCCCAGGCCGACCTCGAGGCCCCTGGGGCCGCCCCGGGCGAACCGGCCACCCACCAGGTGGCCGTCCCGCGCACCTACGCCTTCAGCGAGCCGAACATCAAGTCACGGCCGACGGGGCTCTATTCGCTGAACGCCCTGACCACGATCGAGGCTGTCGAGGGCCGCTTCGCCAAGGGCGAGGGCACGGGCTGGTTCGTCGCCGCCCACCTGGCGCCGGTGGGCGTGGCCCTGACCGACTATGTGGCGGTGGCCGAAGGCTATCTGGGCGCGCCCTACCAGTGGGGCGGGCGCGAATCGCTGGGCCTGGACTGCTCGGGCCTGATCCAGCAGGCCCTGGCGGCCTGCGGTCGGGCGGTCCCGCGCGACACCGACATGCAGCTGGCCTTTTTCGCGCCCATCGCCGAGCCCGAGCGGCGGCGCGGCGACCTGGTGTTCTGGAGGGGCCACGTGGCGATCCTGCTGGATCCCGACACCATCCTGCACGCTAACGCCCACCACATGGCGGTGGCCGCCGAGCCCCTGGCCGAGGCGATCGCTCGCGTCGAGGCGGCGGGCGGCGGTCCGGTGACGGGGTGGCGGAGGCCCTAGCCTAGTTCGTCCACTTGGCCAGCCAGTCGACCATCTGCTGCGGACGCTTGTGGTGGTCGTCGGTGACGTCGATCAGCTCCTTGCGGTTCAGAAGCTTGCCGGTCTCGTCGACGATCAGCAGGGCGGGCACGCCCTCGACCTCGGTGATCCCGTAGCGCGCGGGGATCTGGGTGTTGCGGTCGAAGCGGCCGACATCGACCGTGACCACCTCGTAGTGCTGGTCGACGAAGGCGGCGACCTCGGGCAGCTGCATGACGCCGGCCAGGATGCGGCAGTCGGGGCACCAGTTGCCGCCCAGATCGATCAGCAGCAGCTTGTGCGCGGCCTTGGCGCGCCGGGCGGCGGCGTCGACCTGAGCGTCGGCGTCGGCCTTCTCGTCATAGGGATAGGGCAGGGGCGTCTTCAACTGGGCGGTGCTGCGGATCCCGACCTTCGGCGCCGGGGCCGCGAGGCTCGCGACGGGCGCGGCGAGGAAGGCCATCGCGGCCAGAACGGCAATCGTACGCATCGGAATCCACCTAACGGCTAAGCTTGTCGCCTTCGCCTATAGCGTGCGACCGGGCGGTCGAACAGCCGCCCGGCGCCGGATCGTGGAAACCGTCTATTTCGGCCACTGGGCCAGCCAGTCCGCCAGCGACTGCGGCGTCATGTGGCGGGCGTCGGTCAGGGCGAACAGGGCGTCGGGGTTGACCAGCTTGCCCTTGGTGTCGACCACCAGGAAGGTCGGCACGCCCTTGAGCTTGTCGATCCCGTAGCGGGCCGGGATCTGCATGTTGTGGTCGTAGCGGCCGACATTGACCGTCACGACCTCGTAATGCTTGTCGACGAAGGCCTTGAGGTCGGGCTGCTCGATCATGCCGGCGAACACCCGGCAGTCGCCGCACCAGTTGCCGCCCAGGTCGATCAGCACCAGCTTGTGCTTGGCCTTGGCGGTCTTGATCGCCTTGGCGACGTCGGCCTCGGCGTCGGCCTTCTCGTCATAGGGATAGGGCAGGGGCGTGGGCAGGTCGGCCAGCGACTTCAGCGCCACGGTCGGGGCCTTGGCGGCGAACGCCGAGACGGGGGCGGCGATCATCAGCGCGGCGAGGGCGGCGCCAAGGGCGACGGGGGCCAGCAGGCGAGGCGTCATGGTCGAACGGTTCCGGTGAAGCGGTACGGTTCGATACTCTACTCACGGAATGGGAAAACGCGGCAAGACAGCTTTGCTGCGGGCGCTTCCACCGGGCCTGGGCGCCTGCGTCGCGGGCAAGAAAAAGGCCGCGAAGCGAACTTCGCGGCCTTTGATCTTCGGAGCCGAGGTCGATCAGGACTTGGCGGCGGCCGGGGCCGGGGTGGCCGGCGCGCCGGCGGCCGGAGCCCCAGCGGCGGGAGCCGCGGC